>NZ_JBIWNX010000002.1:206666-473559 GCF_044767415.1 Nocardioides sp. NPDC101246
CGCCGGCCCCCCCCCGCCCCCCCCCCCCCCCCCCCCCCCCCCCCCCCCCGCCCCCCCCCCCCCCCCCCCCGGCGGCGGGGGCCCCCCCCCCCCCCCCCCCCCCCCGACCGGGCTGACGTCTCGGCCGACCGGGCTGACGTCTCGGCGTCAGAGGCTCTCGGCGGGCATCTGAAAGATGACGGTCGCCGACGGTTCGTCGGAGCCGCCCATGGGTTCCATGGTGACCATGAGATCCCCGTCCTCGACGGGTACGGCGACGGACATCTCCTCCTCGAGGACGCCGGCGGACGCCATGCCGGCCTCGGTGTGCCACCAGACCTGGTAGGTCATCCCGGCGGGGCGGTCGAGGTCGGCGGTGTCGACGGCGACCATGCGCATCTCGTGGGACATCGCGACCATCAGCTCGCCGTCGGAGGTCTCCTCCTTGTGCATCCGCGCGTCGGGGGCCGACATCACCTCCGCGGCGGTCATCGCCGGCGGGTCGTCCTCCCCAACGACCACGCCGACCGTCACGCCGACACCGATGACCAGGGCCGCGACCGCGGCGATCACCCCCGCGATCCGGCGACGACGGGGGCGGCCCGCGGCGACGGTCGGCGGGAGCTGCGGCGTCTCCGAGGCCGTACGCATCACCCGGGCGCGCAGCGATGCCGGCGGCGTCTCGGCCACCTGACCGGCGAGCGAGGCGGTCGCCGACCGCAGCGAGTCGACCTCCTCCCGGCAGTCGGGGCAGGCGGCCAGGTGCGCCTCGACCTCCGCGCGCTCCTCGTCCTCCAACGAGTTGAGCAGGTAGGCCCCGACCAGGCCGTGCACGTCAGGCGCCATCGCGCACCTCCAGGCAGTCTCGAAGACGGATCAGCCCGTCCCGCATCCGCGACTTGACCGTCGGCAGCGGCCGGCCGAGCATCTCGGCGACCTGCGGATAGGTGAAGCCCTGGTAGTACGCCAGCCGCACGGCCTGGGACTGCAGGGGCGTGAGGGAGTCCAGGCAGCGCCGTACGCCCTCGTGCTCCGAGGCCGTGACGACGGCGTCCTCCGGGCCGGCGACGTCGGTCGGCTCACGCCGGGCGACGTGCTCCTCCCGAGCCCGCGAGGCCTGCGTGGAACGCACGGTGTCGACCGCGCGACGGTGCGCGATCGTCAGCACCCAGGTCCGCACGGACCCGCGCGAGGGGTCGAAGCGGGCCGCCTGGCGCCACATCTCGGTGAACACCTCCTGGGTGACCTCCTCCGCCCGCGAGGGGTCGCGAACGACCCGGCGAGCGACGCCGAAGACGAGCGGAGCCAGGTCGTCGTAGAGCCGGCCGAAGGCATCGAGGTCGCCACCGGCGACCGCGGCGAGCACCGCCGCCGGGTCCAGGTCGTCATCGGGGCCCGGCGACGACTCCTCGCCCACGACCCGCAGCGCTCTGCGCATACGCACCCCTTTTCGACAGATGACCGATCTCATCCCGGGTTCGCAGCCGAAGAGTGGGAGGATTGGTCCCATCCGACCATCGATCGGCCACGAACCCACAGCATGACATCCCGCAATGTCCTCGGACGCCTTCCCTACGGCCCCCTCGCGGGGATCGCCGCCGGCGTGCTCGGCCTCGGCGTCGCAGAGCTCATCGCAGCCCTCGCCGGTGGCGCCTCGCCCCTGCTCGCGCTCGGGGACCGGGTCATCGATATCACCCCGCGCTGGCTCAAGGAGGCGGCGGTCGCCACCTTCGGCACCGCCGACAAGCCGATCCTGCTCGCCTGCGTCGGACTGGTCACGCTGGTCCTGCTCGGGGTCGCCGGCGCCCTGGCCGTACGCCGCCCGGCTCTCGGCGTGGGCATGCTGCTGCTCCTCGGGGCCATCGACATCGCCGCCCTCCTGGCCGATCGGGCCGACAACGGGAGGACCGGGATCATCGCGCTGGTGATCGGCCTCGCGGTCGGCATCACCGCACTTATCCTCCTCACCCGGCCGCTGCGCGAGACCGACAGCCCGGCCACCGAGGCTGAGGCACCCGACGGCTTCGACCGTCGCAGGTTCCTGGTCGCCGCGGCTGCCGTGACCGCGGTGGGTGCGGCCGGCGGTGTCGGCGCCAAGGTGGTCACCGGACGCCGGCTCCCGGTGACGAACGTGGCCATCCCGGCAGCCGTCTCCCCCGCCGCGCCCCTCCCGGCGGGCGCGGAGCTCCGGATCGACGGGCTGACGCCCCACCTGACCCCCGTCGATGACTTCTACCGCATCGACATCGCCCTGCTCACCCCACGCGTCGACGTCACCGACTACCGCCTCAAGATCCACGGCCTGGTCGACAGACCGGTCGAGCTCACCTACGAGGACCTGCTCGCGATGCCGCTCTACGAGCGCCGTGTGACGATCTGCTGCGTCTCCAACGAGGTCGGTGGCGACCTGATCGGCAACGCGACGTGGACCGGCGTACGCATCCGCGACGTCCTCAAGCGCGCCGGCCTCTCCCCCGACGCCGACGCGGTGAAGTCCACCGGTGCCGACGGCATCACCATCGGCACCCCGCTCGAGGCGCTCACCGACGGCCGCGACGCCCTGCTCGCGATCGCCCAGGACGGCGAGCCGCTGACCCCGGACCACGGCTTCCCCGTCCGCATGGTCGTCCCCGGCCTCTACGGCTACGTCTCGGCGACCAAGTGGCTCACCGATCTCGAGGTCACCCGCTTCGACGACTTCCGCGCCTACTGGACCGACCGCGGCTGGTCCGCCGAGGGTCCGATCAAGACCGAGTCCCGCATCGACCTGCCCGGCGAGGACACGATGCCCGGCGAGGTGACCGTCGCCGGCGTCGCGTGGGCGCAGCACCGCGGCGTGAGCAAGGTGGAGGTACGCATCGACGACGGCCCCTGGCAGCCCGCCACGCTCGCCGCCGAGGACAGCATCGACACCTGGCGCCAGTGGACCTACCGCTGGGACGCGACCGAGGGCGAGCACCGGATCCAGGCGAGGGCGTACGACCGCACCGGCACGCCGCAGACCGCCGACGAGGCGCCGCCCGCTCCCGACGGAGCCTCCGGCTACCCCACCCGCACGGTCAACGTCGGGTGATCAGCCCAGGTCGGTCAGGTCGGTGTCCGGACCGTCCCCGCGCAGCAGCACGGTGAACGCCGGCCGGCTCTCGGAGATCTCCGCCGACCGGTCCTGGAGCACCCGGACGATCTTGTCGAAGCCGGCACGATCCGCGTACGCAGCGCACCCCCACGTCTCCCACAGCAGCACCGTGGGCGCGGCGAGGTCGCGCAGTGAGTCCCAGAGCGCGTCGAGGTTGCGACCGAAGTGGGCCGGGAACCCCAGCGCGGCGCCGATGGCGCCGAGCACCTCGTCCTTGGTCTCAACCACGTCGGCGATCTGCGCCAGCGACCAGCCGGCGCCGGTCACCGACTCGGAGAGGTCGGCCGCGGCCAGCTCGGTGTGCCAGCGATACACGCCGGGATCGACCTTGCCGGCCAGAAGCCCTGCCAGTCCGCTCATGTCTCCATCACCCCCGGTCGATCCGTGAGAACGACTCGTAGTGGTCCTCGGTGAAGTAGAACTCCCCACCCTCGCCTGTGACGATACGCCGCGCGCCCCGGTCATCGGAGCCGGGCGTCGGCACGGTGTACTCCGCGTAGTAGCCCGAAGCCTCCTGCGGCAGGATCCCTTCGCGGTTGCCGAAGGTGCTGCCGTCCTTGCCCGGGTAGGGGAACGGACCGCCGGCGTCGATCAGCTCGAGCGTCTCCACGCCCTCGGGCGGCAGGTCGGACTCCGCGATCCAGGCGAGCCCGCTCTCGGGATCGGTGCCGGTCTTCCCGCCCTCACCCGAACCGGAGTCGCCTGCCGAGGCACCTCCGCATCCGGCGACCAGCGCCATCAGGACGGCGAGCAGCAGACCAACCAGGGCAGACTTCGACCTCACGAGGTTCCTCCGAGACGTACGGAACGAGCGGCCTTCAGAGTGCCATGGCCTGGGCCCGGCGCTTGACCTCCGACCCGCGGTTCTCCCGAAGCGCGTCGATCGGGCGGCCGGGAAGGTCGTCGTCGAGGAAGAGCCAGGCGATGATCTCGCGGTCGTCGTAGCGTCCGTCGTGGAGCACGTGCAGCAGCCCGCTCAGGCCCTTGACAGGCAGACCGTCCTGGATGAACAGGGCCGGGATGTGCTGGCCCTTCACCCCCGGAGGCACCGCCGCGGCGAGCTCGTGCTCGCGGATCATGGTGCGCACCTTCCCCACCGTCACACCGAGCTGCGACGCGGCCGTGGCCCAGTCGATCCACTCCTCCACCAGAACCCCGAGATCCTGCTCAGCCAGCCGCACATCGCTCATAACGATCACATTACCGGCCCGGGTAGCCGGTCCGGAAAGTAGTGAGTGGGACCCGCTGGTCCGTACCATTGCCCGGTCCGGAATACTTCTCCAACCGGAGACAGGAGGATCGCGTGGCTAGTGAGGCGGACCCCCGTGACGACGTCATCGGGCGCCACGGCGGAGGCTCGGCTACCGCATCCGACCCCCTTCTGGGCAAGGTCTTGGGGATGCGTTACCGGATCGTCGAGAAGGTCGCGAAGGGCGGCATGGCGACGGTCTACGTCGCCCACGACATGCGGCTGGACCGCATCGTCGCGGTCAAGGTCATGCACCAGGACCTCGACGAGGAGGGCAACTTCGCCGAGCGGTTCGTACGCGAGGGCAGGTCGGCCGCGAAGCTGTCCCACCCCAACGTGGTCGCCGTCTACGACCAGGACGAGGACGACGGCGTCGCCTTCCTCGCGATGGAGTACATCGAGGGCCACACCCTGCGCGACACCATCGCCTCGCAGGCTCCGCTGGGCGCGGCGAAGGCGCTGGCCTACATCGAGCCGATCCTGAGCGCGATGACCGCGGCCCATGCGATCGGGATCGTGCACCGCGACATCAAGCCCGAGAACGTGCTCATCACCACCGGTGCCGCCTCGATCTCGCAGCGGGTCAAGGTCGCCGACTTCGGCCTGGCCCGGGTGATGAACAACAACTCCAACGACGCCACCACCGGCAACCTGGTCGGCACCGTCTCCTATCTCGCGCCCGAGCTGGTCACCGAGTCCAGGTCCGGGCCGCGCACCGACGTCTACGCCGCCGGTGTCGTCCTCTACGAGCTGCTCACCGGCCGCAAGCCGCACAGCGGCCCCTCGCCCGTCGAGGTCGCCTACAAGCACGTCCACGAGGACGTCCCGCCGCCGTCGAAGGCCGCCCCCGGCATCCCGCGCTACGTCGACGCCCTGGTCGCCCGCGCGACCGCCCGTGACCCCGAGCTGCGCCCGGCCGACGCGGGCGTGCTGCTGCGCATGGTCAACCGCGTCATGGCCACTCTGTCCGCGGGCATCTTCGACGACCCCGACCTCACCGCCGACCTGGCCCTCCCCCGGGCCGGCGCACCCGACCAGGGCGCCCAAGCCGCCGGCACCGACTCCCCCGCACGCTCCCACGACGAGTCCGGCTCGGAGACGACCGCGGTTCTGCCCGCGCTCGGCCTCGGCCCGTCGGGACCCTCAGGGCCCGCCGGACCGTCCGGTCCGCCGCCCGGTCGTCCCCCGGGCCCGCAGGGACCGCCCCCGGGCGTCGGACTCCCCGCGGGCGCTCGGCTCTCGCTGAGCGAGCCCGAGGAGAACGTACGCATCGCCCCGACCCCCACGCAGCCGAAGCAGCGCTGGAGCATGCCGGCGACGTGGAAGGGCCCGATCGCGATCGGCGCCGCCGTGGTGGCCGTGGCGCTGGTCGCGGGCGGGCTGTGGTGGTTCATCGACGGCCGTTACGAGCGGGTGCCATCGGTGGCGGGCCTGAGCAAGGCCGCCGCGACCACACAGCTGCAGGACGCCGGCTTCGAGGTCTCGGCCAACACCGAGTTCTCCGACACCGTCGAGAAGGGCGTGGTGATCGACTCCGACCCCGGCCGCGACGACAAGGCGCTGCCCGGATCGACGGTCGAGATCAGCGTGAGCAGGGGCGTGGAGGAATACTCGGTGCCCAAGGTCAAGGGCATGCTCGCCGACGACGCCCAAGACGAGATCCGCGACATGGGCCTCAGCATCGGCGACCCGATCGAGAAGTTCAACGACAACGTCCCCGAGGGCCACGTCATCAACTCCCAGCCGCGCCCCGGCACCCTGGTGCGGCCCGGCAAGGCGATCGTGCTCGTGATCAGCAAGGGCCCGGCCCCGGTCGCCATCGTCGACTGGACCGGCCGCAGCGCCGATCGCGCCAAGAAGTCGCTGGAGGCCGACGGTCTCAAGGTCGAGATCGAGGAGGAGGAGAGCCCGGAGATCCAGCCGGGCACCGTGCTCAGCCAGAGCCCCAACTCCGGCACCCTCCCCCGCGGCGAGACCGTGACCCTCGTGGTCGCCAAGGGCCCCGACTCCGTCCCGGTTCCCAACGTCGTCGGCAGCCACAAGGACGCCGCGAAGCAGGCCCTCGAGGCCGCCGGGTTCAAGGTCAAGGAGGAGCAGGAGGATCTCTCGCTCGGCCTCGGCTACGTGACCCGTCAGGAGCCCGCCGAGGGCGAGGCGCCGTACGGCTCCGAGATCACGATCTGGCTGAACTGACCTTGACCCCTGCCACACGCAATCCGATCGGCACCCACGTACAGGTCGGCAAGGGCCTGGTCGCCGGTGCCCTCGCCAACACCGACGCGGTCGGCGGCGAGACCCTGCAGATCTTCGTCGGCAACCCACGCGGCTGGGCGCTCTCGGCCGGGAAGCCAGCCGAGGACAAGGCGTTCAGGGCGGAGATCGAGCGACGCGGCATGCGTGCCTTCGTCCACGCTCCCTACCTGGTCAACCTCGGCTCGCCGACCCCGGCGACCTACGAGAAGTCGGCTGCCCTGGTCGCGCACAACCTCCGCCGCGCCGCCGACATCGGCGCCGAGGGGGTCGTCGTCCACACCGGCTCGTTCGTCTCGCCCGACGGCGATGCGAGCGAGAAGTACGCCACCGCGATGAAGCAGGTGCGCGAGGCGCTGCTGCCCGTGCTCGACGACATCGAGGCCGAGACAGCGCCGTGGCTGCTGCTGGAGCCGACCGCCGGCCAGGGGCGCTCGCTGTGTGCGGGCGTCGAGGACCTGCCGGCCTACCTGGCGGCCGTCGACTTCCACCCCAAGGCCGGGATCTGCCTGGACACCTGCCATGTCTTCGCCGCCGGGGCCCCGCTGGACGAGCCCGGTGGCGCCACCGCGTGCGTCGACCGGATCGTCGAGATCGGCGGCCCCGGCCGGCTCCGGCTGATCCACGCCAACGACTCCAAGGACGTACGCGGCAAGCACCTCGACCGCCATGAGCAGATCGGCCGCGGCCACATCGGCACGGCGGCTTTCGAGGAGCTCTTCGCGCATCCGGCGACCGACGGAGTCCCCTTCATCCTGGAGACTCCCGGCTCTCGCGACGCCGACAACCCCGATATCCCCCTCCTCCGTGATCTGCGGGCATCAGCCCAAGGTCAAGGGCGGGTGACCTAGGCTTGGGAACGCACGGGAGTGATCTTCGACGCCATGGGGGTGGCATGAGCAGCTGCGCACAGTGTGGACACCGACTGTCCGATGAGGCGGCGTGCCCGATGTGTGGTCTCGAGGTTGTTGCCACGGAGCCGAACCAAACAGCCGAGGCTGACTCCGCCGATGTAGAGGAAAGGACGCCACCCGTGTCCGCTGCTGAAGACGAGCCCAACGAGGCCACCGTGATCCGCAAGCCCGTCGAGTCGATCGCCCCGGAGGCCGTCGAGGACGTGCCTGACGCGGAGCAGACCTCTCTGAGCCTGCCTCGGATCAGCGCCTACGGCGACGACGACTTGCCGGGCCCGGCATCGTCGGCGGCCTCTACGGCTCCGAACGACGAGCCCACCGAGCGCACCTCGCGGCGCCAGGCGCCCTCCGTCGAGGAGAAGCTCGACACCGATGACGAGCCCGACGGGACCACCGCGGTCCGCCCGGCGTACGCACCGCCGAGCACCCCGCCGCCGACCACTCCCCCGCCGGCGCACGAGCCGGCCGCCGCGGAGCAGGCCGTGATCCCCGACCCCGAGCCCTCGCCCGTCCCGGACCCCTCGCCCTTCCCGGAGCCGACCCCGGTCCCGGAGCCGACCCCGGTCCCGGAGCCCGAGCCGGTCCCCGACCCGACCCCGGAGCCGGGTCCCCTTCCCGGGCCCGAGCCCGTCCCCGAGCCCGAGCCGGTCTCCGACGCCACGGCCGAGGCGGCGGCGTACCAGCCCTTCGTCCAGCCCTCCGGGATGCTCGTCCAGGAGTCGCCCAACGGGCAGGCCCGCCACTGGGCCCCGCCCCAGGAGCAGGAGACCGTGGGTGGCCAGGTCCGCGAGACCGAGCCCGCCTACGCGACCGGCTATGCGGAGGAGGCCTACGCAGGCGAGGACGCCGGCGACTGGCAGACCGGTTACGGCTACGTCGGCGAGCAGGAGCCGATCGAGCAGGACTTCGGCGACTACGGCGCGCAGCAGGAGTACGTCTCCTCGCTGATGGCCAACGAGGCCGAGGACAACCCCTCGACCTGGATCGTGCTGCTGTGGGTGGGCGCGATCTTCATGATCGTGATGCTCGTGCTCGGCATCTGGCTGATGACGCTGTAGCCGCCTAGATGCCGAGAATCATCGTCGCCGAGATCAACAGCGACGAGCAGCGCGCTCTTGCGCTCGACGTGTGGCAGGCAGCCAACGCCGCCCGCCGACGCACCGCCACCGAGGCCCGGATCCGCCGGGTCCGCGAGAAGCTGGACGCCGCCGAGCTGGCGCTGCTCGCCCACTACGGCACCCGTCCGGCGGGGATGCTGGTGGCCGAGACCTACCTCGTCGAGGGCGTACCTCTGCCGGGCTACGGTCACATCTCGATGGTCTTCGTCGACCCCGCCGTCTGGGGCTCCCACGTCGGCACCGAGATGATCCGCGACCTCCAGTCACGCGGCTGGGAGGGCCTCAGCGTCTGGACCCGCACCGACAACCGGCGCGCCCGACGACTCTACGAGCGCACCGGCTTCACCGACACCAGCAACCGCAGCACCCTCCACGACGGCGACGAGATCATGCAGCTCGCCTGGGCACGGGGCTGAGCGCCGGGCAAGAATTAATTTGTTGAGCGAATTTACGAAAACCCTGTCGAGGGGTCGGCGCGTCACTACGCTCGCCTGGAGCAGCACAACTTCTTGATACTCGCCGCGTCGCCGCGGCAGAGAGGAATGTTGAATGTCTCGCTCGATACTCGCCGCAGCTGCCGCTCTGAGCCTCGCCGGCTGTCTGGTCGCCATGGCCCCGGTGGCCACCGCATCCACCCCCACCTCCGCCCCCGACTCCCCCGTCCCCGGCCTGGTCCCGCTCCCGGTGCAGGTCGACGAGCAGTCCGGCCCCGACTTCGTCCTCACCCCCGGCACGCGCATCGTCGCCCGCGGGGAGGCCGCAGCGGTCGGGCGCCTGCTCGCCACCACCCTCCGTACCTCGACCGGCTATGCCCTGCCGGTCGTCTCCACGCGCCCGAAGCCCACCGATCTGCAGCTGGTCATCGACCCCGGCGCCGACTACGGCCAGGTGGAGGGCAACCCCGAGGCGTACGCCCTCTCCTCCGGCCGCTCGGGCCTGCGGATCAGCGGGGCGACCCGGCACGGGCTCTTCAACGGCACCCAGACGCTGCGCCAGCTGCTCCCGGCCTTCGCGAGCTCGCCCGTACGCGTGCACCAGACGTGGAGCGTGCCGGCCGTGAAGATCCTCGACGCGCCCCGGTTCGGCTACCGCGGGATCATGATCGACGTCGCCCGGTCGTTCCAGACCGTCGACGAGGTCAAGCAGATCATCGACGCCGCCGCCTCCGCGAAGCTGTCGGTGCTGCACATCCACCTGGCCGATGACCAGGGTTGGCGCATCCAGATCACCAACGACGGGCGCGCGGCCGGCGACGACATCGACTACACGGCGCTGACACGGGAGTCGGGCGGCACGGCGGTCACCTCCAACCCCTACCAGGCCCTGGACGGCCACACCGGCTACTACACCCAGTCCCAGTACCGCGACCTGGTCGCCTACGCCGCCGAGCGCGAGATCGAGATGGTCCCCGAGGTCGACATCCCGGGCCACACCAACGCGGCGCTGCACGCGATCCCGCAGCTCAACACCGCGGGCTCGAGCCACACCGGCACGGCCGCGGAGCCGGTGGCGCCGGTCAACAGCACGATCGACGTCGGCTACTCCTACCTCGACCCGTACGCCGAGGTCAGCTACACCTTCGTCCAGCACGTCTTCGCGCAACTGGCCGAGATGACTCCCGGCGACTACCTGCACATCGGTGGCGACGAGTCGCATGCCATGACCGCCCGCTACGGCCACCAGGGCTATGTCGACTTCGAGAAGCGGGCCGTGGAGATCGTGCACGACCTCGGGAAGAAGACGCTGGGCTGGAACGAGTACTCGGAGACGACCCTCACGCCCGGCGACGGGGTGCAGTACTGGGCCGGCTCGACCGACTTCGCCAAGCGCGCCATCACCGAGGACGGCGCCAAGCTGCTGGTCTCACCGGGCAACAAGTCGTACCTCGACATGAAGTACAACCCCAAGACGCCGATCGGGCTGTCCTGGGCGTGCTCGGGCTCGTGCGACTTCCCGGACTACTACGCCTGGAGCCCCGAGAACGTCATCCCGGGGGTCGGCGACGACGACATCCTGGGCACCGAGGCGCCGCTGTGGTCGGAGACCGTCCGGGGCGTGAGCAACGCGGAGTTCATGATGTTCCCGCGCGCCCTCGCGCACGGGGAGGTCGGCTGGACCCAGGAGTCGCTGCGCGACGGGGCCGACTTCGCCCGCCGAGTCGCCGACGTCGGCACCCGGCTCAACACCGCCGGCACCAACTTCTACGACGGCCCCCACGCCGCCTGGTCCACCGCCGTGACCGGCACCGATGCGGTCGTACGCCACGGCTCCCCGGCCACGATCGCGGCAGGTCTGCTCGCCGCACCGGGCACGAAGACGGACGGATCCACGGTCGCCGTCGACGCGGTCGACGACGCCGACGGCCTGGGCGGCTCCGCGCTCACGGGCGCGCTCGACGCGACGGTCCGCTTCGGTGACGGCACCGCCGGCGTACCCGCGGCCTTCACCACGACCGCCCCGCGCGACGGGCTCCATGCCGCGGGCGTCTACCGGATCAGCGCGTCGCACCGCTACGCGCGACCGGGCACCTATCGCGGCACGGTGACGACCTCGGACGGTCGCACGGCCACCTTCACGGTCAGGGTCCGCTGACCGATCCCCGCAGCCGGCGCGTCCTGTCTCGCAGGACGCGCCGGCTCGGCGTGCGACGGGGCTACTTGTTGCGGAGCATCTCCGCGACCTGGAACGCCATCTCGAGCGACTGGACGCGGTTGAGGCGCGGGTCGACGACGGACTCGTAGCGGTGCACGAGGCCGGCCTCGTCGAGCTCCTCGCCGCCGCCGATGATCTCGGTGACGTCGTCGCCGGTGTTCTCGACCAGGATGCCGCCGGGGACGGTGCCGAGGGCGTGGTGGACGTCGAAGAAGCCCTGGACCTCGTCGAGGACGTCCTCGAAGCGGCGGGTCTTGTAGCCGTTGGAGGTGGAGAAGGTGTTGCCGTGCATCGGGTCGGAGATCCAGGTGACGTTGACGCCTTCGGCGGTGATCTTCTCGACCAGCCCGGGCAGCCCGTCGCGCACCTTCCCCGCACCGAAGCGGGTGATGAAGGTGAGCCGGCCCTCCTCGTTCTTCGGGTTGAGCTTGGCGGCCAGCGCGAGCGCGTCGTCGGGGGTCGCGGTGGGGCCGAGCTTGCAGCCGATCGGGTTGTTGAGGTGGCGGAAGTACTCCACGTGGGCACCGTCGAGCTGACGGGTGCGCTCACCGATCCAGACGAAGTGGCCCGAGACGTTGTAGGGCGTCTCGGTGCGGGAGTCGATGCGGGTCATGGCGTGCTCATACTCGAGCAGCAGCGCCTCGTGGGAGGAGTAGAAGTCGACCCGGTGGAACTCCTCCGGGTCGGCGCCGATGGCCTCCATGAACGCGATCGCGCGCTCGATCTCGGAGCCCATCGCCTCGTACTTCGCGCCGACGGGCGAGTTGCGCACGAACTCGGAGTTCCAGGTGTGCACCTGGCGCAGGTCGGCGTAGCCACCGGTGGTGAAGGCGCGCACGAGGTTCAGCGTCGAGGAGGAGGCGTGGTAGACGTCCAGCAGCCGCTGGGGGTCGGGGATGCGGGACTCCTCGGTGAACTCGAAGCCGTTGACGGCATCCCCGCGGTAGGCCGGCAGGGTCACGCCGTCGCGGGTCTCCATGTCGGAGGAGCGCGGCTTGGCGTACTGCCCCGCGAGCCGGCCGATCTTCACGACCGGGACCGAGGCGGCGTACGTCAGGACGACGGCCATCTGCAGCAGCACGCGCAGCTTGTTGCGGGTGTTGTCGGCGGTCGCCTCGGCGAAGACCTCGGCGCAGTCGCCGCCCTGCAGGATGAACGCCTCACCACGGCCGGCGGCGGCGATCGAGCTCTTGAGCTGGTCGCACTCCCCCGCAAAGACGAGCGGCGGCTGGTTCCTCAGCTTCTCGACCGCCGCGGCCAGCGCGGCCGGGTCGGAATAGGTCGGCTGCTGAAGGGCTCCGATGGCGTGCAGCTGCTCGAGGGAGGGGAAGGCGTCGTTCACGAGCCTCAGAGTACGCGGCTCACCCGGTTGTTACGAAGTCATCTCAGACATGACAGGGCCGGCGTACGTCCTCAGCAGAACGTAGGCCGGCCCTGATCGAAGTCACCCGGTTACTTGTCGTCCTCCGGGTTGACGTCCATGTGCTCGATGTCGCTGAAGTGCGGCGGCTCGTCGTCCTTGTTGGCGAACTTGTTGACGAGCCACGTGATCGCCCACAGGATCACGCCGATGACCATCAGGCCGCCGGCGATCTCGTAGACGATCCCGTCGCGGTCGACCCACGGGCCGGCCAGGTAGATGCACAGGATCGCCGCGATGGGCGGCAAGTACCTCGGCGCGGTGAAGAACACCTTGTCGGTGTCGGCCCGCTGGTTGCGCAGGACCACGCAGGCGATGTTGACGATCGCGAAGACGCACAGCAGGAGCAGCGCGGTCGTCGAGCCGAGGTTGGAGACGATGTTGCTGTCCGGGTCGCTGGAGACGTACCAGATCAGGCCGAGTGCCAGCAGCGTGGTGAAGATGATGGCGATGTAGGGCGTGCGGCGGCCGGGCAGGACCGCGCCCAGCTGCTTGGGCAGCACCCGCTGCTTGGCCATGCCGTAGACCAGGCGGCTGGCCATCAGCATGTTGATCAGCGCCGTGTTGGCGACGGCGAAGACCGCCAGGAACGGGAACACCTTGTCGATCGGGAAGTCGGGAGCACCCTTGGCGACCACCTCGAGCAGCGCCCGGCCCTCGGACTCCCGGATCGTCTCGAGCTCGCCCGGCGTCAGCACGCTGACGACCGAGACCGCGACCAGGATGTAGAGGATCGCTGCGGCACCCAGACCCATGAACATGGTGCGCGGGAAGATCCGCTCGGGCTCCTTGGTCTCCTCGACCATGTTGACGGCGTCCTCGAAGCCGACCATCGCGAAGAAGGCGACCGAGGTGGCGGCGGTGACCGCGAAGACGACGCCCATGTTGTTGTAGTCGTCGAAGGAGATCAGCTCGGCCATGTCGGCCTCGCCCTGGGCGATCACGTAGAAGCCGACGCCGATGACGATGCACAGGGCGACCATCTCGACGAGGGTGAGGACGATGTTGAACTTCACGCTCTCGCCCACGCCACGCAGGTTGATCAGCGCGAGCAGGACCATGAAGCCCAACGCGACCAGAGTGACGACGCCCTCGCTGGGCGCGTCCATCCAGCCGTTGATCTCCAGACCACCGAAGAAGTTCTGGGCCAGCGTGTTCGCCGAGGTGGACGCGCTGGTGATGCCCGAGCAGGCGACCGCGAAGGTCACCATGAAGGTGAGGAAGTGGAAGCCGAACGCCTTGTGCGTGTAGAGCGCGGCGCCTGCCGCGCTGGGGTACTTGGTCACCAGCTCCAGGTAGGAGTACGCCGTCATGGTGGCCACCACGAAGGCGAGCAGGAACGGCAGCCACAGGATGCCGCCCACGTAGCCGGCCATGGTCCCGGTGACGGCGTAGACGCCGGCTCCCAGGATGTCACCGACGATGAAGAGCAGAAGGAGCCAGGGCCCCATCACTCTCTTCAGCTCGGGTGCTTCTTCTTTCGCCAGGGTTGTCATGACGTCCTTCCTGGTCACGTTCGAAACTCAGTTCCGAAATTGGGATGAAGAGATCCCTCAATCAAAGCCCAACGTCGCCGTTAGGTGTACGACAATTCGTAAACACGCCGTAACCAGCCGAAATTTCGTGGATAGGGTCGCTGCCATGACCTTCTCCATCGTCGCCAGAGCAGTTGATCCAGGCACCGGGGAGCCCACCTGGGGTGTGGCCGTCGCTTCGAAGTTCCTCGCCGTCGGATCGGCCGTCCCGGCCGCTGTCGCGGGGGTCGGAGCCATCGCCACCCAGGCCGAGGCCAACGTCGCCTACAAGGGTCTCGCGCTCGCCCACCTCGACGAGGGTGCGACCGCTTCGGTCGCCCTCGAGAGGCTGCTGGAGGAGGACGAGCGACGGGACCACCGTCAGGTCGGCATCGTCGACGTCGACGGCAACGCCGCGTCCCACACCGGATCGTCCTGCTTCGACTGGGCGGGCGGTCGGACCGGCTCCACCGAGGACGGGGCGTACGCGATCCAGGGCAACATCCTCACCGGCCCCGAGGTGGTCGAGGCGATGGAGGCCGCCTGGCTGGCCTCCTCCCCCGAGGAGCCGCTGCAGCACCGGCTGCTGGCGGCCCTGGCCGCGGGCGACGAGGCGGGCGGCGACAGCCGCGGGCGGCAGAGCGCGGCTCTCCTGGTGGTGCGCGAGGAGGCCGGCTACGGCGGCAACGACGACATCGCGGCCGACCTCCGGGTCGACGACCACGCGGCGCCGATCACCGAGCTGAAGCGGCTCCTGGACCTCAGCGACTTCTACCTGACCGCGTCGACCGAGGCCGAGAAGGTGCAGGTCACCCCCGAGATCGAGGCCGAGGTGGAGACGTACGCCGCGGCGAACGGCGCCTCGGGCTTCCTCGCCTGGGTCGCCACCGAGAACTACGAGATGCGGGTGGCGGAGGACCTGTCCTGGATCGACCGGCGCATCCTCGACATCGTCAGGACGCCGAAGTGAGCGCGATCCTCGCCATCGACGCCGGCACCACCGGTGTCACCGCCCTGATCGTGACCGAGAAGGGCGAGGTCGCGGCCCGGGGCTATGAGGAGTTCGACCAGCTCTTCCCCAGCCCGGGCCGGGTCGAGCACGTGCCCGAGGGGATCTGGCAGGCGACCCTGGAGGCGTGCCGTACGGTCCTCGCGGCCCACGGCAAGGACGACCTCGTCGGCATCGGGATCACCAACCAGCGCGAGACGGTCGTGCTGTGGGACCGGGAGACGCTCGGCTCGCCGCGGCGGGCGATCGTGTGGCAGGACCGGCGCACCACCGCGATGTGCTCCTCGATGGCGGACCACGACGCCCGTGTCCGGGAGCTGACCGGGCTCCGCCTGGACCCCTACTTCAGCGCGACGAAGCTGGCCTGGATCCGTGAGAACGAGCCGCACACCTGGACGCACGTGGAGTCGGGGCGCTACGCGATCGGCACCGTCGACTCCTACCTGATCGCCCGGATGACCCGCGGCCTGCACCGCGTCACCGACGTCTCGAACGCGTCGCGGACGCTGCTGTTCGACATCGGCGCCAACGACTGGTCCGACGAGCTGTGCGACCTGTTCGGGGTGCCGCGCGACGCGCTGCCCGAGATCGGCCCCAACTGGGGCGAGGGCGTGGTCACCGACCCACGCTCCTTCCTGGATATCTCGCTGCCGATCGCCGGGGTCGCCGGGGACCAGCAGGCGGCGCTGTTCGGGCAGGCAGCGTTCGAGGTGGGCGACTCCAAGTGCACCTACGGCACCGGCTCGTTCGTGCTGACCAACACCGGCACCACGCCGCAGCGATCGGACTCCGGCCTGCTCACCTCGCCGGGTTGGATGTCGCCGTCCGGTGAGGTGACCTACGTCCTGGAAGGCTCGATCTTCGTGACCGGCGCCGCGGTGCAGTGGCTGCGCGACGGCCTGCAGATCATCGGGTCGGCCGCGGAGACCGAGGCCCTGGCGCGCACCGTCACCTCGTCCGAGGGCGTCGTGTTCGTGCCCGCGCTGACCGGTCTGGGCGCTCCGCACTGGGACCCCGACGCCCGCGGCACGATCATCGGCATCACCCGCGGCACCACCCGGGCCCACGTCGTGCGGGCGACCCTGGAGGCGATCACCTTCGAGGTACGCGACGTGATGGCCACCATGCCGACTCCCGTCGCCTCGCTCAACGTCGACGGGGGTGCGGCCGCCAACGACCTGCTGTGCCAGCTGCAGGCCGACCAGCTCGGCGTCGACGTCTCCCGGCCCCGCTACGTCGAGACCACCGGTCTGGGCGCAGCCTTCCTCGCCGGCCTCGGGGTCGGCGTGTGGTCCTCCTTCGACGAGATCCGCGAGACCTGGGCCCTGGACCGCACCTTCTCTCCCGACGCCTCGCGTCGCGAGGCGGCCGATGAGGCGTACGCCTCCTGGACCAGGGCCGTCGAGCGCTCCAAGCAGTGGGCATGAGCACCTCACGGCGCACGCTCCCGTGGTGGGGGTGGGCGCTCGTGGCGGTCGCCGTGTTCGTGGTGATCACGGTGATCGGACTCATCGGACTCGTCGGGCTGCTCGCCACGTTCGACTCGGACGTCCGCTCCTCGGCCGAGCCGACGAAGGCCGACTGCGCCGATCTCGCCCAGTCGGTCGGTCAGTCCGGCCTGCCGACCGGCGCATCGGCCGCGACCTGCACCTACCTCGGCTTCCAGGACTGGCGGATCGAGGGCACGATGACCGTCTCCCGCGCCGATCTCGACGCCTGGCTCTCGCAGCTTCCCGGCGCCCCGGTCCTGGGCGAGACCGGCTGCACCGACGCGGTCGCCTGCGTCCAGGTCGACCTCACCCAGGTCGGGGACGAGGTGGACGCCCACTACCTCGATGTCGCCGTCGTGAGCGAGACCGACGGCGTCGCCGAGGTCCGCATAGCAGCCTTCACCACGTGACCCGGATCCTTCATCTCTCCGACACCCATGTCTCCGCGAGCGGCGTCGACATGGACGGTGTCGACGCCGTCGCCGCTCTCGAGGCCATCCTGCGCGACGCCCGCCACGTGCCCGGCCTGGACGCCGTCGTCGTCAGCGGCGACATCGCCGACGACGGCTCGGCAGCCGGATGCGGCGCGGTGCTCGAGCGGGTGGGCGCGTTCGCGGCCGAGCGCGGCATCCCGCACCTCTACTCGACGGGCAACCACGATGCCCGCGGCCCGTTCCGCGAGGTGCTCGGCAGCGGACACCGGGACCCGGACGGGAGCGACCGCGGTCGCCTGCTGGATCCGGACTCGGACCTGTGCGCGGCGGTCAGCTTCCTGGGTGAGCTGCGGGTCATCACCATCGACAGCCTGGTCCCCGGCAAGACCCACGGCTTCCTGGACGAGCACCAGCTGACCTGCCTCGCGAACGAGCTGGCGACGCCGACTCGCGACGGAACCGTCCTCGTCCTCCACCATCCGCCCCTCCATCTCGCCTCGCTCCCCTACGTCGCCGACGTAGTGCTCCAGAACATCTCCGCCCTCGGCCGCGTGGTGCGCAGCAGCGACGTACGCGCCATCCTCACCGGACACCTGCACTTCCAGGTCAGCGGATTCCTCGCCGGCGTACCCGTCTGGGTGACCCCCGGCATCGTCACCCGCATCGACACCACCGCTCCCCCACACCTCGTACGCGGCGTGCTCGGCGCCGGCGCGACCGTCGTCGACCTCGCCGACCCGGCCTCCCCCACCTTCCACGTGCTCTCCGCGCGCGACCCCCGTGCGGGTGAGCAGGTCTACCTCTACGACCCCGCCTCCGGAGAGGACGTCGTCGAGGAGGTCTGAGCGCTCGCTCAGGCCGCGTCCATGTAGTCGAGCAGCACATCGCGCAGCCCGAACTCGGCTCGTGACCAGGTCGGTGGGGATTGTGCCCAGGTGTCGGGTGGTGGGCTCGTGTAGGTGTGGCCCGTGGGTGTGATGGTGGTGATGCTGCCGTCGGGTCCTGGTCGGGCTTGCCAGCCGATGGCTTCCTTGGCCTGGTTGCACCTTTCGCACAACCCCTGGAGATTCTGAGCGCTGGTTTCGCCGCCGTCGGCATGCCGTTCGACGTGGTCGATGTTGCGGATCGGGGCATCACAGCCGTTGGTGCGACAAACCCCGCCGTCGCGGGTGGTGATGAACTCGGCCAGCCCGTCGGGTGCCCTGCGCGAGCGGGACTCCATCGCGACCAGTTGCCCGGCCGGGTCGGTGAACAGCCGCCGGACGAAGACCTCCGCATCGGTGAGTGCGTCGCGGGCCCAGGCTGCGGGGACGGGTCCGTAGCCCTCGACCATCGCGGGCTGGTCGGCGTCGTTGGTGAGGGAGTCGGCGGTCATCACGATCTTGACCTCGATCCGGGGCTTGGCACCAGCGGTGCTGCGGCCGGTGACCCGGTCGACCAGGGTGTCGGCCATGACCTGACCCCGCGTCCGCTCATCACCCGCCGCATGGGCAGCCTTCGCTGCCTGATCGAGGGCGGCGAAGACGGCGACGCCGTCCTTGACCGGCAACAGCGCACCGAGCCAGGTCATGGTGTCGGGTGCGGGCCGCAGACTGACCCGACGGTCCTTGACGGCGTTCGCGGCCCGGGCCACGACGGAGGCCTGGTCGAGGGTGATGGCGAGCTTCTTGGCGGCGTTCTCGAGCTGCCGCAGCCCCATCACCACCACCTGCGGCGCCTCACCGTCGGGCCCGAGGGCGCAGAGCCGATGGTCGATGACCCGACGGTCCTCGACCGACAGGCACGCGGTCTCACGCGCCAGGATGGTGGCCTGCCATTGCGAGAACAACCCCGCCTTCATGAGCGCGAAGGTGTGCGGCATCTCGGCGATCAGGATCTTCGCCAGGCCGAGCAGCTTGGCGCCCTTCTCGGGTGAGACCCGTCGCGCCAACGCGACCTGGGAGGCGACCCCTTCGCCGAGCTTCCGGGCGGGAACTCCCGCCTCGGCCTGGCGCGCCCGGACGGCTTCCTCGAGACGTACCGCCGCCTGTACCTGCACAGCCTCAGCGGTGCACTTCACCGCTTCGAGACGACTGATCCAGTCGACCAACTCACCCTCGGACGCACCCGGAGGTGGCCCGTCGAGGAGGTGGTCGATGGCCTCGTACATGGGCGTTATTATATGCGATCGTCCAGTATCGCGCGACTTATTTGTGCTGGTCAGATGACAGTTACGCAGTCCGCGAACAAGTCACGTGAACTCCGCGCCACTCTCTCGCCGCCGCCCCGATAATGGCGAAATCTTTCTCGATCGGGTGTCGAGTCAAGGACCGCGAAGCGGCCGGCGAAGCCGGCGCCCGCAGGGCGTCCTTGACGCGGCGCCCGATCGAGAAACACTCAAAGACCGGGTCGGCGGCGAACCCTGAAACGAAGAACAGTCGCTAAGCGAGCCTTCCCTGGCAAGCGAACCGTGTTGGTCTCGACACGCCTCCGCCTAGCGGCTCCGGCGGCTCGACCAGCGAGGAGACGGCCCGACCACCGAGATGGCAGGCTCACCCCGTGCCCTTCACCCACCGCGTAGCCACCGTAGAAGACATCCCAACCTTGACAGAGATCATGGACAAGTCGATCGCAGACCTCCAGAAGGGCTTCCTGACACAAGCCCAGATCACCTCGAGCAGAACAGTGATGGGCATCGACACCCAGCTGATCGAAGACAAGACCTATTTTGTGGTCGAAGAGGCCGACGAGATCGCCGGCTGCGGCGGCTGGAGCAGGCGCGCGACGCTCTACGGCGGCGACCACACCCCCGGGCGAGAACCGGCTCTCCTGAACCCGACGCACGACGCAGCCCGGGTGCGGGCGATGTACACCAACCCGGCGTTCGCCAGACGCGGCGTAGGCAGGCTGATCCTGGAGCTGTGCGAACGAGCAGCGGCAGCGGAGGGCTTCACGACCCTGGAACTGATGGGCACGCTGTCCGGCGAGCCGCTCTACCGGGCGTACGGCTTCGAACCGGTCGAGCGGATCACCGACGACCGCGGCGGCGCCCCGGTCCCACTGGTCCGGATGCGGAAGGTCATCTGAGTCAGCGGCCGGCGAACCCGAGCCGCTCGAGCTGCGCCCGGAGCCGGTGTCGGCCGGCCATGCTGGCGGGACCGACGAGCCGGGCGAGGACGCGCTCGGACCAGCCGCCGCCGAGACCGTAGGTGGCGTTGTAGCTGCCGAGACGGGCGTCGTACGCGGCGAGGTCGTCGGCGGCCGGGGGCGAGTAGGTCTCGTGGTGCAGCACCACGGACTGAGGCAGCCGGGGCTTGACCGCGGCCGGCTCCGCCGGGTCCGGCACCCCGACGGCGAGCCCGAAGACCACGAACGCGCCGGACGGCAGGCCGAGCTCGGCGGCGATCTCCTCGGGGTGGTTGCGGGCGCCGCCGACGCAGACGGTGCCGAGGCCGAGCGAGGAGGCGGCGACGATGGCGTTCTGAGCAGCGAGGGTGGCGTCGATGACGCCGAGCAGGGTCGACTCCAGGTAGTCGGTCGCCTCGACCCGCGTCCCGGCAGCGACCGCGAGCCCCCGCGCTCGGCTGAGGTCGGCGATCCAGAGCAGGAAGAGCGGCGCGGCCGCGATGAAGGCCTGGTCACCGGCCAGCTCGGCCAGCCGCGCCTTGCGGGCCGGCTCGCGTACGGCGACCACGCTCCAGGTCTGCAGGTTGGACGAGGTCGGCGCCGAGGAGGCAGCCGCCACGATCGCAGTGAGCTGCTCGTCGGCGACCGGATCAGCCAGGAAGGATCGCACCGAGCGGTGCCGGAGCTGGTGCTCGATCACCGCACTGGTCGTGGCCAGAGTGGTGAGCGCGGGATCGCGGTAGCGATCGGCGAGGGCGGAGTCGGCGGCAGTCTCGGTCACCCCACCAGAATAGTCGACCAAAACGCTCGACATTCACCCCGTCCACGAAGAGCCAAGCGGCCTATCCGCCGAGGCGCTCCACCTCGGCGGCCGCGGAGTCCCTGGCAGCAGCCGCCTCCGAGACCGCGGTCTCAGCCGCTTCGCGGGCGTCCTCCGCCTCGGTGAGCTCGTCGTCGACATCGGCGGCACTCGACTCCAGGTCCGCCAGCCGGCGGCGGAGCTCCTCGATCTCCGACTTCACCTGGAGCGATCTCGCCTCGACATCCTTGAAGGCCGACCTGGCCTTCTCACGCTTCTCCTCCGCACCGGAGAGCGCGGACTCGGCCTCCGTGAGCGCCTCCCGGGCATCGTCGAGCGCCGCCGTGTCGGGCAGGTCCGGGACCGCCCGCAGCGGCTCCGGGGGCGGCGGGACGACCTCGGGGACCTCGAAGCCCAGGGCCTCGGCCAGGGCGACCGAACCAGCCGCGTCCACGGCGTCGACCCCGGTGGCGGCCAACGCGGAGACCAGCAGCCCGCTGCGTACGGCCTGGGCGGCGGACTCGTCGATCATGGCCGCGGTCAGCGTGGCCTCGGCCTGGGTCGCCACCGCCTCCGTCACCCGGAGACCGTGCTCGCGCGCGAGGCCGCGCGCCCGGGTCGTCACCGCCGCGGTCAACTGGCGCCGCTGCTTGGTGAGCTCCCGCAGCTGAGCCGCGTCCATGCCCGTCTGCGCCTCGCGCAGCAGGGCGCCGACCGAGATCACCTGCTCGACCTGCTCGGTCTCGTAGCGCACGAGCAGGTTCACCACCCACGCCGCGGTCGAGGGCTTCTTCAGCGCCTTGACCGGACCCGCCAGGGGCGTCCCCTTCAGGCTCTTGACCCGCGCGTCGCGCTCCGGAGTGAAGTCGGCCAGCGGCAGCCCGTAGAGCTCGGCGGCGATGTCGAGGAGCTCGCTCATCGGGTCAGCAACCACTCGTCGTAGTCGGCAGCCTGTCGCTTGTGGAGCTCGCGCAGCGCGTCCTCCTCGATCCCGGCGAACGAGAGCCCGAGGCCCTCCAGGGCTGCCAACCACTCCGCGAAGTCGCGCAGCTCGCGGGTGGTCGCGCCCTCGCCGATCCGGGTGTGGCGGATCGATCGGACCGTGTCGGCCCCGGTCGCGTCGCGCCGCTGCACCACGAGCTTGCTGGTGTAGGGACCTGGCGGGGTCGAGAGCACTGGATGCCTCGCCGCGACCTCGTCCAGCTCGACCACACCGCGGATCAGGTTGCCGTGGAACGAGCCTGCCGGATCGTGGTGGAACGTCCAGCCGTCCTCGCCCACCCGCACCAGCCGGTAGATGAAGCCGTTCTGCCGGAAGTGTCCGTCGACCAGCGGCAACGGGTCCCGGAAGGCGTCGCCGAAACCCAGGTCTGGCCACCAGCGACCGCCCGGGTTCTCCGCCGTCGGCAGCCCTCGGACCTCGAAGGCGAGATGGTCGAGCTCACCGCTCGGACCGGTCGTCTCGATCAGCTGGCCGGGACGGCGTACGACATCGAAGCCCAGCTCCTCCGCAACAAGCGCGACCAGGCCGTTGTGGTGGAAGCAGTAGCCCGCGTTGCCGCCGGCGGCGACCCGGTCGAGCGTCTCCACCGGGTCCACCGGGTCAGGCGTGCTCACCGCGCCGATGGCCGCGAGCATGATCGAGAGATTGTCGTAGGGAAGCGTGTCGAGATGGCGATGATGGAGCTCGACCAGCGTCTCGTACGTCGCCTCCGGCCGCTGCTCGAAGCCGAGCCGCCGCAGATAGCCCTCGATCATCGCTCATACCTCCCGTGCCGGTGGACCAGCGGGTCGGTGTCGTCACCGACCTCCAGCGCCACGATCTCGCACGTCGCCAGCGCCGACCAGCCGATTTCGGTCATCGACACCAGGCGTACGCCGGCCCAGGTCGGCGCATCGGCGAGCCGAGCGCCGAACTCGGTCGTCTCCCACTCCCCGGAGCGGAACGCGCCGCCGGGAGCGGGGGCGGTGCCCCCGAACGCCTCGGCGAGGTCGCGGTGGCGCCAGTGGAGCAGCGACACGACCCCCACGCCGGTCTCCTCGAGCTCGTCGCGCAGGTCCGAGTCGGGATCGAGCAGGCCGAGGACGGCTCCGGGTGAGCCGTTGGCCACCATCAGCGAGGAGACCGTGAGCCCGGCCCCGGAACCGGCAGAGCCGGAGGTCCACAGCGACACCCGCCCACCCAGACGACCACGCAACCGGCGTACCGGATCCTCCGGCGTCGGGAACGGGTGGGACGAGTGGATCGTCAGGCGACGTCCTTGGTAGGTCCAGCCTTGGTGGGACCGGAGGACTTCTTCGCGGGCTTCTTGCCGTCGGCCAGCTTCTTGGCCTCGGTGGCGTACATGTCGACGTACTCCTGGCCGGAGAGCTTCAGGATCTCGTAGACGATCTCGTCGGTGATCGCGCGCAGGATGTAGCGGTCGTTGGTCATGCCCTCGTAGCGCGAGAAGTCCAGCGGCTTGCCGTAGATGATCCGCGGCTTGACGATCTTGCCGAGCTTCTTGCCCGGGGGCGCGATCACGTCGGTGCCGATCACGGCGACCGGGATCACCGGCGCACCGGTGTCCAGAGCCAGCCTGGCGATGCCGGTCCGTCCCCGGTAGAGCTTGCCGTCGTGGGAGCGGGTGCCCTCGGGGTAGATCCCGAAGAGCTCGCCCTCCCCCAGGACCCGCTTGGCGGCGATCAGGGCGCCCTCGGCGGCGGTGGCGCCGGAGCGGTCGATCGGGACGTTGCCGGTGCCGCTGAAGAACGCACGCTGCAGGAAGCCCTTCACACCCGTGCCCGTGAAGTACTCCGCCTTCGCCACGAACCGCACCATTCGCGGCGAGCCGAGCGGCATGAAGAGCCAGTCGGCGTAGGAGAGGTGGTTGCTGGCCAGGATGGCCGGCCCCTTGCGCGGGAGGTTCTCGACACCCTCCCAGGACGGGCGGAAAACGGTTCGCAGCAGCGGGCCGATCGCGACCCACTTCAAGAACGAGTAGAAGAGCTTCGTCGACACCCCATCGCCTTCCCTAATTGCCTTCGACCGGTCAGCCTATAACGAGACAGGTACTTCTACTCCCGCACCCTGTCATGAGATCCGGCTAGGCTGGAGGAGTGAGCGACCGAGACGACCTGCCTGAGGACACGACCGGGGCCTCCGACGACGCCTCCGTGCCCTCGGAGGACCACTCGTCGGACGACGAGGCATGGCGCGAGATCGTCGAGAACTACGGCGAACGCCCCGCTCTCGAGGAGGAGCCCGTCGCCCGCGATCTCTTCGAGAAGAAGATCGACATCGTCGAGACGGTCGACGAGCCGGACTCCTATGACGACATGTGGCGCGACGACGAGGAGGGCTACGTCCCACCGCCCCCGCCGCCGCTGCCGAGGCCGACCCCGGCGCGCCTGCTCGCGTGGATCGGTGTGCTCGGTGCGCCGGTCGCCGTGCTGGTCCTGATCGTGGTCACCCAGATCACCGACCGGAACTTCAGCAGCTGGGTCATCGGTGGCCTGGTCGCCGCCTTCCTGGCCGGCTTCGTCTACCTGCTGGTGACCATGCCGTCCGAGCCCCGCGACCCCTGGGACGACGGAGCTCGCGTCTAGCTCTCGCCGGTCGCGCGGCGGGCCAGGATGCTCGCGCCCACGACCCCGGCCTCGGCACCGAAGGCGGTCGCCACGATCGGCGGCACCTCGCGATGGAGGCGGCCGACGAGCGAGGCCTCCAGAGCGGTGCGCGCAGGCGCCAGCAGCAGGTCGCCCGCGGTCGAGACCCCACCACCGACGACCAACAGCTCGGGGTCGAAGGCGGCCACCAGACCGGCCATCCCGACGCCCAGCCACGACCCCACCGACTCGTACGCAGCCAGTGCGAGCGCATCACCGCGGGCCGCGGCGGCGGTGACCGCCGGGCCGGTGATCTTGAGCGGGTCGCCCGCGGCGAGCTCGTCGAGCGCGCAGCCGGCGTACTCCTCGGTCTCCACGCGGGCACGCACGAAGGCGACCAGCGCGTTGCCGGAGGAGTACTGCTCCCAGCAGCCGGTGAGACCGCACTCGCACGGGAGACCCCCGGGTACGACCTGCATGTGGCCGAACTCGCCGGCCATGCCGTTGCGACCCCGGACGACCCGGCCGTCCAGGACCACGGCGCCGCCGATGCCGGTGCCGAGGGTGATGAGCAGGGCGGAGTCGACGCCGCGGGCCGCGCCGAGCTCGACCTCGGCCAGCGCGGCGCAGTTGGCGTCGTTGTCGAGCGCCACCTGGGTGCCCCATCGCGAGGAGAGCCGGGTCAGAGTCGGCTCGCCGCGCCAGGGCAGGTGGGGGGCGAACATGACCCGCTCCCCGGCCGCATCGACGAACCCGGCGGCGGCCAGGCCGACGCCGGCGACGGGCCGGCCGGCGGCCACCTCGGTGACCGCCTCGGTCAGCGCGTCCTCCACCAGCTCGAGCTCGACCCGGCGACCGGGCGTGCTCCGCTGAGCGGTGCGGAGCACCTCACCGGCCGGCGAGACCTCCGCCGCGAGCACCTTGGTGCCGCCGATGTCGACCCCGATGTGCAGGCTCACTCGAGGTCGCTCACTTGCGGGCCAGGTCAGCCGCGCCGATCAGGCCGGCCTCGTTGCCGAGCGTCGCCTTGCGGACGTCGAGCATCGGCCGGTGTCCGCGGCCGGTCAGCTGAGCCTGGAAGGCACGCCGGGCGGGCCCGAGCAGCAGGTCGTCGGCCTCGGCCACTCCCCCGCCGATGGCCACGACGGCCGGGTCCAGCACGGCCGCGATCGAGGCGATCCCCTCACCGAGCCAGATGCCGAGGTCGGTCAGCGCCTCGATCGCGAAGGCGTCCCCGTCGCGGGCCGCCTCGGTGATCAGGGGGCCCTTGATCTTCTCGAGGTCACCCTCGGCCCGGTCCAGGACGTCACGGGCCAGCAGGGAGCCACCACGCGCGGCGGAGCGGACGTTGCGCACCAGGGCCGACCCCGAGGCGTACTGCTCCCAGCAGCCGCGGTTGCCGCAGCCGCACAGGTGGCCGTTGGGCACGACCCGCATGTGGCCGATCTCGGCGCCGACGCCGAAGGCGCCGCGGTAGAGCTCGCCCTCGAGCACCAGGCCACCGCCGACACCGGTGCCGACGGTCACCAGCATCATGTTGTCGACCTCGGCACCTGCGCCGTACTCGAACTCGCCCCACGCGGCCGCGTTGGCGTCGTTCTCGATCACGACCGGCAGCTCGAGGACCTTCTCCAGGCGCTCCTTGAGCGGTACGTCACGCCAGGCGATGTTGGGCGCGAACATGACCGTCGAGCGGCCCTTGTCGATGTAGCCCGCGGCGCCGATGCCGACGCACTCGATCGGGTGGCGGGCCTTGAGCTCCTGGACCACCTCGATGATCGCGGCCTCGATGGCCTCCGGGCTCTTCGCCGGCGACTCGACGCGGTGGTCCTCGATGATGTTGCCGTCGTGGTCGACGACGCCGCCGAGGATCTTGGTGCCACCGACGTCGACACCACAGGCGAGCTTCTTCGTCGTCATGCCTCAGCTCCAGCCGTCGAGATCGATCCGGTCGACCCGCGTAGAGCGCTGCGCCCAATCCCGGGTCTCATCTTCATCAGCCCGCACGCCATCACTGTGAGCATCCTCGCCTTCACTAGGGCCAGCACCCGGACCCGTGGCCGCTGCGTTGAGCACCGTGACCGCGGCCTGCATCAACGATGCGGCAGCGCTGGCCAGGTGCACCTTGACCTCCGGACTCGACTCCCGGAGGACATGTACGGTACGGCACAGCGGGCAGTAGGCACACTCCGGTGCCCCGGTATCGAGATGCTCCCCGACCGCCTCGGTGAAGTGGCCGAACCGGGAGTCCTTGGCCCACTCGCCGATGGCCTCCATCAGCCGGCCGAGCTCCTCGGCGGTCGAGCCCAACGGCTCGTCCGCCCACTCGTGGCGCTGCTCGCTCACGACTTCTCGCTCTCGGTGTTCGTCGTCGGACGAGAAAACGTTACCCGCAGCTCCCCGCCCTCGACCCGCGCCCCGCTGACGCGCATCCGGGCGAGTGCGGCGGGAAGGGTCAGCAGGCGCCGGTAGGCCCCCACGGTGATCGCCAGCTCGTCGCCGTTGCGGCCCAGCTGCACCTGGTCGCGCTCGACCCACTGGGCCAGCCCGGGCAGGGCCAGATGGACCACGGTCGCCTCGCCGTCGCTCGAGGTGCGGAACGGCGCCGGGGTGTCGGGGACGGCCAGCGGATCGATGCTGCCGGACCAGGCGTACGCGGCCTCGGCGACCTCGCGCAGGTCCTCGACCCCCACCGGCTCGGTCGGTCGGTAGAACGAGCGCCAGACGGGCAGACCCTCGAAGGAGGCGCCGACGTCGCCGAGCACGTCGTCCTGGGCCTTCACCCAGCCGGCGCGCCAGTCGTCGGAGCCGCCGGCCGGGAAGATCCGGTTGGCGACGACACCGTCGACGCGGTAGCCGTAGAGGGAGAGCGTCGTCCAGGACCGTCGTGCCTCGGCGAGCACGACCCGCTCGGGAGTCAGCACGATGCGTACGGACGCCTCGGGGCCGGACAGCAGGGCACGGACCTCCGCGAGCTCGTCGTGAAGCCGGACCAGGGCGTCGAAGACGGAGTCGCCGGGCATCGGCACCCCGGCGGCCTTGGTCAGGACCGGCTTGAGCGCCTTCACCATCTTGCGCTGCACCGGGAGGATGCGCTCCAGATACCAGCCCAGTGCCTCGGGAAGGGCGAGCAGCCGCAGCGTCTCGGCGGTCGGGGCGCAGTCGACCACGATCGTGTCCCACTCCCCCGAGACCGCCATCCGGCGGAGCTCCAGGAGCGCGAAGACCTCCTCGGCACCGGGGATGATGGTCAGCTCCTCGGCCGCGATCCGGTCCACCCCGATCGTGTCCAGGACGCTCAGCAGATAGCCCTGCACCTCCGCCCACGACTCCTCGAAGCGGCGCTGGGCGTCGACGTGCTGGACGTAGAGGTGCTCGGTGACCGCGACCGGTTCCGAGCCGAGGGCGTGCCCCACGCCGAAGGCGTCACCCAGGGAGTGGGCGGCATCGGTCGAGAGGACCAGCGTGCGCAGCCCCCGGGCCGCGGACATCGCCGCGGTGCCGGCCGAGACGGTCGACTTGCCGACGCCGCCCTTGCCGGTGAAGAGGAGGATCCTCAAGCTTCGACCCTCTGCTTCAGGCCTCGCAGCGCGGTGTCGATCAGGACCTTCTCGCCCTTGCGCTTGAGCATGCCGATCAGCGGGATGCTCAGGTCGAGCGCGAGCCGGTAGGTGACCTCGGTGCGACCACCGAGGTCGCGCAGCACGTAGGCACCGTCCATCGAGCGCAGCAGGTTGCCCTTGACCAGCGACCAGGTCACCTGACGGTCCCCGTCCCAGTCGTAGGCCAGGGTGTACTCGTCCTTGATCGGCGCGACGTCGAGCACGAAACGGACCTGCTCGGCCCGCCCGTCGACGCCGGTCTCGAGGACGCTGACCTCCTGCATGCCCTTCGCCCATGCCGGATAGGACTTGAAGTCCGCGATCACCGCCATCACTGCCGAGGGCGCGGCCTCGATCACGATCGTCGAGGTGGTCTGATCGGCCATCGGTGGTGTCCTCACTCCCTGACTTGCTAGGTGCCATGGAGCGTACCGGATAGCATCCCGGTGAAATGGACGGGCTGTGACCGGGGTAACCTCCGGTTCGTACCCACCTACCATCAGTATGCGGAGGCCCCTGTGCGTGAGTTCTCCACGCCCGCGACGTACGTTGTTCCCCCCACCGGCAGCCTGAGCGACGACGTCGTACGCAACGCCGCCGAGGCACCCGATGTCGCCGTTCTCAGCCGACCGGGCGCCGACGGCACCTGGGTCGACGTGACGTCGTCCGAGTTCCTCGCCGAGGTCTCGGCGGTCGCCAAGGGACTGATCGCGGCGGGTGTGGGCGCCGGGGACCGGGTCGCACTGCTCTCGAAGACGCGCTACGAGTGGACGCTGATCGACTACGCGATCTGGTTCGCCGGCGCGACGACGGTGCCGATCTACGAGACTTCCTCGGCCGAGCAGATCGAGTGGATCCTCCAGGACTCCGCGACCGTCGCGGTCATCGCCGAGGACGCCGGCCACATCAGCCGGATCAGCGAGGTCCGCGCGGGCTGCACCGCGCTCAACAACGTCTGGTCGATCAACGACAACGCCGTCGACCTGCTGGTCAAGCTCGGCACCGACATCACCGACGAGCAGCTCGAGGCCCGCCGCAGCGCGGTCACCCCCGAGGACACCGCGACGCTGATCTACACCTCAGGCACCACCGGCCGCCCCAAGGGCTGCGTGCTCACCCATGGCAACTTCATGTTCGAGCTCGGTGTCGTCGTCGACTCGCTCGACGCCCTGTTCAGCATCCAGGGCCGCTCGACCCTGCTGTTCCTGCCCCTGGCGCACGTCTTCGCGCGGATCATCCAGATCGGCTGCATCAAGTCCCGCACCCGGCTGGGTCACACCCCCGACATCAAGAACCTCGTCGCCGACCTCGGCACCTTCCAGCCGACCTTCGTGCTGGCCGTGCCGCGGGTCTTCGAGAAGGTCTACAACACCGCCTCCCAGAAGGCCGTCGCCGACGGCAAGGGCCGCATCTTCGACATGGCCACCGAGGTCGCCATCGAATACTCCCGGGCAACCGAGACCGGCAAGGCGCCGTTCCTGCTCGCCGCCAAGCACAAGCTGTTCTCCAAGCTCGTCTACGGCAAGCTCCTCGCCGCGCTCGGCGGCAACTGCTCCTACGCGGTCTCCGGCGGCGCCCCGCTCGGCGAGCGTCTGGGCCACTTCTACCGCGGCATCGGCGTCACCGTCCTGGAGGGCTACGGCCTCACCGAGACCACGGCCGCACTCACCGTCAACCTGCCCGAGGCGTTCAAGATCGGCACCGTCGGTCGGCCGCTTCCCGGCACCTCGGTGCGCGTCGCCGACGACGGCGAGCTGCTCTTCAAGGGTGGCCAGGTGCTGAAGGAGTACTGGCAGAACCCCGCCGCCACCACGGAGGCGAAGACCGAGGACGGCTGGTTCCACTCCGGCGACCTCGGCGAGGTCGACGACGAGGGCTTCGTCAAGATCACCGGCCGCAAGAAGGAGATCCTGGTCACCGCCGGCGGCAAGAACGTCGCCCCGGCCGTCCTCGAGGACCGCCTGCGCGCCCACGTGCTCGTCGACCAGTGCGTCGTCGTCGGCGACGGTCAGCCGTTCATCGGCGCGATCGTCACCATCGACCCCGAGGCCCTGCCCACCTGGGCCGAGGCCAACGGCAAGTCCGGCAACATCGAGGACCTCGTCGAGGACGACGACCTGCGCGCCGTGATCCAGGGCGCCGTCGACGACGCCAACAAGGCGGTCTCGAAGGCCGAGTCGATCCGCAAGTTCGTCATCATCCCCGAGTCCTGGACCGAGGAGGGTGGCCAGCTCACCCCCAGCCTCAAGCTCAAGCGCAACGTGGTCATGCGCGAGTTCAGCCACGAGGTAGACGCGCTGTACGCGAAGTAAAGCTGTTCCCGTGGCGCCGAGTCGGCGCATCTGACCCCGTGTCTGGCGAAGCGAAGCGAGCCAGAGGGGTCGGATGCGCCGACTCGGCCGTTATTGGCCAAGCACCCGATGAGCGATAGCGATCCGCTGCAACGTCGTCGGGTGAGAGCCGAACCACCACTGCGACCAGGCCTGCGGGGAGGGATCGGAGAGCGAGCGGGCACCGAGGTCGTGCTGCAGCCGGATGAAGGACTCGAGGTCGCCGGTGGCATGGAGCGCGTCGACGTCCGCGCGGGCCTCGACGTGCCGGCTGAGGCCGTTCTGGATCGGCATCGCCAGCACGCTCGCCAGCGCGAAGACCGCCATCAGCATCGGGACGGCTTCGGGGGTGGCGTACTGGTCCTGGCGCCGGTAGGACAGCAGCAGGCCCAGGAGTCCGACGCCGGCGACAGCGCCGGCGGCGCCGATGACCGTGCCGACCAGGACGTCGTCGTGCTTGGCATGGGCGAGCTCGTGGGCGACGACGGAGAGGACCGCCCCGCGAGCGGCGGCGCCCCGCTGCGAGTCGACGAGGTTGTCGTAGAGGACGACGCGGCGGGTGGAGCCGAAGCCGGTGACGTACGCATTGAGCGAGGTCGTACGTCGGGAGGCGTCGACCACCAAGACATCGTCGAGCTCGACGCCCTCACGCTCGGCGATGTCCATCACCTCGGTGCGGAACTGGCCGCGCGGCAGCGGCTCGAAGTCGTTGAACAGCGGCTCGATGACGACCGGGTAGACGAACGAGCCGACCACGACCAGGGCCGCGACCAGGGCGGCAGCGACAGCCGGCCACCAACGCCGGGCGAAGCGGATACACGCGAAGAGGGCGAGCAGCGCCAGCGAGGTCGTCACGATGCCGACGACCAGGTTCAGCAGCGAGTCGCCCAGCCACGGCCCCCACTCCTGCCGCGACAGCCCGTAGCGCATCTGCAGACGGTGGATCGCCACGCCGAACGGCAGCGTCGCGATCCAGCCGAGGAACGTCACCACGGCGACCGCGAGCACCACCCGCAGCAGCCACGGTCCACGCAGCCGCGCCACCAGACGCCGGCCCAGCGAGGTGAACCCGAGCACGCAGGCGACCACCAGCGAGACGAGGAGCGAGGCCCGGCTGATCCAGCGAGCGGCGCCGGAGTAGGCCAGCATCCGCTCCAGCTCGTCGGCCGTGAACACATCACGCTCGTCGGGCAGGTCGAGCGGACCGCCCGGGTAGGGGTGCCGCGGGATCAACGCCCAGGCGAGCACCACGAACGCGACCGCCCCGAGGACGAGAACCACCCAGGACACACGTCGTGTTGTGATCACTTCGCAGATTCTGACAGATGGGTCCGCCAGCGGGCGGTCAGCTCGTCCTCCCCGAAGCCGAAGCCGGCCTGCAGCGCCTTCTCCAGGCCGATGCCGCGCCCGGTCTCCTCGTAGAGATCGACCAGAGCCTGCTCACCACCCGCCTCGGCGAGCACCTCGCAGGCGAGCCAGGCGGCTTCGTACTCGGCGCCGAAGTGCTCCGAGCGGGTGTTGAACTCGGCCTTGCCCGGCAGGTGGTCGGGAGCGCCGTTCTCGCGGACCTGGGCGAGGATCTGGCCGGCGGTCTTGGACAACGGCAGCTTGGTGTCGCGGAGCGCGACGTAGTCGGCGAAGCCCTCGACCAGCCACATCGGCCGGCTGGTGTTGGTCGCGGCGTCGGTGGCCGCGTGGGTGGCCTCGTGGGTGATGACGATCTGGGCGCCCGGGGCGTCGAGATCGCCGATGACGCCCTGGTTGACCCACACGTGCAGCGGGGTACCGGCCTTCGTGGACCCGTCGACGGTCGCGGTCACCGCCGCGACGGCGGTGTAGGTGCCCGGCTGCGCGCCGAGCGCCGAGTCGAGGCCGTTCGCGGGCACCTCGAGGACCAGGCGCGGGTCCTTCCAGGCGATCACCTTGCGGACCCCGGCGACCGCGGTGGTGGCCAGCTCGGCGTAGCGGTCGGCGACCTCCGCGGAGGCCTGGGCCACCACGAGGGTGGAGCCGGTGCGGCGCACCTCGACCGGGCCGCTGAGCCATAACGGCAGCCGGGTGCCCTGGGCCGCCGAGAACCCGGTGATCGCGCCGTCGGCGTCGAAGCCGACCCGGAGCTCCTCGGTCAGCGTCGGGTCGCCGGGGGTGCGCCACGACATCTCGACGTCGGCCGTCCAGGAGCCGTCCGGGTCCACGCTGCCCGACTCCGCGAGGTAGCGCGCGGTGACATCCCCGATGCCGATGGCCCGGGCGTTGCGCACCGCCACCGCGGCGGCATCCTCGCCCTCGGGCTCCGCCCCGTCTCGTACGCCTTCGACCAGCTCGTCCAGCGAGGCCCGGGCTCCTTCGGTGTCGGCGCGCACGACCGGCGCGGTGGTCGGCGTCGGCGCGACGTACTCGCCCCCGCCGGTCAGCCGCCAGCCGACGAACCCGGCGAGCAGCATCACCAGCACGAGCCCGGTCCCGATCAGGGCCGGACGGGAAAGAAGAGAGCCGACCGTTCGCACCTGCGAACGATCGGCCTCTTCGGGGTCCTGGGTCAAACTCACCCCGGGCGGACGGCGCCCGTGTAGGGCATCTCGTCCATCGGGGAGACCTTCACACCGGTGCTCGGGTTGGACGCGTGCACGATCATGCCGTTGCCGATGTACATGCCGACGTGGCTGATCGGGCTGTAGTAGAAGACCAGGTCGCCGGGGGCGAGCTGGTCGCGCGGGACCGAGGGGCCGCTGCTGTACTGCGCCGAGGAGGAGTGCGGGAGCCCGACACCGGCCTGGCCCCAGGCACCCATGGTGAGGCCGGAGCAGTCCCAGGTCGAGGTGCCGGTGGCGCCGTAGACGTAGCCGTCGCCGACCTGGGCGAGCGCGTAGTCGACGGCGATCTTGGCACGACCCGACGGCGAGGGCAGGTTGCCCGGGATGCTGGTGTCGGTCGACTGGAACTCTTCGAGCTCGTCGGCCTCCAGCTCGTCGAGCTCGGCCTGAGCCGCCTCGTACTTCTTGTCGATCTCGCTCTTCTTCTGCTGCATGGTCGTCTTGACCTTGCTCACCTGGGCCTTGGCGTCCTCGGTGGCCTCGCGGCGCACCTGGAGGGCCTCCGCCTCGGTGTTGTACCGAGCCAGCAGGTCGGCCTGCAGAGCGTTGTAGGACGAGACGGTGGACAGACCGGCGAGGAACTCCTGCGGGTCGTCGGAGGTGATCACCTGGCCGACGGCAGAGACGTCTGAGCCCTCGAACTGCCGCAGCACGGAGTCACGGAGCTCGGCGCGGATCTTGTCGAGCTCCTTGCTCTGACGCTTCTCGTCGGAGCTGAGGTCCTCGAGCTGGTCCTTGAGGTCCTGAAGCCGCAGCTTGGCGTTGCTGTAGTCCTCGTTGGCCGCCTCGGCCTGGGTGTAGAGCTTGTCGACCTTCTTGCGAACGTCGTCGATGTCAGGGTCTGCCTGGGCGGGGGTCGCTGCGGGAATGATCCCGGCGACACCGATGGCGGCGATGCCGGCTGCTCCGGCAATGAGTCGCTTCCGGTCGCGTGTCACGAGCGGACGGTCTCCTTGTGTGTAGTCGTTGACGCCTACCGGGTGAGCTGACGGGTTCAGGCACGACCTGCCCTACCACCGCTCCTCGATCCGGTCTCCCGGATCGCTCTTGCGGCGGATACACCCCAGATGATCGGTGTGGTTCCCCGGCTCCTGGCCCGCCCCGAAGCGGGCCTGGACTAAGCGCGACACCCGCGTGGGCCGGTTGACCCACTCCCACGAGCGCCAAGTTCCTGCGCACACTAGCCGACGCCATCCCCCACCTGCCAACCACCCACGCCCAAAAGTTCGGCTACATCCCTTCCACCATGCGCAGCGGCGGGACCAGTCCACCCTCGGCCAGCACGTCGAGCGCCCGGCGCTCGTCGTCCTCGATGGTCAGCTCCGGAGGCGGCCCCAGAAGCACGGTGACCACGCAGTCGTGGCACGCCAGTCCCCGCACGAGGCAGGTGTCACAGTCGATTCTCGTCGTCATGTTGTGACGGTCTCACCGAGCACCGACATTTTTGCTTTCGTCCGGTTGCCTCCGGCGTGTCACCACCATCGCAGCGCGGTATTCAAGGCGGCGATCGCGGCCCGGGTCCCTACACTTGGAACATGGAGGTCTCCGCGTACGCGACGCTCCCCGACACGGTCCGGGGGCGCATCGTCGCGCTCACGGCCGGGGTGCTTCCCGACGTGGTGCGCCTGCCGCCCGCGCTCAAGCGGATCGCCGACTTCGCGCCGGCCCGGCGCGCCAAGGCGGGCGGCGCGATGATCGCCTCGGTGCTCGAGAGCGACGAGGAGGTCCGGGAGAAGGTCGGGAGCCAGCTGCGCCCGGCGTACGTCCCCGAGGGCTCCGCCGACGACGTCGTCCTCCCCGAGGACCCGGCCGAGGCGGCCGCGGTCGCCTGGCTCATCCGCCCCGACGGCTGGGAGGTCTCCCTCAAGGAGGCCCTGGACCGGCTCGACGCCGCCGCGGTGCCGGTGGTCGACGCCGAGGTGGCCCGCCTGCGCGGCAAGCTCAGCGCGGCCGAGGACGAGCTCCGCGAGGTGCGTGCCGACCGCAAGGCCCGCCTCGACGACCTCAAGGCCGACAACACCACCCTGCGACGCAAGCTCGGCGAGGCCCGGGCCGCGGCCCGCGAGGCCGGCACCGGGCTGGACGAGGCCCTCAGCGAGGCCCGCACGGCGCTCGCCCGCGCCGAGGACGAGCTCGCCGCACGCGATCGCCAGCTGCGGCAGCTCCGCAGCCAGATCGACAAGCTGGAGCGCGAGGCCGCCGCCGAGCGGCGTACGTCCAAGACGGACCGGGAGGACGCCTCGCTGCGCGCCCGGTTCCTGCTCGACACGCTGCTCGACGCGGCCGGAGGCCTGCGTCGCGAGCTGGCGCTGCCGCCGGTCACCGGCACCCCGGGCGAGCGGGTGGAGGCCGAGCTGGCCTCCGCGGACGCCGCTGCCGGTGCCGGGGTCACCAGCAGCGCCCACCTCGAGCAGTTCCTGGCGATGCCGCGGGTCCGGCTGATCGTCGACGGCTACAACGTCTCCAAGGCGCTGTGGCCCGACTCGGCGCTCGATGCCCAGCGGCTGCGGCTGCTGCGGGGGATCGCGCCGATCGCCGCCCGCACCGGCGCCGAGACGACCGTCGTCTTCGACGCCCACTCCGCATCCGTTCGTCCCACCGCGGTGCCTCCCCGCGGCGTCAAGGTCCTCTTCTCCCCCGAGGGCGTCATCGCCGACGACGTCATCCGCGACCTCGTCGACGCCGAGCCCGCCGGCCGCGTCATCCTGGTCGCCACCGACGACGCCGAGGTCGTCAAGGACGTACGCCGCGCCGGCGCCCGCACCGTGCCGCTCTCCTCGCTCTCGCCGCTGCTGGGTTGATCACGCAGGGTTCCTGCGCCGAACCCACCTGATTCGATAGGTTCTGCGGACATTCGAATCATCGGCAGTGGGAGACCAGCGCGTGCGGCACACCCTCAACGCGATCGTCAGGATGTCCCTGTGCGCCGCGGGATTCGTGATGTCCATCTACGGCAGCGTCCAGCTCAATGCCCTCAAGTCGCCGAGCTTTCGAGAGCTGCTGCACGAGTCGGCCTTCTGGGTCGCCGCCATCGGCGGCCTGATGACCGCGATCGCGTTCGAGGCGATGCGGCGGGCACAGGTTCCGGCTCCTGCCGCCCAGCCCGGTGAGAGCACGGCGCCCATCGTCTCGACCAAGCCCGTCGAGCCCGCCCCGAGCGAGCCGGAGAAGGATGAGAGGCCCGTCGAGAACGGCGACAAGCTGAGCCTCGTCGAGGTCGTCGGTCTCGCCGCGGGCGGTGTCATCGGGTCCGGCTGGCTCCTGGCGGTGCCCACCCTCCACGAGAGCCTGGGCGAGGCCGCGCTCCTCGGCTGGGCCGCCGGCGGCGTACTCATGCTCACCATCGCTGTCGTGATGGTCGAGTTCGGGCTCATCTCGCAGCGTACGGGCGGGCTCCTGTTCCACCCGCACGACGCCTTCGGCCCGTTGGTGGTGATCATCCTCGCGGCGTCGCTGTGGATCTCGTACGCCATCAACCCGGCCGCCCAGGCGGCGGCAGCGGTCAACGGGCTGGCCGAGGTCGTCCCCGCGCTGGCCGGCGAGGGCGGACTCACCCGGGTCGGCTCCACGCTGGCGGTGCTGGTGACCGCGGCGATCATCGCCTTCGTCCTGCTGCCCCGGCGGCTCGTCCTCCGTACGAACGCCGCCCTGACCCTGCTCAAGATCGCCATCCCGGTGATCTTCGTGGTGTGCCTGGCGCTCGCCGTCCCCGCTCCCCTCGCCGGCCCGGGGCCGGCTGCCGGGCCGACGTCGACCGGCGTGCTCAGCGCGCTGATCACCAGTGGCGTGATCTACGCCTACATCGGCTTCCAGGCACCCCTGGACGTGACCGGCGAGGTCCGGGGCGGCCGTCGTGAGGTGGCCAAGCGGGTGCGCTGGGCGGTGTACGGCACGGTCGTCGGCTCGTTCCTGCTCTACTCCGCCCTCCAGCTGGTCTACGCCGAGCACATGGCCGGCTCCGGGGCCGAGCACGGCACCTCGTACGCACGCCTGACCGACACCGCGACGCTGGCCGGGGCGCCGCTGGACTGGCTGGTCGTGCTGGTCCGCCTCGCCGCGATCATCGCCCCGATCGGGTCCGGCATCGTGTTCACCTACGCGCTGAGCCGCGAGGTCTACGCGCTCAGCGCGGAGAGGTACGTCCCCAGCGGCCTCCACGAGCCGCGGGCCTCCCGGCTCCCGGGCCGCACCAGCGACTCCTTCTGGCTGATCCTGCTCGTGAACCTGGTCCTCGCGCTGGTGGTCCTGGTGGCGGTGGGCGGCGACTGGCAGACCCTGGCCGTGCTCAACACGATCCCGATCCTGATCCTCTACGCGGTCACCTGCGTCGTCCTGGCGGTGCGCTCGGAGCTGCTCGGGACCGGTCTCCAGCAGCTGCTCCCGTTCGCGGCGTACGCCGCCTTCGTCGTCATCGCGCTGGTCGTCAACGAGTCGGCATGGGACCGGGTGTGGAAGGGCGTGGCGGTGATCGCCTGGGGATCGCTCGTCCTGCTCGTGCTCCCCTGGCTCCATCATCTCCGGATCCCCGGCCTGGGCTGGTACGACGCGAAGAACCACGGCGCGCGCCTGTTCTCCCGCGACCCGGCGAACCGTCCGTTCCTCGTGCTCGCGCTGTATCTGGTCGCGCTGACGCTGCTGAGCGCGGTCCGCCACCGGATCGACGACGACTCCGTGTGGAGCGTGTGGAGCCTGCGGGCCCTGGTGATGATCGTCGCCTCGGGCGCGTTCGTGCTCCTCGTCGGTGCCGGCCGCCGCTACCTGCGGCTGACCCGGCTCACGTCGACCCGGCCCTGACCCACTCGGCCTCTTCCTCCTGGCCGGCGGCGATGAGGGTCTCGACGACGGCGTCGACCCGGGCCCGGTCCTGCCACCGCCCCACCGAACGACGCAGCACCGCGGCGCGGCTCGCCTCCGGGTAGCGGTGCAGGCGCAGCCGCGTGGTGATGCCGACGATGTCGGTGGGGGTGACGCTCTGCGCCTGGTCGAGATAGCGGATCAGCAGCCGGTCGGCCGTGTCGGTGAGCTCCTTGCGCAGGAGCTGGTGGGCGGTCTCGGCGATCGTCGGACCGGCGCCACGGCGGTTGATCGCCTCGTCCGCGAGGTGATGCCACGACGTCCGCACCGCGTCGGTGAACCCGGCCGACTCGAGGGCGGCGAGGCACTCGGCATACCAGGCGACGTACGTCTCCTCGGTCGGCGCCGGGTAGACGAGCAGGTCCTCGGCCAGCCGCCAGCCGACGTCGGCGGCGACGGCTGACCGGCCGCGCCTGCCGACCCGGGCGGGTACGTGCCCGAGCAGACCCACGATCTCCTCGGCGGGGCGGAGCCGGACCAGGGTCGCGGCCTGCCGCCGAAGGTCCTCGCCCAGCGTCCGGCCGTGGCCGTCGGCGAGGTAGGCGGCGATGCCCTCCACGACGGCGGACGCCGTCGGCTCGCGGTCCTCGCCCGCCGGGGTGAGCACCCAGTGGAGCAGCCTGCGCGCGGTGTCGGCGGACGGCTGCGCCCACGACCACCGGTCGAGGAAGTCGCCGATCCGCTCGATGTGGCCGCTGTGCGCGAGCGCGCGGACGAGCATCGCCGCCTGGGCCTCGTCGCCCTCCTCCATGAGGGTCTCGCAGATGCGTTTGAGGTTCGTCGGTGTCGCATCGCCGGCCAGGGCTGCCAGGAGGCTGTCGCGGCCGGGTCCCCGGCTGCCGCGCAGCAGCAGGACCACGTGCTCGCGCGCCTCCTCGGCGTTCTCGCTGCCGTCGAGGCGCAGCCTGAACCAGTCCTCGAGCACGCGGCCGCCCGGGCACAGCTCCCAGAACGCCGCGACGAGGTCCTGCTGCTGAGCGGGGCCGGGCGCCCGGCCGAGGTCACCGACCGAGCCGAGGGTGCGCCAGAGCAGGTCCAGCGCGATCTCACGCAGTCTCGGGCTGGCGTCCAGCGCGACGTACAGCAGGGCCTTGTCGAGGTTCGAGCGACCGCTGGACGGGGCCGCGAACTGCTTCACGGTGTCGTTGACCAGGTCTGGTGCCCCGAGCAGGTGCAGCGCCCGCAGGAACCGGGCGATGTCGGGGACGGTCCTCTGCCGAAGTACGTCGTGGATGACGGCGTAGGCGATGGAGGCGTCGTGCTCGGTCTCGATCGCGAGCCGGGCCGCGTCCTCGGGCGGGCGGTGCAGCGCGGCGGCCGCGATCAGGATCACCCGGTCCGCGGCGGACTCCAGCGAGGTCGCCACGGCGGCCAGGTCACCGTCGGCGTGCCTGCCATAGGCGTGCAGCGCCTGGACCGCGATCGCCGGATGGCCCTGCGTACGCAGCTCCGCGAGCCAGGCGACGAACCGGTCGACACCCTGGCCGGAGACCCGGGCGAAGGCGTTGTCGATCAGCTTCTGGGTGTTGAGGACCTCCTCGGCCTTGGCGCCGTCGAGCACGGTGACGTACTCGACCAGGCCCGCCAGATCGCCCGTCAGGGTGTCGAGCACCCGCTCGTTGAACCGCAGCGCCGCCGCGTGCCCGTCCTCGCTCAGCAGCGTCCTGGCCTGCTCGCCGGCCTCGGCCGGCTCGACCTGCAACGAGCCCGAGCGGGCGAACCAGCGCGCCCAGGGACGATCCTCGTTGCCTCCCGAGGACCCGTCGTTGCCGCCGTTTCTCGCCGCGATGACCCACACCTCCCATGTCAGGTGGCCACTCCCTCGTGCGCACCCTAGTGGCGACGGACTGTCGGTGGCACTCGCTAATGTGTTCGCATGGGCAGTAGTACGGCGGTGAAGGAAGCGCGCAAGGAGATGCGAGCCCGGGCCGTCGCGCGCCGCCAGCGTGAGCAGGCCGGCGGCTGGGAGGCCCAGCGGGGCTTCGACGAGCTGGGCAGGCCGCTACGCGACCTGACCTTCTGCGTGGTCGACCTGGAGACCACCGGCAACAGCCCGGACAACGGCGGCATGATCACCGAGATCGGCGCGGTGAAGGTGCGTGGCGGCGAGGTGCTGGGCGAGTTCCAGACGCTGGTCAACCCCCACACCGGCATCCCGCCCTCGATCGCCGTGATGACCGGGATCACCAACTCCATGGTCGCCTCCTCCCCCACCATCGAGTCGGTGCTCCCGGCGTTCCTCGAGTTCGCCGAGGGCTGTGTGCTGGTCGCTCACAACGCCCCCTTCGACGTCGGCTTCCTCAAGCACTTCGCGGCGAAGCAGGAGCGGCCCTGGCCGCGCTTCGAGGTGCTCGACACGGTGAAGATCGCCCGCCGGGTGGTCACCCGCGACGAGGCGCCCAACCACAAGCTCGGCTCGCTGGCCCGGGTCTTCGGTTCCCCCACGACCCCCAACCACCGCGCCCTGTCCGACGCCCGCGCGACCGTCGACGTCCTCCACGGGGTGATGGAGCGGCTCGGCAACATCGGCGTGCAGACCCTCGAGGACCTCTCGGTCTTCTCGGCCAAGGTCACCACCGCCCAGCGCAAGAAGCGCCACCTGGCCGAGGACCTGCCGCACGCGCCGGGCGTCTACCTGTTCAAGGACGACAAGGGCCGGGCGCTCTACATCGGCACCTCCAAGGACCTCCGCACTCGCGTACGCACCTACTTCACCGCCTCCGAGACCCGCTCCCGGATGGGTGAGATGGTCGGGCTGGCCGCGACCGTGCAGGGCATCGAGTGCGCGACGGCGCTGGAGGCGGGGGTGCGCGAGCTGCGGCTCATCGCCGAGCACAAGCCGCCCTACAACCGCCGTTCGCGACGCCCGGAGAAGATGCACTTCGTCAAGCTCACCCAGGAGCCGTGGCCCAGGCTGTCGCTGGTCAAGCAGGTGCTCGACGACGAGGCCGACTATCTCGGCCCGTTCGGCTCCAAGAAGGTCGCCGAGAAGGCCCTCCAGGCGCTGCACGACACCTTCCCGATCCGGCAGTGCGCCGACCGGCTCCCGCTGCTGCCGCGCAAGACCCCCTGCGTCCTCGCCGAGCTCCACCGCTGCCTGAGCCCGTGCGACCAGAGCGTCCCCACAGAGACGTACGCGACCCTGGTCTCGCGGGTCCGCGAGTCGCTGCTCCACCGGCCCGACGAGGTGGTCGAGACGGTCACCGAGCGGCTCACCGGCCTGGCCGAGCAGGAGCGGTTCGAGGAGGCGGCCGTCCACCGCGACCGGCTGACCTCCTACCTGCGCGCCGCCGCGCGCACCCAGCGGCTCACCGGCCTGACCCGGCTGCCCGACCTCACCGCGATCCGGCGTGAGGACGACGGCCGCTGGGCGGTCCACGTGGTCCGTCACGGGCGCCTCGCCGGCGCCGGGGTGATCCCGCGAGAGGCCAACGCTCACGCCTACGTCGCCGACCTCCAGCTCAGCGCCGAGACCGTCCTGGCCGCCCCCGGGCCGGTGCCGGCCGCGAGCGCCGAGGAGACCGAGCTGGTGCTGCGCTGGCTCGAGTCCCCAGGCGTACGCCTCGCCCACGTCGAGGGCGATTGGACCTGCCCGATCGGCGGTGCGGGCCGGCGGGCAGCGGCGCTCTAGACGGATCGGCTAACGTGACCTGCGTGATCACAGCGATCGTCTTCATCAATGCCGAGGTCTCCCAGATCCCCGAGGTGGCAGAGGCCGTGGCCGCCATCGACGGAGTCAGCGAGGTCTACTCCGTCACCGGCCAGATCGACCTGATCGCCCTGGTGCGCGTCCGTGCCCACGACGAGGTGGCCAACGTCGTCGCTGACAAGGTCAACAAGGTCCCCGGTGTGCTCGAGACCGAGACCCACATCGCCTTCCGCACCTACTCCCAGGTCGACCTGGAAGCCGCCTTCTCCATCGGCCTGGACTAACGGGCGCAGCCCGTCGGATGTAGCCGAGTCGGCGCAACTGCACGCCTTGGAGCGAAGCGAAGCGAGCGAGGCGTGCGGTTGCGCCGACTCGGCGCGTAATCATCTACGGCCCACCGCGAAGCAAAGCGAGCGAGGCGCCGACCCGGCGCGTGATCACCTACCTCAACGCGAGGTAGCAGCGACCCACCGGTCGAGCACGCCCTGAGCAGCCCCGGAGTCGATGGCGTCGGCCGCGCGGGCGATGCCCCCGGCGAGCCGCTCGTCGACACTGCCGGAGCCGGCGTCGTGGACGGCGAGGGCAGCGCCGGCGTTGAGCACCACCGCGTCGCGTACGGCCCCCTTCTCCCCGGCGAGCAGACGGCGGACGACAGAGGCGTTGTAGGCCGCGTCGTCGCCGCGCAGGTCTTCGGCGGTGGAGCGGCCGATGCCGTGGTCGAGGGGCTCGACGCTCGCCTCGGTCACGACTCCCTGCGAGACCATCCACACGTGCGAGGTCGTGGTGGTGGTGAGCTCGTCGAGGCCGTCGTCGCCGCGGAAGACCCAGGCATCGACGCCACGGCGGGCGAAGACACCGGCCATCACGGGGGCGGCGGCAGGATCCGCGCAGCCGATCGCGGAGGAAGCGGGGCGTGCCGGGTTGGTCAGCGGACCGAGCAGGTTGAAGACGGTGGCGATGCCGATCTCGCGCCGCGCGGCGGCGGCGTGACGCATCGCGGGGTGGAAGGCGGCGGCGAACAGGAAGGTGATCCCGGCCTCCTCGGCGACCTCACCGACGCGGGAGACGTCGAGGTCGAGCCGGATGCCGAGCGCCTCGAGCACGTCGGCCGATCCCGACTTGGAGGAGGCGGAGCGGTTGCCGTGCTTGACGATCTTGGCCCCGGCACCGGCCGCGACGATCGCCGACATCGTGGAGATGTTGACCGAGAAGGACCGGTCACCACCGGTGCCGACGATGTCGAGCACTCGCCCGGGCACGAAGATCGGGTTGGCCTTGGCCAGCATCCCGTCGGCGACCCCGGCGAGCTCGTCGACGGTCTCACCCTTGGCGCGCAGCGCGACCGCGAAGGCGGCGATCTGCGCGGGCGTCGCTTCTCCCGAGAGGATCTCCTCCATCGCCCATGCCGCCTGATGCGCGGACAGTGACTGTCCCGCGACCAGCGTGGTGAGGACCTCGGGCCAGGAGTTGGGCGCGGACGTCATGCGCCAACGTTAACGGGCCGCAACAGCCCCACGACCGTCCGGGCCAGCTCGAACGGGTCGAGCGGGTGCGGCACGGTGGCTTCCGCACGCGACCAGGTGCCGAGCCACGCGTCCTGAGGACGACCGATGAGCACCACGATCGGCGGAGCGTCGCGCACCTCGTCCTTGACCGCCTTCGCGATCCCCAGCCCGCCGGCCGGAGCCGCCTCGCCGTCGAGCACTGCGAGCGCCAGGCCGCCGGCATCGAGCTGCGCGCGCACGGCCGGCTCGGTGGCCACCTCGACGTACTCCACCTCCGGGAGGGAGGGATGGGGACGGCGCCCCAGAGCGAGGATCACCTGCTTGCGTACGTCGACGTCGTCGCTGTAGACGAGGATCTTCAGTGAATTCGAGGTGGTGTCGGTCACACCCCGATGCTAGCGCCAACACCATGCCCTGCGGCCACATGTCACACCCAGAACCTGAGCGGTGTCTCAAGGTGTAGCAGCACCCTGAAACACGACACACAGGGTCCCAAGAAGACTCTGGGAAAGGGGCAGGACATAATGGCGGGCGTGGCGACAGTATCGACTCTTCCAACAGCCCGCCTGCACGGGCATCACGACCGTCCGAGCATGGTCAGCGTGGGGACGATCATCTGGCTCTCCAGCGAGCTGATGTTCTTCGCGGCGCTGTTCGCGGCCTACTTCACGATCCGCGCGGTCAGCCCCGAGCAGTGGCAAGCCAACACCGACGGGCTCAACATCCCGTTCGCGGCGGTCAACACGACCATCCTCGTGCTGTCGTCGTTCACCTGCCAGTTCGGCGTCTTCGCCGCCGAGCGCGGCCAGGTCGGACGTAAGGGCTCCCTGTTCGCGGTCCGTCTGTGGGGCCTGCGTGAGTGGTTCATCCTCACCTACCTCATGGGCGCGGTCTTCATCGCCGGTCAGGCGACCGAGTACGCAGCCCTGGTGCAGGAGGGCATCGCCCTCAACAGCGGCATCACCGGCCCCGACGACCCCTACGGCTCGGTCTTCTACCTGACGACGGGCTTCCACGGTCTGCACGTCACCGGCGGTCTGATCGCCTTCCTCTTCGTGCTCGGCCGGACCTACGTCGCCAAGCGCTTCACCCACGAGCAGGCCGTCTCCGCGATCGTCGTGTCCTACTACTGGCACTTCGTCGACGTGGTGTGGATCGGCCTGTTCGCGACCATCTACCTCCTCAAGTGACCAAGGACTGAATGTGCGTCTACTGAACCGCTCCGTCGGTCGACTGTCGCGGCACCGTCGCCGCCCGTTGGCCGGTGCCGCCGTGCTCCTGGTCGCCCTGTTGAGCACCGGCGGCGCGTACGCCGCGCTCGCCCCGGCCTCCCAGGCCGAGCAGGAGAAGGACAACGCTGCTCTCGTCGCCGAGGGCAAAGAGCTCTTCATGATCAACTGCTCCACCTGCCACGGATCCAACGGTGAGGGCATCACCACCCAGAACGGGAAGCTCTACGGCCCCTCCCTGATCGGTGTCGGTGCCGCCTCCGTCGACTTCCAGGTCGGCACCGGCCGGATGCCGATGGCCCAGCCCGGCGCCCAGGTCGAGGTCAAGGACCCCAGCTTCAACCAGGACGAGATCGACGCCCTGGCCGCGTACGTCGCCAGCCTCGGCCCCGGCCCGGCCGTCCCTGACCGGGAGCAGTACGACCCGGACACCTTCGCCTCTGATGAGGAGCGGGAGGAGGCGGTCGCCCTCGGTGGCCAGATCTTCCTGACCAACTGCACCGCCTGCCACAACTTCACCGGCGCCGGCGGCGCGATGCCGCGCGGCGGCGAGGCTCCGAGCATCCTCGACACCGACCCGAGGCACATCTACCAGGCGATGCTGACCGGTCCGCAGTCGATGGACACCTTCTCCGACGGCAACATCAGCCCGGAGGAGAAGAAGGCCGTCATCGCCTATGTCGAGTCGATGAGGGAGCAGCCCGACTACGGCGGCTTCAACAACGGCGCGCTCGGCCCGGTGACCGAAGGTATCGTCGCTTGGGTGGTCGGGCTCGGCGTCCTGGTGGCCTTCGCCATCTGGATCGCCGCGCACACCACGCGCACCAACCAGACCAAGAAGGGATCTGCCAAGTGAGCAGCGACCTCAGCGAGATCGAGAAGCACGACGACTCGCACCCAGAGCTCAACGCGCACACCGACGCGCTGCTGCCCGACCCGGGTATGCACGAGCATCACTGGCGTCCTACCGACGTCGACCCCAAGGCTGAGAAGCGCGCCGAGCGTCAGGTGAGCCTCTTCTTCGCCCTCTCAGCGATCTGCTCGGTGCTCTTCGTCGTCGCCTACTTCGCCATCGAGCCCGGCTACGACGGTGACGTCTGGGCCGGCTTCGGCGCCTCCAACCTGGCGCTGGGATCGAGCCTCGGCTTCGCCCTGCTCTTCCTCGGCATCGGCGTCATCCAGTGGGCCCGCAAGCTCGTCATCGACATCGAGCACTCCGAGGACCGCCACCCGGCAGCCTCCTCCCCCGCGACCCGCGAGGCCGCTGTCGCCGAGCTCAAGGCCGCGCTCCACGAGTCCGGCATGGCCCGCCGTCCCTTCATCCGCAACGCGATGATCGGCTCGGCCGCCCTGCTCGGTCTGCCGGCGGTCGTCATCCTCAGGGACCTGGGTCAGACCAACGCCCAGATCACCGAGGAGCAGCCCTACCCGGGCGCCGGTCTCGAGCACACCGTCTGGGATGCCGGCGTGCGGGTCGTACGCGACGTGGTCGGCACCCCGATCCGCCCGGGCGACCTGGAGGTCGGTGACCTGGTCAACGCCGAGCCGGCGACGATCTTCGACGGCAGCCTGCACGGCGCGCCGCTGCAGATCGCCAAGTCGAAGGCGGCCACCATCCTGCTGCGGATGGACCCCGCCGACATCGACAACGACGTGACCCGCAACTGGTCGGTCAACGGCATCGTGGCCTACTCCAAGATCTGCACCCACGTCGGTTGCCCGATCTCGCTGAACGAGCGCACCACGCACCACCTGCTGTGCCCGTGCCACCAGTCGACCTTCGACCTGGCCGACCACGGCAAGGTCATCTTCGGCCCGGCCGGCCGGCACCTGCCCCAGCTGCCCCTGGGCGTCGACGCGGACGGCTTCCTCGTTGCCCTCTCGGACTACCCTGAGCCTGTGGGCGTCAGCTTCTGGGAGCGCAACACCTACGACATCGACGAGATCTTCGACGACTGGTCCAAGGACCACGCCGCCGATGCTGAGCAGTACGGCTACAAGGAGGGCGGCCAGTGAGCACCGACACGTCCAAGGTTGCCGCCAGCAACGGCACCGAAGCCGCTGCCCCGGCGGGTAAGCCGACCAAGGCGGGGGCGGCCGCGAACTGGGCCGACGAGCGCCTCGGCATCGGCGGTCTGAGCAAGTTCCTCTCCCGCAAGATCTTCCCCGACCACTGGTCGTTCATGCTGGGTGAGATCGCGCTGTGGAGCTTCGTGGTCCTGCTGGTCACCGGCACCTTCTTGACCCTGTGGTTCAAGCCTTCGATGGCCGAGATCACCTACCAGGGCTCGTACGCACCGCTGCGCGGCATCGACATGTCCGAGGCGATGGCCTCGACGCTGGACATCTCCTTCGACGTGCGTGGTGGCCTGCTGCTGCGCCAGGTCCACCACTGGGCGGCGATGCTCTTCATCGCCTCGATGATGATCCACATGATGCGCGTCTTCTTCACGGGTGCGCACCGCAAGCCGCGTGAGATCAACTGGGTCATCGGCGCGACGCTGCTGCTGCTCGGCACGCTCGAGGGCTTCACCGGCTACTCGCTCCCCGACGACCTGCTCTCCGGCACCGGCATCCGGGCCGCGGACGGGTTCATGATGGCGATCCCGATCGTGGGGACGTACCTCTCGTTCTTCCTGTTCGGAGGCGAGTTCCCAGGCGACGACATCATCCCGCGCCTGTTCACGATCCACGTGCTGCTGATCCCGGCGATCCTGCTGGCCCTGATCGGTGCTCACCTGATCCTGCTGATCTACCACAAGCACACCCAGTGGCCTGGACCCGGACGCACCGAGAAGAACGTCGTCGGCTACCCGATGGTGCCGAACTACATCTCCAAGATGACCGGCTTCTTCTTCATCACCTTCGGTGTGACCGCCCTGCTCGGCGCCTTCTTCTCGCTCAACCCGGTGTGGAAGTTCGGCCCCTACGACCCGACCAAGGTCACCGCGGGCTCGCAGCCTGACTGGTACATGGGCTGGCCCGACGGCGCGCTGCGCATCATGCCGGGCTGGGAGTCGCACTTCTGGGGCTCGACCTGGTCGTGGAACATCTTCTTCCCGGTCATCGTGCTGCCGATGGCGGCCTGGATGGTCGTGCTGATGCTTCCCTTCATCGAGGCCTGGATCACCGGCGACAAGCGCGAGCACCACCTGCTCCAGCGCCCGCGCAACGCTCCTACCCGCACCGCCACGTTCGTCGCGCTGATGACGTTCTACGCGGGCTTCTGGGCCGCGGGCGGCAACGACATCATCGCGATCAAGTTCGACCTCTCGATCAACCAGATCACCTACTTCCTGCGGGCGTTCGTGTTCCTGGGTCCGATCGCGGCGTTCATCATCACGCGTCGTTGGTGCATCTCGCTCCAGCGTCACGACAACGAGAAGCTGCTGCACGGCTACGAGACCGGCACGGTCATCCGTACGCCGGAGGGCGCCTACCACGAGAAGCACCTGCCGCTTCCCGAGGACGAGGCCTTCGCCATGACCGTCCGCGACCGCGGCCGGGCCGGCGAGGAGCCGGAGCTGAAGAAGAACGGCAAGCCGTCGTTCCGCGCGAAGCTCCGGGCCTTCTACTACGACCACGACGTGGACAAGCCGACCCCCGAGGAGCTCAGCGAGGCGCACCACCACGCCGAGCACGAGGCCCACGCGCTGGCTGCCCACGAGGGTCACCAGGTCGATGGTCACGACTTCGACGATCACCGTCACTCGGCGATCGAGGAGCCCCTCAGCCACTGAGCTGAAGCCGTACGCCACGTGGCGCCGTTCCCTCCGGGGGCGGCGCCACGTCGCATTTGCCGGTGGAAACCCGATTGCCCACGGCCGCACAGGGACCCTAGGGTCCCGGACATGACCGGTCTCCAGGCTCGCCTCCGAGCCGACCTCCTCACCGCCCGCAAGGCCCGCGACACCACGGCGACAGCCGTGCTCCGCTCCACGCTGGCCGCCATCGCCAACGCCGAGGCGCTGCCGGTCGAGGAGACTGCCCTCTCGGCCGAAGGACCGATCGCCGGCGCCGCGGTCGGCGTAGGCGCCACCGAGGCCGCGCGACGCGACCTGAGCGACGAGGACATCCGCGGCATCATCGCCGGCGAGCAGACCGAGCGCCTGGACGCCGCGACCGACCTGGACTCCCACGGAGCGGGCGAAAAAGCAGAGCAGCTCCGCGCCGAGGCAGCGCTGCTGACTGCGTACCTCTGAACCAGAGATCCGCCGAGTCGGCGCGTTCTAACGCGCCGACTCGGCGGATCTCTGTGTACGAACGAGCCGACTCGGCTCGCAGGCTCAGCCCTGCGGGTCGAGCTCGCCGCCGACGACCTCGAGCACCCGGGCACGTACGTTGGCCGCGGCCTCGGGGTCGCGGGCCGCCACGGCGGCGACGAGCGCGTTGCCGAGGATGAGCTGCGGGATCCGGATGATCGAGTCGAGCTCCTGGCGGAACCCGGCGCGACCGCCCTGCGGGGTGACCAGCTCGACCTCGGCGAGCTTGGTCAGCTGGGTGCCGGTGAAGGAGGTCAGCGCGATGACGGCCGCTCCCCCGGCGACGGCCGCCTGGGCGACCTGGATGGTGGGCGCGGTGGCACCGGTGCCGCTGACCACGACGCAGACGTCGCCCGGCTGGAGCAGACGGGCCCGGATGAGCTGGTCGAGGTGATCGCTGGGCGCGACGGTGCTCAGTCCCTGGGAGCCCAGTCTCATCGCGATGTCCTGGGCGACCGGCGAGGAGACGCCCGTGCCGGCGACCAGGATCGAGCGGGCCTCGGCGAGCAGCTCCACGGCCCGGGTGACCTGCTCCTCGGAGAGGAGCCCGACCATGTCGGAGGCGGAGTCGGCGATGTCGGCGAAGAAGGAGCGCACCACCGTCAGCGGGCTGCCTCCTTCGGTCGTCTCGGTCTTGGCCGTACCCAGGTCGCGCGCCAGCAGCACCTTGAGGTGCGGGAAGCCGCGGAACCCGAGTCTCTGCGCGGCTCTGACCACGGTCGCGGTCGAGACGGAGGCCTCGGCGGCGATCTCGGCGGTGGTCGCCTCGATGGCCCACTCCGAACGGGTCAGCACGACCTCGGCGACCGCGCGCTCGGAAGGGTTGAGCCGCGGCATCGCGGCCCTGATGGCTGGGAGAACCGGCGCACTCGTCATGCCGCCACCACGGTGGCTTCGGCGCCGTGCAGGATCCGGTGACGCAGCGCTGCGGACAGCTGGTCTACCAGGATCGTCACGATGATGATCACAACTAGCATGATTCCACCCCACTCCCACTCTCGGCCCCGAAGGACACGGTTTAGTAACGCACCAATTCCACCGGCGCTCACGACGCCGAGGATCGCGCTTGCCCTGATGTTCACTTCGAAGCGGTAGAGCCAGAACGCCACGGTCTCCGGCATCATCTGCGGGATGACTGCCGTGCGGATCCGCTGCCACCACGTCGCGCCGGCCGCGGTGACGGCTTCGACGGGGCGTGGGTCGACCGCCTCGATGTTCTCCAGCGTCAGCTTGCCGAGCGAGCCGATCGAGTGGATGCCGATCGCCATCGCCCCGGCCATCGGGTTGAGCCCGAACAGCGGCAGCATCACGATCACCGCGAGCAGGATCTCCGGGACGGCGCGGATGGCGTTGAAGAAGAGCCGCACCGGCACGCGTAGGATCAGCGGCGCGGTGGTGGAGGCGGCCAGGAACGCCAGCGGGAACGAGAACAGCGCCCCCACGCAGGTGCCGATCCAGGCGAGCGCCACCGACTCCCCCATCAGCTTCAGCGCCTGCAGCCACCAGTCACCGTAGGTGAGGTCCGGATCGGACTGGCCCTCGGGATGCGCTCCCGGCCAGGTGAGCACGCCGTCGAGCATCTGGCCGGCGTACTGCAGGATCTCCCCGGGGAACTGCGGCAGCCGCTCCCACTTGGCATCGTCCAGCGACCATCCGGCCACCAGCACGATGCCGATCAGCGCCAGCCCGGCCACGGTGTAGGGCCACTTCGGCGGCGGCTTCGGCCGCGTGGTCGCGGTCGCCGAGGTCATACCAGCCTCCGGCGCAGGAACTGGGAGAGCAGGTCGATCGCGATGACCACCACGAAGATGACGATCACTACCGCCGCCAGCCGGGCATAGTCGGCCCGGTTGAAGTAGAGCATGATCAGCTGCCCGACCCCGCCGGCCCCGACCGCCCCCAGCACCACGGAGGCGCGGATGTTGAGCTCGAAGACATAGAGGACGTACGAGGCGTAGTTGGGCAGCACGGCGGGCACGATCGCCACCCGGGCCCGCTGCCAGCGGGTCGCCCCGGCCGCGTCGAGCGCCTCCAGGGGGCCGGGGTCGACGGCGTCGATGCTCTCCGCGGTCAACTTGGCGACGATGCCGATGTTGAAGATGGTCAGCGCCAGGATCCCCGGGAGCGGACCGGTGACGACGGCGACGAAGACCAGCGCGTAGGCCATGTCTGGCAGCGACCGGATCATCGACATCACCGACTTGGTGACCCGGAAGACTGCGGGCGGCGCACTGACCTTGGAGCCCAGCAGAGCGACGCCGAGGGCGATCGATGAGCCGACGAAGGTCGCGATGACCGCGATGGCCGCGGTCTCCTTCATCGCGATCCACAGCCGCGAGGACGGGTCGGTGATCTCCGCCCACTCGGGGTGCACGACCTCCTCGAGGATCATCGTCAGCATCGGCCACTGCTCGATGACGGGCGCGAGCGAGAAGTCGATCGCCCAACCGGCCACGACGGTGGCGGCCACGGCGCCGAGGACGCCACCGATGAGCAGCGGGCTCGGCGGCGGCTTCGCCGGACGTACCTGCTTCGGCGCGCCGTCCGCACGCTCGAGGGTGGCCTGGCTCATGTGGTCGCTCGCTGGCGCTCGCTCATGCAGAGACGTCCTCGGCGGTCAGCGAGCGGCCGTAGATCCTCTCGAAGACATCGTCGTCGGCATCGGCCGCCGGGCCGTCGAAGACCACCTGGCCCGCGCGCATGCCGATGATCCGGTCAGCGTAGCGCCGAGCCAGATCGAGGAAGTGCAGGTTGACCACAGTGGTGATACCGAGATCGCGGTTGATCCGTTGCAGGTCACGCATCACCAGGTTGGCCGTCGGCGGATCCAGGGAGGCGACCGGCTCGTCGGCGAGCACGACGGACGGCTGCTGCGCCAGCGCCCGGGCGATCGCGACCCGCTGCTGCTGCCCGCCGGAGAGCTGGGAGGCGCGTACCCACGCCTTCTCGACGATCCCGACGCGCTCCAGGGCCTCGAAGGCGATCTCCTTGTCGGCCTTGGTGTGCATGCCGAAGGCCGACCTCAGCATCGTCTGCGCGTGCAGCCGGCCGGTGAGCACGTTGCCCATCACCGAGCGCCGGGAGACCAGGTTGAACCCCTGGAAGATCATCCCGATCTCGGCGCGCAGCCGCCGCAGTCGTCGCCCGCGCGCCGTGGCCACCTCGGTCCCGCCCACCGACAGCGAACCCGAGGTGACCGGCACCAGGCCGTTGATCGTGCGGATGAGCGTCGACTTGCCCGCCCCCGAGAGCCCGACGACCACGACGAACTCCCCTGCCGCGATGGTCAAGGAGACCTTGTCCAGGCCACGGGTTCCGTTGGGGTAGACCACCGAGACGTCGTCGAAGACGATGCTCATTCGCCGAAGTTCTCCTCCACGGACTTCGCCTTCTTCAGCGCGGCGGTGTCGACCTTCTCCAGACCCTCGATCTCGTAGACCGCCTCCAGCGTCTTGAGCCCCTTGGGGTCCTTCGCCATCGCGGTGAACGCGTCGGTCACCTTCGTACGCAGCTCCTTGGAGAGGCCGGCGGCGACGACGATGCCGTCGTTGGGGATCTCGGTGGAGTAGGCGAAGACCACGACGTCGGAGGCGACCTTCGGCTCGTCGGCCGCGACCTCCTCGCGGGCGTCGTCGAAGCTCACCCCGATCGGGTAGTCGCCGCGCGCCACGGCCAGGACCGCGGCGTCGTGGTCGCCGGCGAACTGGGCGTCGAGGTCGACCAGGGCGTCGCCACCGGTGACCTGACCCCACTGGGTGGCCGGGTAGTAGTAGCCCGAGGCGGAGCCCTGGTCGACGAAGGCGATGGAGGTGCCGGGCTCGATCTTGGCGATCGCCTCCTCGCCGACGGGACCGGTCTCGGCGGCGTCGGTGCCGTTGCAGTACTTGAAGCCCTCGACCACCTTCACCTCGTCGGCGCAGTAGGTCTCGGGGTCGTTGGTGAACCACTGGGTGTGATAGGTCCCCGACCCGAAGCGCACCGACTGCAGGACCGGCACCGCACCGGCCTGGTCCTCGGCCTGGACCATGCCGATCGGGCCGAGCATCGCGACCTGAGCCTGGTCGGCCTTCATCGCCACGATCGCGGCGGCATAGCTCTCGGTCACCTCGGCGCGTACGGGGATCCCGATCTTGTCGCTGAGGAACGACTCCAGGCCCTTCGCGCTCTCCGTGATCGAGTCGACGTCGCCGGAGGGCACCAGCGACAGCACGATCTCCTCGGGGTCCTCCGCGGGCGCAGTGCTGTCCTCGCCGCAGGCGGCGAGCGAGAGGGCGAGCGATGCGGCGGCACCGACCGCCAGCAACCGGGGGGTTCTCAACATCGGACAGACTCCTTGAGGGGGTGAGCTGCTATGAAGGATGACGGGTCATTCGACCAGTCCGAGACTGCGGGGTACAGGTCCACGAACGATCCTGCACGAACATGGGCCGGTCCCTGCCGGCGGTCGAAGGCGTCAACGTATGCAGCAACACAACCACGCTCGACGGCGGGGGCAAGGTCATTGCGCCAGATGTCGCCCACCGACATCAACCACTCCGGCGTGTCGGCGGCGCCGACGTGCTCGAGGAAGGCGTCCAGGTGGCCCTTCATCCGGGTCGGCTTGAGGGCGTCGGTGCGCACCTCGTCGACCACGTCGCGTACGCCGAGGTGCTCCAGGATCGCGTCCAGCCCGCTGCCGCCGGGCGAGTTGGTCAGGATCACCCGGTGCGCGTCGATCCCGCCGAGCAGTTCGACCAGCCCCTCGGGCGTGCGGATGTCACCAGGATGCTCGCTGATCGCCGCCCGGCTCGAGACGTACGCGGCACTGAGCTGCTCCTCGGAGACCCCGGCCGCCAGGCCGAGGATCTTGACCGCCTCATAGCCGTCCTGAGCGCCCGTCAGCGTCCTCGGAGCAGTCTCCGGCAGTCTCTGCCCGAGGAAGGCCTCCGCAGTCGTCAGAAGCGCCTCAGGGGCGTCGGTGAGGTCCGCCACCCGGGTGGCGTAGAGAAGTGCCGGTGTGTCTCCGAGACACACCGTGCCGTCCAGGTCGAGAAGCAGCACCGGCCGAGGCAAAACGAGCCCACCTTCCAGAGCGCGGGGCCGTCGGGGGTCGGCGTCGCGCAACGCGATTACGTGTTCTTCGGAACGTAGGTAATGCGGCTTCTGAGGGCAAGCGCGAACCGCTCGATGTCACACGTTATTTACTGCAGTGCAGAATATCGACTCACATCGGGCGATCGGGCTCACGCCGGTGAGACGGCGTGCCGCGATCAGGCGAGCGCAGACCCCGCCCGGTATTCGTCGTAGGAGGTGTTCCAGTCGCCCCAGCCGTTGCTGAAGGTCATCTCCCGGTTGGTGCCGACGGTCTCGACGACGTCACCGCGGCGGGTCATGTCGTAGAGGAACTTGGCGTTCTCGTCGCTCATCCCGGTGCAGCCGTGGGAGACGTTGGCGTTGCCCTGCTGCGCGACCGACCACGGCGCGCCGTGGATGAACTCTCCGGAGAACGTCAGCCGCATGGCCCACTTCACGCCCTCCATGTTGTAGTACTCCCGGTCGCCCTGGTTGATCCCGATGGTCTCGGAGTTCATGGTCTTGCGCTTGAACTTCTCGATGATCACCTTCACGCCGCTGCGGGTGATGAACCCTTCCTTGCCGGTCGTGATCGGGATGGTCTTGATCTTCTGCCCGTTCTTGAAGACTTCCATCTGGTGGGTCTGCGCGTTGGCCCGGTAGATGTGCGCGTCACCGGTCTTGAAGGTGATCTCACGGTCCTTCTGGCCGAAGATCCCGCCACCGGCAGGAACCGAGTTGATGTTGAGCTTCACGTTGATCGTGGAGTTGGCCTGCCAGTAGGTGCGCGGGCGGTAGTGCACCTCCTTGTCGCTGACCCAGTACCACGACCCGTCCTGCTTCGGGGTCGACTCGACGATCATCTTCTTCTCGAAGGCCGCCTTGTTCTTCACCGGCAGGTCGTACGTCACGATGATCGGCATCCCCACACCGACCGTCTCGCCGTCGAGCGGCGCGATCGACGGGAAGGTCTGGCGGTCCAGGCCGAGATCCTCGGTCGAGAACTTGATCTCGCTCGTCTGCTCCAGCCCGTCGTCACCGGTGGCGGTGACCGCCAGGATGTAGGAGGCGGTCGGCTCGAGCACCTCCCCCGCGCTCCAGCTGAGCCCGTCCTCGGTCATCGTGCCGCGCACCTTGGTGCCCTTGGCACCGGTCAGCATGACCTCGTCGAGACGCCCCTTGGCCACATCGACCTTGACGACCTTGTCGACCGCGACGCCGGTGGCGTCGTTCTCGATGTTGGGGGTGATCTGCACCGTCGGCTCGGCGGGCTTCTTGGGCTCCTTCGAGGCCGAGTCCGCCCCGCACGCGGCGAGCACCGGCGCGAGAGCCGCCGCTGCCGTGGTCAACAGCACCCGGCGGCGGGCGAGCAGGGACGAACGGTGAAACGGTGACTGCGTTGACACGGTGAGGCTGCTCCAGACCTGATTCATTTACCCCCGCGCCCCGAACCGGGGCGTGGGCGCGATAACCCTACCGGGCATCACCAAGAGCTGCCCAAGAATGGAAACGGGGCCCGATCCATGGTGGATCGGGCCCCGTTGGCGTTCATCTGCTCAGTGCTTGAACTCGCCTCGGTAGTACTCAAAGTTCCAGCCGGCGAGGGCCAGCAGACCGAGCACGGCGGCGATGATGAGGAGCCACCAGGCTGCCATCGCGACCGAGAGGACGACCAGACCGAAGGTGAGAGCCGCCCACAGCGGCCACCACGAGAACGGGGGGAAGAAGCCGTACTCCCCGGCGCCCTCGGCGATCTCACCGTCCTCGCGGTCCTCGGGCCGCGGGTCCATCTTGATGGCGTGGAAGCCGAGGTAGATGGTGATCATCGCGAACAGCAGCGTGCACATCACCAGCGCCGAGGTGCCGGTCCAGTCGCCGCCCTCCTCGGAGGCCGCGGTGACGAACCAGTAGGCCGGCGTGACCAGCACCATGAAGGCGGTGCAGACCACGAAGATCCAGGCTTCAGACTTCATCGGGGTCAGCCTTCCTTGTTGGAGCTGGTGGAGGCGAGGTCGTCCTCGTTCTCCAGCGCGGCGATCTCCGGGTGGTGGAGGTCGAAGGCCGGGGACTCCGAACGGATCCTCGGGATGGAGACGAAGTTGTGGCGCGGCGCCGGGCAGGCGGTGGCCCACTCCAGCGAGCGGCCCCAACCCCAGGGGTCATCCACCTCGACCTTGGGGGCGTTGCGGGAGACGTAGAGGTTGTAGAAGAAGGGCAGCATCGACAGGCTCAGCAGGAACGCGCCGACCGTCGAGAACTGGTTCAGGAAGGTGAACCCGTCGCTGGGCAGGTAGTCGGAGATGCGTCGCTGCATGCCCTCGACACCGAGCCAGTGCTGGACCAGGAAGGTCGCGTGGAAGCCGACGAACAGCAGCCAGAAGTGGACCTTGCCGAGGCGCTCGTCGAGCATCCGGCCGGTCATCTTCGGCCACCAGAAGTAGAAGCCGGCGAACATCGCGAACACGACGGTTCCGAAGACCACGTAGTGGAAGTGCGCGACCACGAAGTAGGAGTCGGAGACCTGGAAGTCGAGCGGCGGGCTCGCCAGGATGATGCCGGTCAGACCACCGAAGAGGAAGGTCGTCAAGAAGCCGATCGACCAGAGCATCGGGGTGTCGAAACTGACCGATCCGCCCCACATCGTGCCGATCCAGTTGAAGAACTTCACACCTGTCGGCACCGCGATCAGGAATGTCATGCCGGAGAAGAACGGCAGGTTGACCGCGCCGGTGACGAACATGTGGTGCGCCCACACCGCCACCGAGAGGATCGCGATACCGAGAGTCGCGGCGACGAGGCCGATGTAGCCGAAGATCGGCTTGCGGCTGAAGACCGGGAGGATCTCGGTGATGATCCCGAAGAACGGCAGCGCGATGATGTAGACCTCGGGGTGACCGAAGAACCAGAACAGGTGCTGCCACAGGATCGGGCCACCATGGGCGGCGTCGAAGACGTGGGAGCCGAACTGCCGGTCGGACTCGAGCATCAGCAGCGCCGCGGCGAGGATCGGGAACGCGATCAGCGCGAGGAGCGACGTGACCAGGGTGTTCCAGGTGAAGATCGGCATCCGGAACATGGTCATGCCCGGCGCCCGCATGCAGATGATCGTGGTGATGAAGTTGACCGAGCCGAGGATCGTGCCCAGACCGGCCATGTAGAGGCCCATGATCCACAGGTCGCCACCGACACCCGGCGAGTACTGCGCGCTGGAGAGCGGCGTGTAGGCGAACCAGCCGAAGTCGGCCGCACCGGTCGGGGTGAGGAAGCCGCTGGCCGCGATCAGGCTGCCGAAGAGGTAGAGCCAGTAGCTGAACATGTTGAGCCGCGGGAAGGCGACGTCAGGTGCGCCGATCTGCAGCGGCATGATCACGTTGGAGAAGCCGAAGAACAGCGGCGTCGCGAAGAGCAGCAGCATGATCGTGCCGTGCATCGTGAACAGCTGGTTGAACAGCTCGTCGTTGACGACCTGCTGACCCGGGAAGGCCAGCTCCGAGCGCATCAGCAGCGCCATCAGGCCGCCGATCAGGAACCAGACGAACGACGTGACCAGGTACATCTTGCCGATCAGCTTGTGATCGGTGGTGGTCAGCAGCTGGTAGATCTGCTTGCCGAGCGGCTTGCGACCGCCGGCGACCGGGGGTGCAGCGGTGGCGGTCACTCGCCCTCCTCCTCGTGGTTCGCGATGTCGTCAGCGGGGCGGGTGGACTTGCCACCACCGAGCAGCGGGCGGTCGGCCTCGAAGCCGTTCTGCGCCAGCGTGTCGACGTAGGACTTGTAGTCGCTCTCGGAGAGGATCGCGACCTTGAAGATCATCCGGGCGTGGTAGACGCCGCAGAGCTCGTAGCACGCCCCGCGGAAGGTGGTGCCCTCGATGAGGTCCTCCGCGTTGGCGTCGAAGGTGGCCGTGGCCTCCTTCGTGGTGATCGAGTAGTGGTTCACCCGACCCGGGACGACGTCCATCCGCATACCGAACTCCGGGACGCCGAAGTTGTGGATGACGTCGGCCGAGCGCAGGTTGAACCGCGTGGTGGTCTTCTCGGGGAGGACCAGCGTCGGGATGTGCGAGCCGGTGCCCACGACGTAGCCGTACTTGTCGTAGGGGTACTCGTCGTCGACGAGGTTCTCGTCGGCGCTCAGGTCGGGCTCACCGATGCCGTGGTTGAAGGTCCACTGCCACTGCTGGCCGGTCACCTCGATCACGTTGGTCGGGTTGCCGTTGTCCAGCATCTCGTTCTGGACCTTGACGGTGTGGTCGAAGAACACGATCACCATCAGGACCGGGGCGATCGTGTAGAAGATCTCCAATGGCAGGTTGTAACGCGTCTGGACCGGGACGTCGGCGTCGCTGCGGCGCCGGTAGCGCCAGATGGCGTAGAAGATGAGCCCCCAGGTCAGGGCACCCGTGATCAACGCGGCGATCCATGCGCCCTGCCACAGGGCGAGGTTGTGCTCCCCCTGCTCGGAACGTGGCTCGGGGAAGCCGAAGCGCGCCGCCTCGTCCGAACAGCCACTCAGCAGGAGGGCGCCGGCCGTCAGCGTCGCCACCAGCGCACCACGTCGGGCGCGGGCGTGGGACGGAGTCGATCCGGCCCCTGGCAAGTGCAGACCCACTACGAGCCTCTCTCTCATGCGAACACTCAGATGTCGGCAGACTACCGCGAGCGACTCCGGATTCATCTTCAGGGGTTCCTCATGTCGCGTATGGCTACCGTTGGCTTCTGTGACCGACCGCTTCACCTACCTCGACGCCGCCTCGGCCGAACCGCTCCATCCTGCCGCGCGAGAAGTGCTGCTCGCCGCGGCAGAGCAGGGGTACGCCGACCCTCGCCGCCTCCACCGGCCGGCCCGCAACGCCGGGCTGCTGCTCGCCAACGCCCGCGAGGTCGTCGCCGAGGCACTGGGGGTCCGTCGCGATGAGGTGCTTTTCACATCCTCGGGCACCGCCGCCGTGCACGCGGGGCTGCTGGGGCTCGGATCACGTGGCATAGGTCACAGTGCCGTCGAGCACCAGGCGGTCATCGACGCCGCACGATGGTCGCAGCGCTCCCCCGTCACCGAGCTGGCCGTCGACGGCGAGGCACGGGTAGAGGTGGCCGCGGTGCGGGAGGCGGTGCGGGCCGGAGACGTCGATGTGGTCGCCGTCCAACAGGCCAACCACGAGGTCGGCACGCTCCAGCCCCTCGACGAGGTCGCCTCCGCCGCCGGCCCGGCGTCCCTCTTCGTCGACGCCGGCGCGGCCATGGGACGGCTGCCGCTGCCCTCGGTCGGGGACGCGATCGCCGGCTCCGCCCGCAAGTGGGGTGGCCCCGGTGGCGTGGGAGTGCTGGTCGTGCGCAGGGCCGCCCGCTGGCGCTGGCCGTTCCCCGGCGATGAGTGGTCGCGTACGGATCAGGGGTTCACGAACATCCCCGGGGCGCTGGCCGCCGCGGCAGCGCTCCAGGCGGTCGTCGCCGAGCGCGACGAGGTCAACGCCCGCCAGCACGAGCTCGTCGCGCTGGTCAGGGAGCGGGTCAGGACCGAGATCCCCGACGTGGACGTCGCCGGCCCTGCCGAGGACCGGCTCCCCCACCTGGTGACCTTCTCGGCGCTGTACGTCGACGGCGAGGCGCTGGTGACCGCGCTGGACCGCATCGGCGCCGGTGTCGCGAGCGGCTCGGCCTGCACGTCCGATACCCGCGAACCCTCTCGCGTGCTTGCCGCCATGGGAGCGCTGACACACGGTAACGTTCGGCTGTCGCTGACCCGCGACACGACGCGAGAGGATGTGGAGCGCGTGCTCGACGCACTGCCCGGGATCGTGAAGGACCTACGCGCCGAGGCGGGCCTGTGAGCGCGCCGATCGTCACCCTCGACTGCCGTGGGCAGGCCTGCCCGCGACCGATCATCGAGCTCGGCCGCCACCTCGGCGACGTCGAGGTCGGCGAGGTCATCGCCGTCGCGGCCGACGACGTGGCGGCCCACCACGACGTACCCGCCTGGGCCCGCATGCGCGGGCAGGAGTTCGTCGGCGAGGTGGAAGCAGAAGACGGCGTACCCGTCTACCGGATACGCCGCCTCAGCTGACGAGGTTCAGTTCTTGATGTGCGGAGCGATCTGGTCCGCGGCCCTGTCGCCGTAGGACTCTCGGACCCGGGCCACGAACTCCTCGGAGGTGAAGGAGTACTCCTGCGGGCCGACGGTCTCGACGCAGTAGGCGGCCAGGACACAGCCGACCTCGGCGGCCTGCTCCAGCTCGCAGTCCCAGACCAGCGCGGCCAGGAACCCGGCCCGGAAGGCGTCGCCGACTCCGGTGGGCTCGACGGCGTCGACGTTCTTCGCGGCCGGCAGCTCGATCGCGTCCTCGCCCTTGCGCTGGATGCGTACGCCGTCCTTGCCGAGCGTGGTGACCTGGGTGCCGACGCGAGCCAGGACCTCCTCGGCGGACCAGCCGGTCTTCTGCTGGAGGACGTGCGACTCGTACTCGTTGGTGAACAGGTAGGCGGCGCCGTCGACGAGCTCGCGGATGAGCTCACCGTCGCCGAACGCGAGCTGCTGGCTCGGGTCGGAGATGAAGGTGTAGCCGCGCTGACGCGCCTCCTGGGTGTGGCGCTTCATCGCGTCGGGGTCGTCCGGCGCGATCAGCACGTACGACGGCTCACCGACCTTGTCGGCGATCGGGCCGAGCTCGATCTCGCGCGCCTCGGCCATCGCGCCCGGGTAGAAGCTCGCGAACTGCGCCATCGCGGTGTCGGTGGTGCACACGAACCGGGCGGTGTGCAGCGTCTCGGAGACGTGCAGGTGGTCGCAGTTGACGCCGTGACGCTCGAGCCAGGAACGGTAGTCGGCGAAGTCCTCGCCGACCGCGCCCACGAGCACCGGCGCCAGGCCGAGGTTGGCCAAGCCGAAGGAGATGTTGGCGCCGACGCCACCGCGGCGGATCTCGAGGTCGTTGACCAGGAAGCTCACCGAGAGCTTGTCGAGCTGGTCGGCGACCAGCGAATCGGCGAACTTTCCACCGAAGCTCATCAGGTGGTCAGTGGCGATGGAGCCTGCGATCAGGAGTGAACCGGACATGCGCGGAACCCTACCGGCGAGACCTCGGGCGATGTTAAGGCTCGGCCGTGGACGGGAGATGAAATATTACCGCCGAGTCCGCCTTCTGCTACCCGTTGGTAGTGCTTACCGTCGTTTGCATGACCGACATGCGCGTTCCGTACGACGACCTCGACAGCCCCGCGCAGCTCTGCGCCGACTGTGCCGCCGCCGACAGCGCGCTGCGCCTGCCGGCGCCACGGGCCCGCGACGCCGTGCGCGCGGCTCCGACGGTGCGGATGCAGTCCCGCGAGCCGAACGACACCGCCATGCTCGAGGCGTGCGGCAACGTCGCCGACGATCTCGCGCTGACCTGATGGTCTCGGCCTCCCGACGGAGGCCACCAAATACCAGCAGCCCCTGCCTGTGGCAGGGGCTGCTGACGTACTGGGCCAGGTCGGGCTCAGTGGAAAGAGTCTCCACAGGCGCAAGAACCGGTGGCGTTGGGGTTGTCGATGGTGAACCCCTGCTTCTCGATGCTGTCCACGAAGTCGATCATGGCGCCGTTGAGGTAGGGGACGCTCATCCGGTCGACGACGACGGAGACGCCGTCGAAGTCGGTGACGACGTCACCGTCGAGGGTGCGCTCGTCGAAGAAGAGCTGGTAGCGCAGGCCGGAGCAGCCACCGGGCTGCACGGAGATGCGCAGGCTCAGGTCGTCGCGGCCTTCCTGCTCCAGGAGGCTCTTCACCTTCCCGGCGGCAACGTCGCTCAGGTTGATGGAGTCGGCGCGGCGTTCGGTCGTCTGCTCGGTCATGTAGCTGGGCTCCCTGTGCGTGGGTGCGGGTGTGTCTCAGGGTCAATCGTCGCACATCCTCGGTTATTCCCGATGGTCGACGGACCAGGTCCGGGCCACTCTGGCCGCGACCCGAGCCAGTGAGTCGTACGCCTGGCCGATCGCCTGCTCCTCGCCGACGATGTCGACCAGGGAGTAGGCGGCGTCGATGCCGAGCGTACGCATCTCCCGCCCGCTCATGCTGACCTTGCCCGCCAGCACGATGCAGGGACGCAGCACCTGCTCGGCCAGCCTGGCGACCCCGGCCGGCACCTTCCCGGCGGCGCTCTGCGGGTCGAAGGATCCCTCACCGGTGATCACCAGGTCGGTCCGGGCGGCCAGCTCGGGCAGCCCGAGCAGGTCGGCGACGACGTCGAACCCCGGCCGGCGGGTGGCGCCGAGGAGCAGCAGTGCGAACCCGATCCCGCCGGCCGCTCCGGCCCCTTTCTCGGTCGCGGTCTTGCGCGAGGTGGCGGCGGCCAGGTCCTGGAGCACGCCGTCCCAGCGGGGCATGGTCTCCTCGGCCAGCCCCTTCTGCTCGCCGTAGACCTTGATCGCACCGAAGAGCCCGGTCAGCGGGTTGTCCACGTCGCTGGCGATCACGATCTCGAGGCCCAGGGGCTCGGGGAGCGTGACCTCGGTGATGCCCTCGAGCCCGGCGACACCGGCGTCGAGCGGCCGGTCGGCGCCGGCGCCCAGCGCGGCGAGCAGCCCCGCTCCCCCGTCGCTGGTGCCCGAACCGCCGAGGCCGACCACGACCGTGCTCGCTCCGGCGTCACGGGCGGCGAGGAGCAGCTGGCCCACTCCGTACGAGCTCGCCTGCTCGGCCCCCTTTCCACCGGTGAGGTGCAGGCCGGCGGCCTGAGCCGACTCGACGTAGGCGGTCTCTCCCTGGACCAGCACCTGTGCCGTCACCGGCTCACCGTGCGGGCCTGCGACCTCGACCTCGTGGAGGTCGCCGTCGAGCACCTCGCGCAGCAGCTCGAGGAAACCGGGTCCGCCGTCCGCCATCGGCGCGAGCGAGAGCTCGTCACCGGGCGCCGTACGCCGCCAGCCCTCCGCGATCGCGGCAGCCGCCTGGGCGGCGGTGAGGGTGCCTGCGTACTTGTCGGGGGCGATCAGCACTCGCATGGCCGAAACCTACCCGCGCACGGAAGCACGACGCGTTCCACCTGATGTTCTCGGTGTCGTAAACATTCCGCATGCGTCGCGTTAAGGTCGTTTCGTGCGGATCTTCGGGCGACGCGGCGCCGGCGACTCAGAGACCAGGCGGATCAATGGCTTCTGGAGCTGGTGGGCCCAGAAGGGTGCCCTGGCCTGCGGTGCGGCGCTCGACGCCGATGACCAGAAGGCTCTGGTCGCACTGCTGGCCAGACGGATCGACGCGATCGAGGCGGGCCTGAGCTGGGAGGTCGGGCCCGGGCCGTTGGGCGGCCGGCTGCTGGTCGTCTCGGCGGGCGGCAACCCGGACCATCGCGCGCTGGCCCGCCGCTGGCTGCTCGCCGCCCCCGAGCCCGACGACGTCTCGGCCTGGGAGTTCAGCGACCAGCGCCCGCCGGTCGACGATCCGGTCGAGGCGGTGCTCACCACCCCCGGCGGCGCCGCGATCCGGCTGGCCGACGTGCTGGTCGCCGCCCGGCAGAACGGCGCCCACTTCGACCTCACCCTCTTCCACCCGGCCTTCCCCGAGCTCGCCGACGACGCTCGCCTCCAGGTCGCCTTCCACGCCCTCGACACGGCGCTGGGCGAGTCCAGCACGGAGCTGTGGATCGGCGAGGTCGAGACGACCGCCGCCCGTCCCCGCGATGGTTTCGGCCTCGACGGGCTGCGCGTCGCCGTGGGCAACCTCCGTACGGAGTACGTCGACCCCGACGGCAACCCGGCCTGGGTGCTGCTCCACGGGGAGAGCCCGCAGGGGCCGGTGGTCGCGAGCGCGGTCGTGCCCCTGCACCCGGTCACCGCACCCAACCTGACCCATCATGTCGGCGTGATGGTCCCCTACGTCGGCTTCGCCGAGCGGGGTCTCCCCTCCCCCGACGCCCTGCTCGAGCTCGACCAGCTCGAGGACCGGCTCGCCTCGACCCTCGGCCCCGACGGCCGCGTCGTGGCGCACGAGACGACCAACGGCGTACGCCTTCTGCACGCCTACGTCGACCCCACCACCTCGGCCCCGCAACGACTCGAGGAGACGGTGGACGGCTGGGTCCACGGCGACGTCGTCACCCGGGTGGACACCGACCCTGCCTGGGAGGCCGTCCGGCCCCTGCGCGCCTGAGGCGGGTCTCATCGCAGGTCGGCGATCACCTTCCGGGCGGTCGTGATCCCCGACTCGATCGCGCCGTCGACGACGACACCGTTCCATCCCTGGGCGAAGTCGGCGCCGGCCAGGTGGAGCCGGGTCGTGGTCTGGTTGAAGTGGCTCCAGCCGTCGATGAACCGGCCGGAGCGCACCGTGGCCCAGGTCTGGCCCGACCACGGGTCGGCGACCCAGTCGTGGCCGCCGCAGTCGATCACCGACAGGCCGGCGTCCCAGACGTCGACAGCACGCTGGGCCGACCCGATGTCCTCGAGGTCGATCCTGGTGTGGTCCGACCCGAACCCGACCAGGATCGTGGCGTCCTCCTCCTCGAGGAAGTACTCGCTGCGCAGCAGCGAGATCGGGTTGTCCCCCGGCGCCCCGGCGATCACCGAGTGCCGTCCGGCGACCTTGATCCAGATCTTGAAGCCGACCGAGTTGGTCCCCTCCGCGACGACCTCACGCTGCAGGTCGCTCAGCGGCGGGGTGAACTCGATGTTCCCCAGCGCCCCGATCGGCGCGGTCACGATGACCGCGTCGGCCTCGATCTGCTCGCCGGTCGCGAGGACGACCCGGGCACCGTTCTCGTCGTGGTCGACGGACCGCACCGGCGTCGCGAGGGCGACCGGGCAGCGCAGGTCGGCCGCGATGGCCTCGTAGAGTCCGCGCATGCCACGGGTCAGCTTGAACCGCAGGGTCTGCTCGTCCATCAGGGAGCTGCGGTGGTCGCTGAGCGAGGCCCAGTGCTTCGCCATCAGCGGTGACGCGGTCGCGGTCGAGCCCTGATAGCCGGCTGACCAGTAGGAGTCGGCGAGGTCGATGTCCTCCTGGCTGAAACCGCCGGTGCGGAGGCAGTCGAGGACGCTGCCCTTGTCCGCGGCCAGGAAGCGCTCGCGCAGGTCGGGGTCGGTGTCCTCGGACTCGAGCACGAACAGCGGGTCGTGCGGGTAGGGGAAGAGCTCTCGCGAGCCCTCGAAGATCACCTCCTGCAGCCGCGCCAGCTTCTCGTCGAGCTCGTGCTCGGTGCCACGACGGACCGCACCCTCGCTGACCCAGTACGCCGCCTCGATGTCGGGGCTGGGGTGGATCTGCTGGCCGTAGCGGGTGATCTCGGTCCAGACGAAGGGCTGCATCCAGTGGACCCAGGTGGCACCCATCTCCAGGGCGTGCCCGCCGAGGCGTTCGTCGGTCCAGGCCCGCCCGCCGATCCGGTCGCGGGCCTCATAGATGCGGACGTCGACGCCCGCAGCCTCGAGCTCGCGGGCGGCGACGAGGCCGGAGAAGCCGGCGCCGACGACGATGACGGAGGGCCGGGCGGAGGTGGGGTTCGGGGACATGGGTGCTCCTGTGGTCGAGTGGTCGGGGTGGGGTCGGAGGCGGCGGTCAGCCACGGCGTGCGGGGCGTCTGCGGCCGACGAGAGCGCCCAGGACGTACGTCACGACGACGGCGACGAGGAAGCCGTTGGCGAGCGTGGTGGAGCCGCCGATGAGGGTGGTGAAGTTGTCGATCACCAGCGCGGAGATGCCGAGGAGCCCGATCGCTCCCAGGACGGGCGCGACCCGGGTGTGCCACCACCGGGTGTCGCCACCCTCACGCCGGAAGAACACGACGATCGCGACGCTGGTCAGGAGCATGACCGCGAGGATCGCCACGATCGAGACCCCGGCCATCCAGGTGAACAGCTCCAGGACCGGGTCGGCGCCGGCCAGCGCGAAGGCACCCACGAGGACGACGGCCGTCGCCGTCTGGACCAGCGAGCCGACGTACGGGGACCCGTGCCGCTGGTGCACGCCCATCACCGGGCGCGGGGCGTGCCCGGCGCGGGCCAGGGCGAAGACGTAGCGCGCGATCGCGTTGTGAAAGGCCAGCAGCGCCGCGAAGAGGCTGGTCACGAGCATCACCATCATCACGTCTGCGGCGGTGCCGCCGAGGAACGCGGCAGCGGCGGTGAAGGTGAGGCCGGCCGGGTCCGCCTGCGCGGCGGCCTGCACCTGGTCGCTCCCGAACGCGAGCACCAGTGCCCAGCTCGCGACCGCGTACAGGACCCCGATCGTGCCGACGGCGACGTAGGTCGCGATCGGCACGGTCCGCTTCGGATCGCGGGCCTCCTCGCCGTAGATCGCCGTGGCCTCGAAGCCGACGAAGGAGCCGATCGCGAACATGAGGGCGATCCCGGGCGAGCCGGAGAAGAACGACGACGGGGTGAACGAGGCGACGTCGACGCCCTGAGCCCCTCCCCGGAGCAGGACGGCGGCGGAGAGCATCACGATGAGCGCGATCTCCGCGACGAGCAGGATGCCGAGCACCTTCGCCCCGAGGTCGATGCTGCGATAGCCGAGGAGCGCGACGACAGCGATCAGGACGCCGGCCCACAGCCACCACGGCAGGTCCGGACCTCCGAACCGCAGGACGACGTCACGCATCGTCGCGGCGGCGAGGCCGTAGATGGCGGCCTGGATGGTCGTGTAGGCGAGCAGTGCCAGCGCGGCCGCCCCCAGTCCTGGCGAGGTGCCGAGCCCCTTGGTGACGTACGCGTAGAACGCCCCGGTGTCCGTCACCGAGCGGCTCATCGCGGCGTAGCCGACGCTGAAGACGAGGAGGACGGCAGCCGCGACGACGTACGCCATCGGGGCGCCCGCCCCGTTGCCGAGGGCGATCATCACGGGCAGGGAGCCGGCGACCGCGGTGAGCGGTGCGGCTGCGGCGATGACGAGGAACACGATGCCGGCGACGCCGATCGAGCCCTTCAACGACGATGCGGTGGCCGGTGCCTCCGACGGTGTGGTGTCGACCATGGGTACTCCCTGATGCGTTATGGTTCAACGGACGTAGAACCAAAGATGTGACGCACGCTACATCGGCGACGCGTCCGCCGACATCGGTAAGACCTTTAGGCCGCCTCGGAAGGAGCCTGATGCCACGGTTGGTCGATCACGACGAGCGCCGCCGCGCGATCATCGCGGCCGCCTGGCGACTGCTGGCCGCGCGCGGCGTCGACGGCGTCAACATGCGCGACCTCGCCACCGAGGCGGGCTACACCAACGGCGCGCTCAGCCACTACTTCGCCGGCAAGGACGAGATCCTGCGGGCGGCCTACGAGCACGTCCTCGATGCCACCAACGAGCGCATCGAGGCGTCCGTCGACCGCCGCACCGGACTCACCGCCCTGCGCCGGATGTGCCACGAGATCATGCCGCTCGCGCAGGACACCGCCCTGGAGGCACGGATCGCGATGTCGCTGTGGCAGCGGGCGATGAACGACGACGCCCTGGCCACGGTCAACAACACCGCGGTGGCCGCCTGGAAGCAGCGCATGAGGCGGCACTGGCAGGAGGCCGTCGACGCCGGGGAGGTGCCCGCGACCGACGTCCCCGGATCGGTCGACCTGCTGATGACGACCCTGATCGGGGCGCAGGTGGTCGCGGTCCTCGACCCGGGCTCCGGGTCACGGGCGGGCCAGGTCGCCATGGTCGACGCGATTCTGGGCGTCTAGCGGGCAGCACCGGCGATCCATGTATTATCGTCATCATGACGACTGTCGACCTTCCGCTGCTCCCCCTGGGGCGCGGCACCGACCTGAACTCCGAGCGTGGCGTCGAGTGCCCCGGTGACCTGCCGGCGGCCTCCGACCCCGACCTGGTCAAGCGCGCGATCGCCGCCAAGGAGAAGCTCGGTGAGAAGGTGTTCGTCCTCGGACACCACTACCAGCGCGACGAGGTCATCGAGTTCGCCGACGTGACCGGGGACTCCTTCAAGCTCGCGCGCGACGCCGCCGCCCGCCCGGACGCGGAGTACATCGTCTTCTGCGGCGTGCACTTCATGGCCGAGTCGGCCGACATCCTCACCTCGCCGTCGCAGGCGGTCATCCTCCCCGACCTGGCGGCCGGGTGCTCGATGGCCGACATGGCGCGGCTGGGCCAGGTCGAGAAGGCCTGGGCGGCGCTGGAGGAGGCGGGCGTGGCCGAGCAGGTCGTGCCGGTGACGTACATGAACTCCTCCGCCGACATCAAGGCGTTCTGCGGACGCCACGAGGGCGTCGTGTGCACCTCGTCCAACGCGCAGGCCGTGCTGGAGTGGGCCTTCGAGCAGAAGTCCGACGCCAAGGTGCTCTTCTTCCCCGACCAGCACCTCGGCCGCAACACCGCCGTGCTCAAGCTCGGCATGTCCCTGGGCGACTGCGTGGTCTGGGACCCGCTCAAGCCCGGCGGCGGCCTGTCCGCCGAGGAGCTCCGGGCGGCCAAGGTGATCCTGTGGAAGGGCCACTGCTCGGTCCACGGCCGGTTCTCCCCCGACACCATCGACGACCTGCGCGCCGAGATCCCGGGTGTGCAGATCCTGGTCCACCCCGAGTGCCAGCACGAGGTCGTCCTCAAGGCCGACCTGGTCGGCTCGACCGAGTTCATCATCTCGACCATCGAGGCCGCTCCCGCCGGGTCGGCCTGGGCGATCGGCACCGAGCTCAACCTGGTCAAGCGCCTCGCCAACGCCCACCCGGACAAGCGGATCGTCTTCCTCGACCGCACCGTCTGCTACTGCTCGACGATGAATCGCATCGACCTCCCCCACTTCGTCTGGGCCCTCGAGTCCCTCGTCGAGGGTCAGGTCGTCAACCGCATCGAGGTCGACCCCGAGACCGAGCGCTACGCCAAGCTCGCCCTGCAGCGCATGCTCGACCTGCCGGGGCTGGCCCCGGCCGCCGCCGCCGACGACTGACCCATCCTCGCCGAGGCGTCACCCCGGTCGGCCGAGGCGTCACCACGGTCGGCCGAGCCGGCACCAGTGCGACGTTTCGGCCGACGTACGTGACGCCTCGGCCGACGTGGGTGACGTCTCGCTCAGGTGTCGTTGAGCCAGGCCAGGACGGCGAGGACGCGGCGGTTGTCGTCGCCGGCCTGGGGCAGGTCGAGCTTGGTGAAGATCGAGCTGATGTGTTTGCCGACCGCCTTCTCGGTGACGAAGAGCCGGGCGGCGACGGCGGCGTTGGAACGACCCTCGGCGATCAGCGTCATCACCTCGCGCTCACGCTCGGTGAGCCGGTCGAGCGGGCGTTCCCGGCGGGTGAGGAGCGCGGCGACGACCTCCGGGTCGAGGACGGTCCCGCCGCCGGCGACCTGGCGTACCGCCCCGAGGAAGGCGTCGACGTCGGCGACACGGTCCTTGAGCAGGTAGCCGACCGCGCCCTCTCCCCCGGCGAGCAGGTCGCGAGCGTAGAGCGGCTCGACGTACTGGCTCAGCACCAGCACCGGGAACCCCGACCGCGCCCGTCTGGCCTCGATCGCCGCGGTGATGCCCTCGGTGGTGAAGGACGGCGGGAGACGTACGTCCACCACGGCCGCGTCCACGTCGGGCCGGACCAGGGCCCGAGCCAGGGCGGGCGCGTTGTCGACGGCCTCGACGACCTCGATCCCGCCCGCTTCGAGGATCCGGGTGAGGCCGACGCGGAGCAGCGCCTGGTCCTCGCCCAGGACCACCCTCAGATCCGGCAAGGCACCTCCAGCGTGATCAGGGTCGGGCCGCCGGAGGGGCTCTCGACCTCGAGGGTGCCGTCGAAGGCCGCCAGTCGGGTCGCGACCCCGGCGAGCCCGTGTCCGGTCGCCTCGGCGCCGCCGCGGCCGTTGTCGCCCACCACGATCCGCAGTCGCTGCCCGTTGTGGCTGCCGCGTACGAACGCCCGGTCGGCACCGGAGTGCTTGACCGCGTTGGCCAGGCACTCGGCCACCGCGAAGTAGGCCGCCGACTCGACCGGGTCGGGCAGGCGCCCGGGCAGGTCGATGGCGACGGTGACCGGCAGCGGCAGTCCGGCGGTGAGGGCCTGGACGGCTCCCACGAGGCCACGGTCGGCGAGCACGGGCGGCAGGATGCCGCGTACGACTCCACGCAGGTCCTCGAGCGCGGACACCGTGGTCTCACGGGCCTCACGCAGCAGCTCGGCAGCGGCGTCCGGGTCGGTCGCCATCAGCTTCTCGGCCAGCCCGACGCTCATCCCGACGGCGGCGATCCTGGCCTGGGCACCGTCGTGGAGGTCACGCTCGATGCGGCGCAGCTCGGCGGCCGAGTGGTCCAGCGTCTCGGCACGGGTCGACTCGACCTTCTCCACCCTGGCGGCCAGCGCGGCGACCTGGCCCTGGCCGAAGATGCCTCGCTCGGCCAGCGCCCGCGCCCGGACGATACCCGGGGTAATCACCCACCACACCAGCAGCAGCGGACCGGTGAGCAGGAGCAGCATCCAGACCATCCAGTCGATCCCGGTGAGCGCCAGGACCAGCCAGGTCAGCGGCGTGGTCAGGAACGCGACCGGGAGCAGGGAGAGCACGAAACCGCCGGTCGTGGAGAAGCAGCAGAACGCGAAGTCGCGCCACCGGGCCTTCTCCCGAAGCCACCGGAACGGCCGGCTCAGGACTGGCCGCGCGCTCAGGTCGGCGTACGTCTCCGGGATCCTCTCCCCCAGGAGCATGCCGCTCACACGACGGTGCACTCCGGCGACGGCCTGGGTGGCCGGCACCGCACCGAGGGCGATCCCGATGCCGACCCCGAACACCAGCCCGAGCGGGATCGAAAGCACGGTGAGGATCACCAGCACCAGGGCGGGCGCCATCATCAGGGCATAGCCCAGCGACAGTCCGGTCAGCCGGAGCCGCTCGACGAGCGCCTGCCCGCTGAACGGCTCCGGTCGCACGGTCCGGATCGGTGCATCCCATTCGGCCATCAGGAGTGAGTCTGACATCAGCGGGCGCCGGACGTCGTGCGTAATGCCCGGCTCGTCGCACCGGCCGCCGAGGCCAGTGTCAGCGCCACGGCGCCGGCCACCAGCAGGGGCGGCAGCCAGAGCTGCGCGTCGGGAACCACGCCCTCGCCCCGGACGTAGGCGAACGGGACGATCGTCGCCTGCGCGGCGAGCAGACCGATGACGGTGCCGACCGCGGCGACCACACCGGCCTCGGCGAGGATGGAGCCGCGTACCTGGCCGGGGGTGGCGCCGAGCAACCGCAGCCTGTGCAGCTCCAGGCGCCGGTCGGCGAGGAGGGCGGCGAAGGCGTTGACGACCATGATCGCGGCGAACGCGCAGATCATCGCGGTGACCACGTTGTTGAGCAGGTTGATCGTCTCGTAGCCCTCGGTGACCTCCGGGGGCAGACCGGTGGGCAGCGTACGCTCGTCGATCCCGACCAGCATCAGGATGCTGACCGCGGCCGCGGAGAGCACCATGACCGGCGCGAGCACCCCGGCGAGCAGGTGCGATCTGCGCGAGGTGTTGTACGCCGCCAGGTGCCCGCTCGTGCCGCCCAGCAGCGGCCGCAGCAGCCAGCTTCCGGCCCGCAGCAGCAGCGGTGCCAGCGCCGCGAGCCCCACTGCGACCAGGAGCCCGAGGGAGCCGGTCATCGCCATCGCGTCGTACGGGTCGGCGGCGTCCTTGCCCGTGACCATGGTCATCACGACCATGGTCGTGGCGTGACCGACGGCGACCAGGGCCACCACCCACCGCCACCAGGCGATCCGTCCCGTACCGGTCCTGGCTTCGGAGAGCGCGACCGTCGCCGGCCCTCGGGAGGCGCGTGATCCAGCCAGGCCGGCAGCAGCCAGGGAGACGAGCAGGAGCAGGACGACGGTCGCAGCGAGCGCGACCCCGCCGCCCGAGTGTGCGACCTGCTCGCTGACGACGCCACCGGACTGCAGCAGCTCGAGGAGCGCTCGGCTGGTCAGGCTCGCCACGACGGCGCCGAGGACGGCGGCGACGAGCGCGACCACGAGCGTCTCCGCCCGCACCAGCGCGCGGACCTGACGGGGCTCGGCGCCGACGGTGCGCAGCAGGCCGATCTCGACCTCCCGCTGCCGGACGGTGACCCCGACGGTGGAGACGATCGAGAAGAGCGCGATGACGGTGCCCCAGGCGCCGACCACTCCCCCGAGGACGAGCAGGGTCTCCCGCTCGGCGGCCGGGGTGCCGGAATCGAGGGCCACCTGGATCAACGGCGTGAACGAACCCATCACCGCAGTGCCCAGCAGGATCGCGACGAACGTCGCGGTCATGGCGGTGGCGCGGTGGCGCAAGGAGCGCAGTGCCAGGGTCAACATCACACCAGCTCCCGCTCGGTCCGGGCGGTGAGCTCGTCCAGATGCGCCATCTGGCCGGCGACGGCCTCGGCGGCGGGGTTGTCCATCCGCCCCACGGCGCGACCGTCGACGAGGAAGACCACGCTGTCCGCGTACGCGGCGGCGACGGGGTCGTGGGTCACCATCACGACGGTCGCGCCGAGCTCGCGGACGAGGCTCCGGAGCAGGGCCAGCACCGAGGCTGCCGTGTGCGAGTCGAGGGCTCCGGTGGGCTCGTCGGCGAGGACCATGTCGGGACCGGTCACCAGCGCTCGGGCGATCGCCACCCGCTGCTGCTGGCCGCCGGAGAGCTGTGCCGGCAGGTGGCCGGTGCGATCGCCCAGGCCGACGCGGTCGAGCAGCTCGCGGATCCGGCGGCGGGCCGCCGCGTCGATCCGGCCGCCGGCCAGCCGCAGCGGCAGCGCGACGTTCTGCTCGGCGGTGAGGTAGGGCAGCAGGTGGAAGCCCTGGAAGACGAACCCGATCCGCTCGCGGCGCAGCCTGGTCCGGCGTGCCTCGCTCAGCTCGGTGACGTCCTGGCCGGCGATGACGACCCGGCCACCCGTCGGCTGCTCCAGCGCTCCGGCGCAGGTCAGGAACGTGGACTTGCCGGAGCCGGAGGGCCCCATCACGGCGGTGAACGTGCCCGGCGCGCAGGCCAGGTCGAGTCCGTTGAGCGCGGCCACGGCGGCCGCGCCGGTGCCGTAGGTCCTGGTGAGGCCGGTGACCTCGAGAGCGGGTGTGGTCATGGGTGGCTCCTGGGGTTTCGGGTGGCTGATGTCACCCTTCGACGCTAAGGAACCCGGCGCTCACCCACGATGGGCTCAAGGCGCCGAACCGGGTAGGGAAAACCCCACCTCACCCCTCGGACGAGCGCGGGAGGCGTACGCCGATCGTGGTGTCGCCCGGGGCGCTTGCCAGGGTCACCGTGCCGCCGTGGGACGTGACGATCGCGTGGACCAGGGCCAGGCCGAGGCCGGCGCCGCCGTCGCGCTGACGGGCCTCGTCGGCGCGGGTGAAGCGCTCGAACGCGTGCGGGACCAGGGCCGGCGGGAAGCCTGGGCCGTCGTCGTGGACGTCGAACCCGTCAGGACGTACGCGGACCGTGACCGTGGTGCCGGCGGGCGTGTGCCGGCGCTCGTTGGTGAGCAGGTTGCTGATCACCTGGTGCAGTCGCTGGGCGTCGCCGGTGACGATCACCTCGGCCTCACCGGAGTCGGCGTCGGCCGGAAGCTCGAGCCGCCAGGTGTGTGAGGGGTCGACGACGCGGGCGTCGTCGACGGCCTCGAGGAGCAGCCGGGTCAGGTCGACCGAGTCGCGGGCGAGCGGGCGGCCCTGGTCGAGGCGCGCGAGCAGGAGCAGGTCCTCGACCAGCGCGGTCATCCGCAGCGACTCCTCCTCGACCTTGCCGAGCGCCGTCGGGACCGCTTCGGGCCGCTGCTGGGCCAGCTCGGTGTAGCCGCGGATGGTGGTCAGCGGGGTGCGCAGCTCGTGGGAGGCGTCGGCGACGAACTGGCGTACCTGCTGCTCGCTGCGGTGCCGTTCGGCCAGCGAGGTCTCGACGTGGTCGAGCAGGGAGTTGAGCGCGGCGCCGACCTGGCCGACCTCGGTGTCGTCGTCGGTGAGCCGCTCGGGCACCCGCTCGGTCACCGAGACCTCCCCGGAGGAGAGCGGCAGCGCGGCCACCGTGTGCGCGGTGGCGGCGACCTCGCGCAGCGGGCTGAGCTGTCGGCGCACGATGACGTAGCCGGCGCCCGCGGCAGCCACCACGCCCAGCAGGGTCAGCAGGGCCTCCCAGAAGATCAGGCTCTCGATGGTGTTGTCGACCTCGTCGGTCGACATCCCGACGACCTGCACCGCCTGCTCACCCGTGCCGATGAAGCCGGACTGGGCGACCACTCGGTAGGTGCCTTCGTCAAGGTCGACATCGTGTGGTCGGGCATCGACGCGTACGTCCTCGAGGATGTCGAGGTCCGCTTCGGACAGCTCGTCCTCCGTGTCCGGGTCGAACCCGCCAATCTGGCTGCTCGCGGCGGAGGACACCGGGAAGACTGCTCGGATCGCACCCGGTGGAATGTTGGGCATCCCCGCGGGTCGCGGTCGACTCACCGAGATCGCCATCTCCTTGACGTCCCGGTCGAGACGGTCCATCAACGTCTCGCGCAGCGCGATCGTCGCGAAGGTGGCGATCAGGAGCGAGACGACCAGCACCAGGGAGACCGCGGTGATGACCAGGCGCGAGCTGAGCGGCGCGACCAGTCGCTTCAGACGGCTGCTCACTCAGCAGCCTTCAGCACATAGCCGGCGCCGCGCATGGTGTGGATCATCGGCTCGCGCCCGGCATCGATCTTCTTGCGCAGGTAGGAGATGTAGAGCTCGACGACGTTGGCCTGGCCGCCGAAGTCGTAGGACCACACCCGGTCGAGGATCTGGGCCTTGGACAGGACCCGGCGGGGGTTGCGCATCAGGAAGCGGAGCAGCTCGAACTCGGTCGCGGTGAGGCTGACCTCCTCCCCGGCACGGTGCACCTCGCGGGAGTCCTCGTCCATCGTCAGGTCGCCGACGCGGATCACCGAGTGCTCCTCGACCCGCGTCGCACCGGCCCGCCGCATCAGCCCACGCAGCCGGGCGACGAGCTCCTCGAGCGAGAACGGCTTGGTCACGTAGTCGTCACCGCCCGCGGTCAGCCCGGCGACCCGGTCCTCGACCGCGTCCTTGGCGGTGAGGAAGAGGACGGGTACGCCCGGGTTGGTCGACCGTACCCGGCGCAGGACCTCGAGCCCGTCGAAGTCGGGCAGCATCCAGTCGAGCACGATCGCGTCCGGAGCGGTCTCCTTCGCGGCGGCCACGGCCTTGGAGCCGGAGTGGGCCATGGTGATCTCCCAGCCCTCGAACCGCAGCGCCATCGCGATCAGCTCGGCGATGTTCACCTCGTCGTCGACGACGAGCACCCGCAGCGGCGAGCCGTCGGCGCGGGTCAGATCCTGTCCTCCAGCAGTCATGACTCCATCATGCGGTCGTTTGCTGTGCAGTGGCTGTGAGGTCGCTGTGGCGTGTCGATGTCATCGTCGGATCATCGCTGGCCGCCGCCCGGCATGCCGCCACCCTGCCCGCCGGGGCCGCCACCCGGCATCTGCACGTTGTTGCCGCCTCCCGTACGTCCGAATCCCCGTTCCTCGGAGGTGTCGCCGCTCGGCAGGTCCTGGGAGAGGTCGGCCAGGACGACCCGCTGCCCCTTCTCGAGGCCGTCGGTGACCTCGATCCGGGTGCTGCCGACCAGGCCGGTGGTGACCTGCGTGCGCTGGGTCGTGTCACCGTCGAGGACCAGCACCGAGCCGTCGGAGAGGGCCGAGGCCGGGATCGTCGCCACGTCCTCCGCGGAGCCGACCACGACCTCGACGGTGGCCATGTTGCCGGCGAGGAGGTCGAGACCGGTCTCGTCGAGAGTGACGGTCACCGGGAAGGTACTGCTCCCCGAGGAGGTGTCGGGGACCTGGCCGACCAGAGTGACCTTGCCCGGGAGCGGCTCCTCGGCGCCGGCCGGGGTGACCTCGGCGACCTGACCGGTCTGGAGCTGCTCGACCTGGGTGGCGCTGACGGTCAGCTCCACGCTGGTCAGGCCCTCGGCGATGAGGGTCACCGCCTCGGTGCCGGCCGAGGTGCTCTCGCCCTTCTTCACGGCGACCGAGGCGACCGTGCCCGCGGCCGGTGCCTTCAGCACCGCTCCCGCGAGCGCGGCCTTGGCCTCGGCGACGTCGGCCTTCGCCCGGTCGATCTCGGCCTGGTCCTTGGCCAGGGTCGCGGCGGTCACGCTCTCTCCTCCGCCAGAGCCACCCGATCCACCCGATCCGCTGGAGGCACCCGACCCGCCGGAGGCACCCGACCCGCTCTGGCCGCCGCCGCTCTGCTCGCCCTGGGCGCCGCCGGTGCTCGGCATCTGACCGGACCCACCGGAGGACTGCCCCGAATCCTGCTGGCCCCCGCCGGACTGGCCCTGGCCGTCCCCGCCGGACGAACCGGCGCTCGCGAGCGTCTTGTCCAGCTGCGCGCTGTAGTCCTTCAGGTCGGCCTTCGCGGTCGTCACCGCCTTCTTGGCCTCGGCGACGGCCGACTGGGCCGAGCCGAGCAGCGCGGTGGCCTCGGTGACGGTCCCGCCGGCCGAGTCCTGGGCGCCGAGCGCGGTCTCCAGGTCCGCGTCGCAGGCGTCGGAGGGGTCCTGGCCACAGGACTCCTGGGCAGCCTTCAGCGCGCCGGCGAGCTCACCGTCCTCGTCGAGGGTGCCGCCGGAGGCGACCAGCGCGGTCAGCTTCTCCAGGGCCGAGGCGAGGTCGGTCTGCGCGGTGCCGAGCTCGGTGTCGGCGGCGTCGAGCGCCTTCTGGGCCGAGACGACCGCGTTCTGCAGCTTCTTCACCGTGGCGACCAGGTCGGCGGTCGTGTCGGCCGCGGCGCTCTGCGCGGCCAAGGTCGTCGTCCCGGTCCAGACGGCGGCGACGACCTCGCCCGAGGATGCGGTGCCGGTCGCCGAGCTCGGCGTCGCGGCGGTACCCGAGGACGAACCCGAGTCCGAGGACGACGTCGAGGAGACGCCGGAGATCTGGGCCTCCTTGTCGCTCTGCAGCTGCGCACGGGCAGCGGCCAGCGTGGCCTTGGCGGCGGTGAGCGACTTCTTCAGTGACGTACGGTCCAACCGGGCCACCACCTGGTTCTTCTTCACGGTCTCGCCCTCGGCGACGACGGCCTCGACGGTCCCGTCGGTGGCGAAGGCGAGGTCGGCGCGGCCGTTGGGAGCGACGGTGCCGGTCAGCGAGAGGGTCTGCTCCACGTCGCCGGTGGTGACCGCGGCGGTGCGGTAGCCCGCCGAGGACGAGGCCGTCGCTGCGTACGCCGTGTAGCCACCGCCCGCGACCACGATCAGCGCCGCGGCGCCGGAGGCCGCCTTGACCCAGGTGCGGGAGACGCGCCTCATGAGGACGCCCCGTCCTGGCCCGGCGCGCCGCCCGGCATCGCGCCGCGGCCGCCGAAGCCGGTGGTGCACTCACCGTCGACGGGGTCGGAGACCGAGATCCGCACGGCGGTGACCGCCCCGGTGTCGTCGGCCTCGCCGGTCGCCGAGACGCACTTGCCGATGACCAGAACGCTCTTGGTGGCCGTCTTCGTGGTCGTGTAGGTGGTCTCGGAGCCGACCGTGACGCTCACCGAGGTCGACTCCTCGGAGTCGCGCGAGGTCGCCGCCACGGTGAAGCCCGAGTCGCTGACCTCGGTCACCTCGCCGGAGGTGCCCATGCCGCCACCCATGCCGCCCGGTCCGCCGGACGGCATCCCCTCGGGCATGTCGCTGGGCATGTCCGAGGGCATCCCTTCGGGTCGCTGGCCGCCTCCGAAGCCACCCCCGCCCGCGCAGGACCCGTCGGTCTTCTCGGTGATCCGGACGGTCCCGGCGGTGACAGCGGTCTCGCTCGGCTCCGAGCCGTCGGCGGTCGTGACCATGACACAGCTACCGACCGCGACATCGGCCAGCGCGGCACTGACCTGCTGGCTGATCGTGGTCTCGTCGGTGTAGGTGACCGCGGTCTGGGCGTCGCTGCTCTGGACCTGCAGCGTGCTGCCGTCGATGGCGGCGATCTCGCCGGAGGTGCCCGGCATGCCGCCGCCCATCCCGCGGCCCTGCCCCTGGCCTTGGCCGTACCCCTGCCCCTGCTGGTCGGTGGCCGCGTCGCTGTCGGCACCACAACCGGTCAGGGCGATGAGCCCGACCGTGGCGAGGGCGGCGAGCGACATCACCCGGGAGCGGCGCGCGGTGGGCATGAACGTGTTGGTCATCGAGATTCCTTCGTACGTCGAGATGGTGGTGTCACTCGCTGCGGAGCGCGTCGATCGGGGTCAGGCGAGCGGCCCGGCTTGCGGGGTAGACCCCGAAGCCGACGCCGAGCGCCAGGGAGGTGACCAGCGCGGCGGCGGTGGCGAGGAGGGACAGGGACACGGGCTGGTCGATCAGGCCGGGCAGACCCCAGGCACCGATGGCGGCGATGACGATGCCGACGACACCGCCGGCCAGTCCGAGCAGGGAGGCCTCGGCCAGGAACTGGCGCCGGATCACCGACGGGGTCGCGCCGAGCGCCTTGCGCAGGCCGATCTCGCGGATCCGCTCGGTGACGGAGACGAGCATGATGTTCATGACGCCGATACCGCCCACGAGCAGCGAGATCGCCGCGATGCCGCCGAGCAGCACCGTCAGGGTCTTGTTGGTGGCATTCGCGGTCTCGACCAGCGAGTCCTGGGAGGAGATCGAGAAGTCGGCCTCGTCGGCACTCACACTGTGCAGGTTGAGCAGCAGCGCGTCGATCTCCTGGTAGGCCGCCGGCAGTGCCTCGTCGGAGACCGCCTCGACGTAGACCGTCGAGACCGAGCTGCTGGTCGAACCGGTCAGCGACTTCGCGGTGCCCAACGGCGTGACCGCGGTGTCGTCCTCGGTGGAGCCCGAAGAGCTCGCGCCGGTCGACTCCAGCACCCCGATGACGGTCAGCGCGGTGCCGCCGACCGAGACCGTCTCCCCGACGGGGCTGCCCGGTCCGGTGAAGAGCTCGGACGCGGTGTCGGCGCCGAGCACGACCACCTTCGCCCCCGAGGCGACCTCCTCGGAGGTGAAGAACCGGCCGGTCGCGACCTCGCGCTTGCGCACCTGCGGCCACGTGGTCGTGGCACCGACCAGCGAGGTCGTCCAGTTGGTCGAGGGGGTGTCGAGCTGGGCGTTCGAGGTGGTCACCGGGGCGACCGCCTTCACGTCCGGCGCGGCCTCGGCGTCATCGAGCGCCTCGGCGTCGGAGAGGGTCAGCGTCGAGGCCGACCCGAAGCCGCCGCGTACGCCTTCCGAGGAGGTCGAGGATCCCGGCGAGACGATCAGCAGGTTGCTCCCCAGCGCGCTGATCTGGCTCTTGACCTGGTCCTGCGCACCCTGGCCGAGGCCGACGGTGAGGATGACGGAGGCGATGCCGATGACGATGCCGAGCATCGTCAGCAGCGACCGCAGCCGGTGCGAGCGCACCGCGTCCCACGCGGTCGCGAGAGTCTCCGCCCAGCTCATCGGACACCCCCGGCCGGCACCGGCTCGTCGGCCGTGATCAGGCCGTCGCGGATGGTCAGCCTGCGGCCGGCGCGTGCGGCGACCTCGTGCTCGTGGGTGATCAGCACGATGGTCCGCCCGCTCGCGTGCAGCTCGTCGAGCAGCGCGAGCACCGCCTCGGTCGAGCCCGAGTCGAGGTTTCCGGTCGGCTCGTCGGCCAGGATGATGTCCGGCTCGGTGACCAGCGCCCGGGCCACCGCGACCCGCTGCTGCTGGCCGCCGGAGAGCTCACCGGGCCGGTTCTCGAGCCGGTCGCCGAGCCCGACCCGCTCCAGGGCCCGGGCGGCGCGCTCGCGGCGCTGAGACCTGGGCACTCCGGCGTACATCAGCGGGAGCTCGACGTTGCGCCAGGCGGGCAGGCTCGGCAGCAGGTTGAACTGCTGGAAGACGAAGCCGATCCGCCGGTTGCGTACGTGGGCGAGGGATGCCTCCGACATCGTCGAGACGTCCTCGCCGCCGAGGTGGTAGCTACCCTCGGTCGGCACGTCGAGGCAGCCGAGGATGTTCATCAGGGTCGACTTGCCGGAGCCGGAGGGCCCGATCACGGCGACGTACTCCCCCGCCTCGATCTCCATGTCGACACCACGCAGCGCCTCGAACTCGATCGATCCGGACCGGTACGTCTTCCGCACGCCGTCCACGGAGACGACCGGGGCGCTCGGGCTCACTGACCGCCGCCCATCTGAGGCATCCCGCCACCGGGGAACTGGCCGCCGCCGGGCATCTGCCCCGTCTCTCCCTCGCCGCCGAAGCCACCGAAGCCGCCCTCCTGGCCGCCTTCCTGGCTCCCGGACCTCGAGCCGCCGGGACGGGTGAAGCCCTCGATCTCGACGCTGTCGCCCTCGGCGAGCCCGTCGGTGATCTCGGTCGTGGTGCCGTAGACCTCGCCGATCGTCACAGCGGTCTTGACCGTCTTGCCGTCGACGACCTTCTGGACGTACGCCTGGTCGCCGTCGGTGGTGATCGCGGCGCTGGTCACGGTGAGCACGTCCTCGCGCTGCTTCACGGTGATCTCGGCCGTGGCCGAGGTGCCCGGGTAGAGGTCGTCGCGCTCACCGGTGACCGTGATGCTCACCGGGAAGACCGCGGCGCCCGAGGAGCTCGTCTCGGCGACCTTGCCGACCGTCGCGACGGTCCCAAAGACCTCCTCGTCGACCCCGTTGACGGTGACGGTCGCCTGCAGGCCCTTCTTCAAAGAGGCCGCGTCGTCCGCGCTGACGGTCGCCTCGACGACATGGTCTCCCGCAGAGACGATCGAGACGGTGCCGGTGCTCGTCGATGTCGAGGAGCTGTCGCTGCTGGTGCCGCCCGAGGAGCCGCCCATCGACGAGCCGGACCCACCGGAGTCACCGCCGGATCCGCCGGAGGACGAGCCCGAGGAGCCGGACGATGAGCCCACGACGTCACCGACGGCGATGTCGAAGCCGGTGATCGTGCCGCTGATCGTGGCGCGCAGCACGGCGTCGTCCACGGCCTGGCGGGCGGAGTCGAGGTCGGCCTCGGCGGCCGCGACGGCGGCCTCGTCCGAGGCGATCTGTACGTCGGCGGCGCCCGCGGACTCGTCGGTGTCGAGCTGCTCCTGGGCGGCGGTGAGGGCCGACTTGGCCGCGGTGCGGGCGGCGACCAGGGTGGTGTCGTCCACCCGGGCGAGCGCGTCGCCCTTCTTCACGGTGTCGCCCTCAGCGGCGTAGACCTTCGTCACCGTGCCGGAGACCTCGAAGGACAGGTCGGCGGTCTCGGCCGCCTCCACGGTGCCGCTGGCCGACACCGTCTCCTTCACGGTTCCCGACGTCGCCTGGACCTGCATCGCCTGCGCCTGTGCGGTCTCCTCGCGGGTGAGCGCCCAGGCGCCCGCTCCGCCACCGACCAGCACCGCCGCCACTCCGGCGGCGAGCAGGATCCGGGCCGTACGCCCGAGCCTCCGCCACCGCTCCGTGAGTCTCTTGCGCACCACACTGCCTCTCTCCTACGCCCCCGGCGGCGCCGGAGACCTGACGAGAGGACTGTCGTGCGGGCGGCTGTGCGAGAGGTCGGCTCCGCCTGTGGAGAGGCTATGAATCAGTCGCGGCGTCGGGCACGGCGAGCGGTGTGGACCATCAGGTCCGCACGCACCTCCACCTGCTCGGGGAGGACCGCGGCCAGGTCGGCGAAGAGCGCGGACCGGTCGGCGGCCGGGAGGATCCGGACCGCGGAGACGGTGTCGAGGTGGCGCACGTAGTCCGCACGAGCGAGGCTGAACCGGCGCGGCACCTCCCGCTCGCGTACGTCGCGCAGCCGGCCGTCGGCCAGCATCTCGTCCCCGGGGAACAGCATCGGCGCGTCCACCGCGGACGGCGCCGGCACGTGGCGGCCCTCTGGGGCGTACGTCGCGATCAGCGCGTCCTCGACGGCCGCGACCTCGTTGTCGGCCAGCACGAAGGGGCCGCCGAAGAAGGCCACCGCTCCCCCGTCACGGACCAAGGCGGTGGCGAGGTCCCACCGCGTCGCCGGCGCGGTCCAGTGCCAGGCGGCGGCCGCGTAGAGCAGGTCGAACGGCTCGTGGGCCGCCGGCTCGAGCTCTTCCAGGGCGGCGTGCACGGCGGTCACCGGCAGTCCGGAGCACTCGCGCCGGAGCACGCCGAGCATGTCGGCGTCGGGGTCGGTCGCGACCACCTCGATCCCGGCGGCCGCGAAGGTCCGGGTCGCCTTCCCGGTGCCGGCACCGATCTCGATCGCCCGTCCCACCGGGCCGACGGCGACCTCGCTCACCAGCGCCACCAGCTCGTCGGGGTAGCCGGGACGGAAGCGCTCGTAGTCCTCCGCGACCGCGCCGAAGCTCAGTGACCGTTCCATCGCTCAGAGCCCGGGGGCGCCCCAGACGGCGAGCCAGCGGGAGAGGTCCTTCTCGACCGGAAGGTCGCCCTCGATCGCGCTGCGGACGTTGATCTCGAGCAGGTTGTCACGCTGCTGCGGTCCGGTGGGGACGAAGGGGTAGAAGGTGCCCTGCTTGTAGAGGTAGATCAGCGCGACGCTGCGTCCGTCGGCGCCGCGGAAGGCGATCAGCGAGCACAGCAGGCCGGGGCCGAAGCCGTTCATCTCCAAGGTGGTGTTGACCGCGTGGAGGTCGGTGACGAGGCCGGTGATGTCGGGGTTGGCCGGGTCCAGCGACTCGTGGTCGACGCTGAGCCAGGTGAAGCCGAACTCGTCGACGCTCGTGGTCACCGTAGGCGCCCCCTCGGAGGCACCGAGGAGCTCGACGATGTCGTTCTGCGTGCCGGCGAAACCGGCCCCGGCCGCGGCCCGGTAGCAGACCGCTCCGTCACCGGTCGGGACCAGCCCGAGCGAGGTCTGCATGGTCAGCGCGGCGGTCGGCACCGCGAACAGTGCGTCGAGGTTGGCCTGCTTCGGTCGCGTACGACCCGTGATGACGTCCCAGAAGCCCACGGAGCCGACCCTACTGGTTCGGGCGGCCGAGCTCGGCCTCGATCCTGGCGAGCTGCTCCAGGCGCTGCTCCAGCGAGGGGTGCGTCGAGGTGAGAGTACGCAGCGTCTGGCCGCTGATCGCCGGTGCGATGAAGAACGCGTTCATCGCCTGCGAGGACCGCAGGTCCTTGCTCGGGATCGCGGAGATGTCACCGGTGATCTTCTGCAGCGCGCTGGCCAGCGCACCCGGCTTCATGGTCAGCTGCGCACCGGCCCGGTCGGCGGCCAGCTCGCGGTAGCGCGACAGCATCCGCAGCAGCAGCCACGAGACGGCGTAGACGGCCAGCGAGACCAGCAGCACCACCAGCCACACCGGGAGACCGTTGTTGTTGTCGCGGCGGCCGCCACCTGCGAGCGCGCCGTACTGGGAGCCGCGGCTCAGCATCCCGGCCACGATGCCGGCCGAGGAGGCGACCGTCATCACCAGCACGTCGCGATGGGCGACGTGGGACAGCTCGTGGGCGAGCACGCCCTCGAGCTCCTCGGCGCTGAGGCGCTGCATGATGCCGGTGGTCACCACGACCGCGGACCGCTTCGGCGAGCGGCCCGTGGCGAAGGCGTTGGGCATGTCGGTGTGCGCGATCCCGACCCGCGGCTTCGGCATGTCGGCCAGCGTGCACAGCCGATCGATCATCGCGTGCAGCTCAGGGGCCTCCTGGGCCGACACCTCGCGCGCGCCCATGGCGCGCATCGCGAGGGTGTCGGAGGCGTACCACTGCCACCAGGCGATGCCGAGCCCGACGATGCCGATGATCGGCGCCCACTGCGCGGGCATGACGAACATCAGCGCCACGATGAGCCCGACGAACAGCGCGCCGAGCAGGAACATCACCGTGGTCATCCGGGCGGTCAGCCCGGCATCACCTTGGAAGCGAGACATGGTTCTAACCGGGGATGAGGCCCTCGTCGCCGAGCATCTCGGAGACCTCGGCGAGCGTGGAGCCGGGGCCCGGGAGGATCAGGTCGGAGGAGTCGATCGAGTCGACCGGGTGGGCGGTGCCCATCGAGCGTACGCCTTCGAGCAGCGCCTCCAGGGCCGCGTCGAAGACGGCCTCGTCGGTGCCCTTGCAGGCGGTCTCGACCGCGGCGTCGAGCTCGTTGAGCTTGTCGACAGAAGCCTCGTCGAGGTCGTACTGCCCCTCGCCCAGGATGCGTACGATCACTGCTCGGCCTTCTTCTCGGTCGACTCCACGTCGATGACCGGCGCGTTGGCGTCGGCACCGGGCAGCGCCTGGGTCTGCTGCGGGGCGCTGAGGCCCTTCAGCGCGGCGAGCTCGGCCTCGACGTCGCTGGTCGAGCTGAGCGCGTCGAGCTGACGGGTGATGTCGTCGGAGGGACCGGCGGTGAGGTCGTCGAGCGCACCGGAGGCGAGCAGCTCGTCGACGGCGCCGGCGCGAGCCTGCATCTCCAGGGTCTTGTCCTCGGCACGCTGCATGGCCATGCCGACGTCGCCCATCTCCTCGCCGATGCCGGAGATCGCCTCGTTGATGCGGGTCTGCGCCTCGGCGGCGGTGTAGGTCGCCTTGATGGTCTCCTTCTTGGTGCGGAAGGACTCCACCTTGGCCTGCAGCCGCTGCTGGGCGAGGGTCAGCTTCTCCTCCTCGCCCTGGAGGGTGGCGAGCTGGGTGTTGAGGTCGTTCATCTGCTGGGTGAGACCGCTCTTGCGGGTGAGGGCCTCGCGGGCCAGGTCCTCACGGTTCATCTCGATGGCCTTCTGGGCCTGCTGGGTGAGCTTGTCGGACTGCTGCTTGAGCCCGTTGATCTGGAGCTCGACGCGCTTGCGGCTGGTCGCGACGTCCGCGACACCGCGGCGCACCTGCTGCAGCATCTGAAGCTGCTTCTGGTAGCTGTAGTCGAGCACCTCCCGTGGGTCCTCGGCCTTGTCGAGCGCCTTGTTTGCCTTCGCCTTGAAGACCAGGCTCAGCCGCTTCATCACACTCATCGCTTCCCTTTACGCCTCTCATATGCGGCCGACCGCCGGCCGCCCCGCGTCGTCGCTTGCCGCTGGACTCTCGTCGTCCTAGGACAAGTGTTGCCTCTCACCTTAGGCCGGGTCCACAAAACTCGCTGTCAAGGCCCATCGGGATACCCTGTATGTGTCCCAGCCAACAGGTAAGAGGTCACTTAAGTTGTTCGGTCGCAAGTCCCCAGCCCCGCAGGTCGTCGAGCCCGAGAACCCGGTCAAGGAGATCGGCAAGGGTCGTCCGACCCCTTCGCGCAAGGAAGCGGAGGCGGCTCGCAAGGCGCGCCTCAAGCAGCCGCGTACGCGCAAGGAGATCAACGCGGCCAACCGCGCCCAGCGCTCGGAGCAGGGCGACAAGATGCGCCAGGCGATGAAGACCGGCGACGAGCGCTACCTCCCGCTGCGTGACAAGGGCCCGGTCAAGCGCTTCATCCGCGACTGGATCGACGCTCGGTTCACCTTCGCCGAGATCGTGCTCCCGGTGCTGATCATCGCGCTCGTGGTGCCTTACATCAGCCTCGAGCTGGCGATGTACTCCCAGCTCTTCACCCTTGTCGTGATGGCCACCGTGATCATCAACCTGGTCGCGCTGCGCTTCCTGCTCCGCAAGGAGCTCAAGCGCCGCTTCCCCGACGACGACCTCAAGGGCACCACCTACTACGCGATCATGCGCTCCATCCAGATCCGCCCCCTGCGCCTGCCCAAGCCGCAGGTCAAGATCGGCTCCCAGCTCCCCGACGACTACCGCTGAGGCTCGCCTGACCCGGCGGGTCCTCGACCTCGCAGACCAGGCTGGCACTGCCGCCGCGGTGCTGGAAGCTCCAGCCGCTGGCCAGGTCGGTCAGCTTCTCGGCGACGTAGGGCTCGGGCTCGGCCGCCGGCATCGAGGTGAGCGTCCAGCCCGTGGAGAGCTCGACCCGGGTCGGCGTACGCCATGCCAGCTTGACCCAGATCTCGCCCGGCAGGTTCGAGATGGCCACGTGGACGCCGAAGGCGGCGAGCACCTCGAGCCGGTTGGCGGCGCGGTCGCCGACGACCCGTGAGTCGGTCCACGCCCGTACCTGGCTCATCGCCTGGTCCGGCGTCAGCAGCTCGACTGCGTCCTCGCGGTCCGTCTCGTGGACGTGGTTGCTCATCAGGTGACCTTTCGGGTGGGGGTTGGTGTGGCCGGAGCCGTACGGATGTCCCAGATGGTGTCGAGGCCGGCACGGCGCAGCCGCCCGGCGAGCGCCGGGTCGGCGTTGCGGAGGCGAAGGGGCACACCCCGGGTCCCGCAGCGCCGCTTGGCCCACAGCAGCGCCGCGACGGTCGTCGAGGAGAACCCGGTCAGACCTGCCAGGTCGACCACGACCGCCTCCGGACCTCCCGCGAGCATCTCCGTCAGCCGCCAGCGCAGGTTGTGGATCGCCCGCAGGCAGGTGGCGTCCGAGAACGGGACGACGACGGTCTCGTCGACCGGGTAGAAGTCCTCCTCGCTCATGCGGTCCACACTGCCCACGCCGTATGGAGGGCCCTTCGCAGTTTCGTGTCAGTTTCGTGTCACTTGCGGCCGGTGGGCCGCCACGGCTCGGCCTCCTGACCGGTCGGGTGAGACGATGCGGGACGTGCAAGAGGCAGCCAAGCGAGTGCTCATCCTGGAGGACGACTACGGGCTGCGTACCTCTCTCCGGCTCTTCCTCGAGCAGGAGGGGTACGTGGTCGGCGAGGCCGACGACGCCGAGATCGCCCTCGATCTGGACGCCGCCGAGCCGTTCGACGTGATGCTGGTCGACCTGATGCTCGGTGGCATCGACGGGTTCACCTTCATCCGCAGCGTTCGCCCACGGACGACCGCCCCGATCATCGTGATCAGCGCCCGCGACGGGTCCAAGGACGTGGTCGCGGCGCTCGAGGCAGGAGCGGACGACTACGTACGCAAGCCGTTCGACGTCGCCGAGGTCAGGGCCCGGATCAAGGCCGCGCTGCGGCGCCCGGACTACCCGCTCGTGTCCTCCGCCGGCGGCTACACCCCGGTCGGGGGCATCGTGCTCGACTCGACCGACGGACCGCTGGTCTTCGACCCGGCCGCCGCGACCTTGCGCCGCGGCTCCGAGGACCTGCACCTGACCAGCACCGAGTTCAAGCTCCTGCTGGCGCTGACGGCCGGTCCCGGCCGGGTGATGACCCGCGAGAACCTGGTCAGCCAGATGTGGCCCGAGGGCCACCACGGCGACGTCCGGGTCGTCGACGTGCACGTCAGCCGGTTGCGCAACAAGGTCGACAACGACCCGGTGGCCGGCGGCGTCATCTCGACGGTCCGAGGACTGGGCTACCGGCTGGACCCGCGATGATCCGGGAGCAGGTCCGGCGCGGGCTGCGCGCCAACGTCGTGGCGGCGTTCGCCGCCGGCGCGCTGCTGATCAGCCTGATCCTCGCCTTCAGCACCTACTTCTCCGCGCGTCACTACCTGATCGTCCAGCGCGAACGCAACGCACTGCAGCAGGCCTACATCGACGCTGCCCTGGTCAAGGAGCGGCTGCGTACGAACGGCGTGAACGTCGCCGAGGTCCTGTCCGAGATCGCCCCGCCGAGGCGCACCACGGTTTTCGTCCACCAGGACGGCCAGTGGTACTCCTCCGACCTCGCCACACAGGCCCACGACGCCACCAGCAACGTCGCGACCAGCGTCGAGACCGGAGAGGTCGCGCTGTCCTGGACCGACACCGGCGACCGGCCCAACATCGTCGTCGGCGTCCCGCTCGAAGGTGTGGACGCCGACTACTACGAGGTCACCCACGCCAAGGAGCTCAGCGAGACCCTCGACACGATGGGCTACGCGCTCGCGATCTCGGCGGCCGTCACGACCCTCGCCGGCGGAGTCCTGGGTTGGTACGCGGCCCGCCGGGTGCTGCGGCCGCTTCGGCAGGTCGCGCTGGCCGCCGCCCGGATCTCCGCCGGAGAGCTCGACACCCGGGTCGAGGCGACCGAGGACCCCGACCTGGCCACCCTCACCGGGTCGTTCAACACGATGGTCGACACCGTCGTCGAACGCCTCGACCATGACGCCCGCTTCGCGGCCGACGTCAGCCACGAGCTCCGTACGCCGGTCGCCACCCTCACCACGAGTCTCGGCGTCCTGCAGGGCGACAGCACGCTCTCGCCGAGCTCGGCGACCGCCGTCGGGCTGATGGCCGGCGAGCTGGACCGGTTCCGTGGTGCGCTCGAGGACCTGATCACGCTGGGACGACTCGACGCGGGCGTGCGCGAGTCGGAGTGGGAGGTGCTCAGCGTCGTGGATCTGGTCACCGCGACCCTCGCCGAGGCCGAGATCAGCGGCAGGGCCACCGTCGACGTCCCCGCCGACCTCGCGATCTATGCCGACCGGCTCCAGGTGCACCGAGCACTGGCCAACTTGGTGCGCAACGCCGAGACCCACGGCGGCGGGCTGACCACGGTGCGCGCGGTCGCCCGCCGGGGCTACGCCGAGATCCATGTCGTCGACTCCGGACCCGGGGTCCCCGCCGCCGAACGAGAGCGCATCTTCGACAGGTTCGCCCGGATGGGCGCCCGCGGCGCGACCACCGGCAGCGGGCTGGGCCTGAGCATCGTCGCGCAGACCGCGCAGCTCCACGACGGCTCGGTCTGGTGTCGCGACGCCGACTCCGGCGGCGCCGACTTCGTGCTCTCCTTCCCGCTGGCACCCACGGCGAGGACCGCCTCGGGACGAGAGGCGTCATGAGGGCGCTGCGTACGTCATGGGCGGCGGGCGCCGCCGGCCTCCTCCTGCTCGCGGTGGCGTCGTGCGGAGTCCCCACCGACGACCAGGTCCGCACCGTCGACCCCACGGAGGTGCCGTACCACCTGCTCGAGGACGTGGACGAGGTCCCCTCGGGCGCGGCGAGCGGGCTCTCCGGGCCTCGGCTCTACTGGGTCGACGCCGAGGACCGGCTCGTCGGCCGACCCGCGGCGAGCTTCTGCTCGAAGACCCTCGCCGGGGTCGCGAGGGACATCCTCGGCCAGCTGGGCGACGGGCCCTCGGCGCGCGACCTGGGCTCCGGCCTCGGCACGGCCCTGCCGCCGGACAGATGGCTGAAGCTCGTGGCGATCACCGACCGCACCGCCCACCTCCGCATCTCGACCGAGGACACGATCGCCACCAACCGGGTCGTGCTCGCGACGGCGCAGACGGTGCTGTCGCTGACCTCGATCCCCGGCGTGGACCAGGTGGAGATGGAGTACGACGCCGAGCCGCTGCAGGTGCCGCGGTCCTCGGGTGAGCTCGCCGACGGACCGCTGCGCCACGACGACTACCGCAGCCTGCTCGCCGATCCGGCCGAACAGCCCACGGACAGGCGGCTCCGGCGCGGCGACCTCTGCCCGGACTGAGCCGAGCTTCCTCCGGGCTCAGGCGAGACCGAGGACTTCCTCCAGGCCGATCGTGAGCCCGGGCCGCGAGCCGATGCCGCGGACCGCGGCGAGCACGCCGTGGGCGAAGGAGGCGTGCGAGAGCGAGTCGTGGCGGATGGTCAGGAGCTCGCCGACACCGCCGAGGATGACCTCCTGGTGGGCGACCGATCCGGACATCCGCAGGGAGTGCACCGGGATGCCGTCCACAGAGGCCCCACGGGCCCCGTCGAGGGCCGAGGTGGTCGCGTCGGGCGCCGGGTCCACCCCGGCCTCACGGCGCGCCGCAGCGACGAGCTCGGCGGTCCTGCGTGCCGTACCCGAAGGAGCGTCGGCCTTCCGCTCGTGGTGGGTCTCGACGATCTCCACCGACGGGAAGTGGGCGGCGGCGAGCTCGGCGAACCGCATCATAAGCACCGCGCCGACCGAGAAGTTGGGCACCACCATCGCGCCGACGCCCGGGGCCTTCGCGAGCCAGGTCTCGAGCTGCTCGACCCGGTCGGGCCCGAAGCCCGAGGTGCCGATCACCGTGTGCACGCCGTGGGACAGGCAGAACTCCGTGTTGCCCATCACCGCCTCGAGCGTGGTGACGTCGACGGCCACCTCGGCCCCGGCGTCGGTGATCGCCGACAGCGCGTCGCCACGACCGATCCTGGCGACGAGCTCGAGGTCGTCGGCGGAATCGACGGCATCGCAGACCGCCGAACCGAGCTTGCCACGTGCACCGAGAACAGCCACCTTAGTCATGAGGCCACACCTTATCGATCACGCTCCAGCAACGATCGACCACCATCCGGTGAACAATTTGCGAGGCTCGTCCTGAGCTTGTCGAAGGGGCTGTGCGCGGAACCGAAGGAGGATCTGGCAGTCTTGGACCCATGGTGGTGCAGACGATCCCTGCTCGGATCCGTTGGGCCGTTGATTTCATGGACATTCAACCGAACGATCATGTCCTTGAGATCGGCTGTGGCCCGGGGGCTGGTGCCGAGCTGATCTGTAGCCGGCTGGAGACCGGAAAACTGTTTGCGATCGACCGCTCGGAGTCGGGTGTCGATCGTACGAAGCGACGTTGCGCGAAGTACCTGGAGGCAGGCCGCCTCACCGTCCGCCAGATCGACCTCGCGACGCTGCGGGTCCCGGTCAAGCGGCTGACGAAGGTCTTCGCGTTCAACGTCAACCTGTTCTGGGTGCGTGACGCATCCGCCGAGATCGCGCTGCTCCATGAGCGCGTGCTGCCCGGCGGCACCGTCAACCTCTTCTACGAGGCCACCCAGCGCGAGCAGGTTCCCGAGATCATCGAGAAGTCGAGCAAGGCCCTGGCCGACGCCGGCTTCCGCGTCTCCATCGTCGACTCCAAGGTCCCCGCCGCCGTCGGGATCATCGGCAAGCGCTGACCCAAATCACGCCGAGTCGGCTCGTCCTGACACCAAATCACGCCGAGTCGGCTCGTCCTGACACCAAATCACGCCGAGTCGACTCGTCCTGACACCAAATCACGCCGAGACGACTGGAGTGAGGTCGAGCGGCGAGCTTGCTCGTCCGCTCGCGCCGAGCGAAGGAGTAACCGCGCGAAGCGCGGAGTCGGCTCGTCATGACGAGCCGACTCGGCAGGAAATCCGGTCAGAACGAGCCGACTCGGCGTCAGGCGGGTCCGACCACCGCGAGGATCTCCGGGCGCGTCAGGATCTCGGCCGCGACCTCACGGCACTCCTCGAGGGTGACCGCGTCGATCCGTGCCAGCACCTCGTCGATCGAGTAGAGCTCGCGGTGGACCAGCTCGGCGCGGCCGATGCGGGACATCCGGGAGGCCGAGTCCTCCAGGCCCAGCACGAGGCCGCCACGCAGCTGGCCCTTGCCGAGCTCGAGCTCCTCGGCGGTGATGCCGTCGCGGGCGACGGTCGCAAGCTCGGAGCGTACGACCTCGAGGACCTCGTCGAGTTTGGCCGGCAGGCAGCCGACCTGGACCCCGAAGAGGCCCGTCTCGGCGTGGCTGTAGGCGTAGGAGTAGACCGAGTAGGCCAGGCCGCGGTGCTCGCGGACCTCCTGGAAGAGCCGTGAGGAGGTCGCGCCGCCGACGGCGGTGTTGACCACCTCGAAGGCGAAGCGCCGGTCGTCGCCTCGCTGCAGACCCTCGCGGGCCAGGACGACGTTGACCTGCTCCAGCGGCCGCTGCGCGCTGACCTGCCCGGGCGCGACCTCGAGCGGCGACCCCTCCCGCGGCGCCACCGGTGCCGCCGACCCGGCGAGGAACCCCGAGCCGGAGAACGCCTTCTCCACCATCGCCACGACCTCGTCGTGATCCAGGTTGCCGGCGACCGAGACGACCATCCGGGGCGCCACGTAGTGCGCCCGGTAGAAGTCGTTGATCTCCTCACGGGTCAGCGCGGAGATCGAGGCCTCCGTGCCGGCGATGCCCCGTCCGAGCGGCGTCTCGGCACCCCACGCCTGCGCGGAGACGAGGTTGTGGATCACGTCGTCGGGGTCGTCGTCGTGCATCGCGATCTCGTCGAGGATCACGTCCCGCTCGGCCTCCACGTCCTCGGCCGTGATCAGCGAGGAGGTCAGCATGTCGCCCACGACGTCGATGGCGAGGGGCAGGTCGACGTCGAGCACCCGCGCGTGGAAGCAGGTGTACTCCTTGGCGGTGTAGGCGTTGAACTCCCCACCGACGCGGTCCATCGAGGAGGAGATCTCCAAGGCGGTACGCGACGGGGTGCCCTTGAAAAGCAGATGCTCGAGGAAGTGGGAGCAGCCGTGCTGACGCGCGGTCTCGTCCCGGGACCCGACACCGATGAAGACGCCGACGGCGGCCGAACGGACCCCCGCCATCTGCTCGGTCACGATCCGCAGGCCCGAGGGATGGACCGTGCGGCGTACCAGCGACGTCACCGCGCCGTTGACCTCGGTCTGCTCGAGCGTGACGGTGGTGCCGGGCTCCTGGTTATAGCCGGAGGACCGGCCGACACCTGCGTGTCGACCGGTCCCCCGGATGCTGCGTGACGCCAAGGTCACTCCTCGTCTGCGGCCTCGGTGGCGGTCTCCGCAGGAGCCTCCTCGGAAGGAGCCTCCTCCTCGAGGACCGGGGCCAGCGAGAGCTTGCCGCGGTCGTCGATCTCGGCGATCTCGACCTGGATCTTCTGGCCGACCTCGACGACGTCCTCGACCGACTCCACCCGCTTGCCGCCGTTGAGGGCACGCAGCTTGGTGATGTGGAGCAGGCCGTCCTTGCCCGGGAGCAGGGCGACGAAGGCGCCGAAGTTGGTCGTCTTCACGACCGTGCCGAGGTAGCGCTCGCCGACCTCGGGCATGGTCGGGTTGGCGATCGCGTTGACCGCCGCACGGGCGGCCTCGGCGGCGTTGCCGTCGGTCGCACCGATGAGCACCGTGCCGTCGTCCTCGATGGAGATCTGGGCGCCGGTGTCCTCCTGGATCTGGTTGATCACCTTGCCCTTCGGGCCGATGACCTCGCCGATCTTGTCCACGGGGACCTTCACGGTGATGATCCGCGGAGCGGTCGGGGCCATCTCGTCCGGGGTGGAGATCGCCTCGGACATCACCTCGAGGATCGACATGCGGGCGTCCTTGGCCTGGTTGAGGGCCTGCGCGAGGACCTCGGCCGGGATGCCGTCGAGCTTGGTGTCGAGCTGCAGCGCGGTCACGAACTCCGGGGTGCCGGCGACCTTGAAGTCCATGTCGCCGAAGGCGTCCTCGGCACCGAGGATGTCGGTGAGCGCGACGTACTTCGTCTCGCCGTCGATCTCACCGGAGATCAGACCCATCGCGATGCCGGCGACCGGGGCCTTCAGCGGGACACCGGCCTGCAGCAGCGACATCGTCGAGGCGCAGACCGAGCCCATCGAGGTGGAGCCGTTGGAGCCCATCGCCTCGGAGAGCTGGCGGATCGCGTAGGGGAACTCCTCGCGGCCCGGGAGCACCGGCAGGAGCGCGCGACGCGCCAGGGCGCCGTGGCCGACCTCGCGGCGCTTGGGCGAGCCCACGCGGCCGGTCTCGCCGGTGGAGAACGGCGGGAAGACGTACTTGTGCATGTAGCGACGGTGCTTCTCCGGGGAGAGCGTGTCGAGCTGCTGCTCCATCTTGAGCATGTCGAGGGTGGTGACGCCCAGGATCTGGGTCTCGCCGCGCTCGAACAGCGCCGAGCCGTGGACCCGCGGGATCACGCCGACCTCGGCGTGCAGCGGACGGATGTCGGCCAGGCCGCGACCGTCGATGCGGACCTTGTCGCGCAGGACCTGCTCGCGGATGGCCTTCTTGGTCAGCGCACGGAAGGCAGCGCCGATCTCGCCCTCGCGGCCCTCGAACTGGGCGCCGAGCTTCTCGAGCAGCGCAACCTTGATCCGGTCGGCCTCTTCGTCGCGCTCCTGCTTGCCGAGCGTGCGCTCGCGCTTGCCACCGACGGTGTAGAGGTCGGTCACGTCGGCGCCGACGGTGGCCTCGACGGCCTCGTAGACGTCGTCCTGGAAGTCCAGGAAGATCGGGAAGTCCTGGACCGGCTTGGCGGCCTGCTTGGCCAGCTCGGCCTGAGCCTCGACCAGCTGCTTGATGAACGGCTTGGCAGCGTCAAGACCACCGGCGACGATCGGCTCGGTCGGCGCCTGGGTGCCGGACTGGACGAGCTCCCACGCGACCTCGGTGGCCTCGGCCTCGACCATCATGATGGCGACGTCGCCGGTCTCGGTGACGCGGCCGGCGACGACCATGTCGAAGACGGCGTGCTCGAGCTGGCTGTGGGTCGGGAAGGCGACCCACTGGCCCTCGATCAGAGCGACACGCACGCCGCCGACCGGGCCGGAGAACGGCAGGCCGGAGAGCTGGGTGGACATCGACGCGGCGTTGATCGCGAGCACGTCGTAGGGCTGGTCGGGGTCGAGCGCCATGACGGTGATGACGACCTGGACCTCGTTGCGCAGACCCTTCTTGAAGGTCGGGCGCAGCGGGCGGTCGATCAGGCGGCAGGTGAGGATCGCGTCCTCGCCCGGGCGGCCCTCGGAACGGAAGAACGAGCCGGGGATCTTGCCCGCGGCGTACATCCGCTCCTCGACGTCGATGGTGAGCGGGAAGAAGTCGAAGTGGTCCTTCGGCTGCTTGGAGGCGGTGGTCGCCGAGAGCAGCATCGTCTCGTCGTCGAGGTAGGCGGTCACGGAACCCGCGGCCTGCCGGGCGAGCAGCCCGGTCTCGAACTTGACGGTGCGGGTGCCGAACTTGCCGTTGTCGATGGTCGTCTCGACGGCAGTGATGACTGGTTCAGTCAAGGATTCGTCCTTGTCTAGGTCTTGGAGCGCCCCCGCGCCGGGCGTGTGCACTCGTTGTGCACGGGGCCGGTCTTCGATCGAGACCCTCAGGTCCGCGACGGACCTGGGAATCACTACCGAGGACCGAGCCGGACGGGCGGGCCGCTCCTGGTGATGTGTTTCGTTTTCCGAGCGCCTGCGCGGCTGCGCTAGCACTCATCGCTCAGCCTATCCGTCCCCTGCCCGAAATGCGGAACGGAGGCATGCGCGCGCCTCCGGCGGGGCATCACACGACGGTGACGGGGTGGCGTACGACGGCGTCGAAGAAGTAGCCGCCGGGGTTGTGGGCGGCGACGTCGGGCTGGGTGCGGCCGGCCCGATCCGTGGCCCGCACGAGGATCTCGTACGCCCCCGGCTCGGGGTTGCGCCAGGTGTGGTCCCACTGCGCCCAGCCGAGGCCGTGGCCGCCGGTGGGGCGGCCAGGCGCGTGCTGGATCGCGCGCGCCCACGTCGCTCCCCCGTCGGTGCTGATCTCGACGCGCGCGATCGGCGCGGCGCCGGACCAGGAGCGGCCGCTCAGCACGATCCGGTCACCGGCCGGGATCTCGGCGTTCCACTCGAGCTCGAGGGCGGAGCGGACCGGGTTGACGGTGAGCGGGCCGTCGACGTTGTACCACGTGGTGTCCCACGGCGAGGTCAGCACACTTGTCGACACCTCCAGCGAGCCCAGCCACTTGATGCTCGCGATGCCGATCCAGCCGGGCAGCAGCAGCCGCAGCGGAAAGCCGTGGTCGGGCAGCAGGGCCTCACCGTTGGCGCCCCAGACGAGCAGGGCGTCGTCGAGCGCCTTCTCGATCGGGAACGGGCGCCGCACCCGGCCGTGGTCGACGCCCTTGTCCACGTAGTCGGAATCGAGCCCGCTCGCCTGCACCGAGACCGCGTCCCGACGGATGCCGACGGCGGTCAGGACGTCCGCCAGGCGTACGCCCTTCCAGCGGACCGCACCCACCGCACCCAGCGTCCACCTGGTGCCGCTGACCTCCTGGCCCTGCTGGGTGGTGAAGAAGCTGCGGCCGTTGCCGGTGCACTCGTGCACCGAGGTCGTCTCGACGTGCCGGAAGGCCTTGAGGTCGTCGAGGCTCAGCCTGACGCCGGCGGGCTCACGCAGCCCGTCGCCGAAGATCTCCAGCTCGTACGTCTCCGGGTCGATCCGCGGGGTCGCGGTGTGGTTGCGCACGAACAGGTCGGCCTGCGGGGTCAGGTAGCGACGCGGGTCGACCGAGTCCCAGCGGGTCTCGGCGTTGGTGCCGTAGTCGATGAACCGCTCGACGGGCAGCGGCTTGAGGATCGCGGGAGCACCCGCTGCGGCACCTGCCCTCACCGCGTCAGTGACCTGCGTGGTGCCCACCGCTGCAGCCCCGAGCGCCGCGGTGGTGAGGAAGGTGCGTCGGTTCAGACCTGGGGACGTCATGCCTGAATATTAACATGACCAACTTACTGTTGTTTGGGTTTCGCCAGTCGACTCGGCCACCAGATCCGGTCGCCGGCATCGAGATTGATGGCGGTGACCAGGATCGACCGGACGATCATCGTGTCGAGCATGACCCCCAGCGCGACGGTCACCCCGATCTCGGCCAGGAAGACCATCGGCAGCGAGCCGAGCACCAGGAACGTCGCGGCGAGGACGACGCCCGCCGAGGTGATCACGCCACCGGTCGAGGTCAGGGCGACGAGCGACCCTTCCCAGGTGCCGCGGACCTGCGCCTCCTCGCGCACCCTGGTCATCAGGAAGATGTTGTAGTCGATGCCCAGCGCGACCAGGAACACGAAGGCGAACAGCGGGAACCCCGGGTCCGCGCCGGCGAAGCCGAAGACGAACTCGAAGAGCAGCACCGAGATGCCGAGTGCCGCCCCGAACGAGAGGATCACCGTGCCGAGCAGGATCAACGGCGCGACCACGGCCCGCAGGAGCACCATCAACACCAGCAGCACGACCACCAGGACGATCGGGATGATCACCAGGTTGTCACGCTGACTGGCCTCGAGGGTGTCGAGCATCATCGCCGAGGTGCCGGTGACCAGCGCGCCGGAGCCGTCCACGCCGTGCACGGCCGAACGCGCCGAATCCACGATGTCGTACGCCTCGGGCGAGGTCACGTCCGCGTCGACCACCGCTGCGATCGCGACGACACCGTCCTGCGGCGGGCCGAGCGGGAAGCCCTTCATCTCCCCTGCCGGGGTCTCGGTGGGCACCAGCCCCTCGACCCCGTCAAGCGCCTGCTGCACCTGCCCCTGCGCTGCCGAGTCCGCGACCACGAGCAGCTGGTTGGACTGGTCGGCCATGTCGTGGTCGACCAGCACCTGCTGGCCGGTGATCGAGTCGAACTCCTTCGTGTAGGTCTCGTCCGAGGCCAGCCCGTTGGCATCGAGCCGCAGCAGACCGAGGCAGGCGATCAGCAGGATGCCGGTCGTGACGATCCAGACCACGCGCGGGCGGACCGAGACCATCGCGCCCACCTTCGCCCACAGGCCGGTCTCGGTCGGCTCCGCCGATCTATACGCCGGCCGCATCGGCCAGAAGACCCACCGGCCGCAGATGACCAGCAGGGCGGGCAGCAGGGTGACCATCACCAGGTAGGTCACCCCGATCCCGACGGCGACGACCGGCCCCATCCCGGCGGTCGAGTTCATCTCCGCGACGGTCAGGCAGAGCATCGCCAAGATGACGGTCACGGCGCTGGCGAGGATCGCCGGAGCGGCGCGGTGCAGGGCATGCGCCATCGCGTCGTGGCGGTCCTCGAAGTTGCGCAGCTCCTCGCGGTAGCGGGAGACCAGCAGCAGGGCGTAGTCGGTGCCGGCGCCGATCGCCAGGATGCTCAAGATGGCCTGGCTCTGGCCGTTGACGGTCAGCCCTGCCTCCTTCGCCAGGAAGTAGACCAGGCCCATCGTCACACCCAGGCCGACCACCACCGAGACGATCGGGAAGAGCCAGAGCACCGGGCTGCGATAGACGAACAACAAGATGACCACGACAACCGCGAGCGCGGCCAGCAGCAGCGTCGTGTCGATGCCGCCGAACGCCTCCGCGGCGTCGGCCGCGGAGCCGCCCTGACCGGTGACATGCAGGCGTACGTCGTCATGGTCGGCGATCTCGCGGATGTCGTCGACGATGCCCGGCATCTTGTTCCAGCCGTCCGAGCCGAGGTCGAAGGTCACCGTGACCTGGGCGACCTCGCCGTCCCGGGACAGCAGCGGCGGCTCGATCTCGCCCTCGACGCCGTCGAGCTCGCCGAGTGCGGCGATGTCACCCGAGGCGACCTCGGCCAGGTCGGCTCCGGTGACGGTGGTCGAGGTGTAGACGAGGGTGGTGGGGATCGCGTTGGGGCTCTGGAAGGGGCTCATGCTCTCGAAACCCCGGGTCGACTCCGCCGACGCCGGCAGCCAGGAGCTGGCCTCGTTGTTCTGCACCTCGGTCAGCTTCCCGGCGAAACCGCCGAGAGCGACCACGGCGAGCAGCCAGAACACCACGACGACGTACTTCGTCCTGGGCCCGGTCAGCTTGCCTGCGATCTGTCGATGCACGGTCTCTACACTGCGCCTGATTCACCCGAGAACGATCAGGAATGCCCGCTCTGGCCCAACCTTCCCTAAAACAGGCGAACGGGCCGCCCCCAATGGGGGCGGCCCGCCGCTACGAAGATCAGGAGATCAACGACGAAGGCCGAGCTTCTCGATGATCGAGCGGTAGCGCTCGATGTCCTTCTTCTGAAGGTAGTTGAGAAGGCGGCGGCGCTGGCCGACGAGCAGCAGCAGACCACGACGGCTGTGGTGGTCGTGCTTGTGCTCCTTGAGGTGGTCGGTCAGGTGGGAGATGCGGTGCGACAGCAGCGCGATCTGCACCTCCGGCGAACCGGTGTCACCCTCGACCGTGGCGTACTCGGCGATGATCTTCTTCTTGGTCTCCGCGTCAGTTCCAACTGCCATGCGAAGGCTCCCTTCCGGCCCGTGGGCCTACTCGTTGCGCGGCGCGCCCGGGCCTGTTCACCGGGGCACTCTTGGTCCGCGGCCGATTTCACGGCTTGAGCCGCCGACCCCCATGGGCCGACAACCCGAGAAGATTAACAGCGAGCCGGCGTACGCCCCGAATCGCCGCCGGATCAGGCCACGAGCACGAGACGCGCCACCAGCCGGCGCAACCTCCACCAGAACTTCATCGCTCTCCCCCTCGACTCTTCCGCCACTGGGTTCGACGCTGTGGAGCCGGGTTCGGTTGCATCGATCAGCTCATGGCTTCTCAGCAGCGCTCGGTGAGGCGCTCGGTGAGGCACTTGGCGAGGCGCTCGGCGAGCTCGTCGCGATCCCGGGAAGCGACGCCTTCGGTACGGTCGCCAGCGGCGGCTCCTGGATCGCCGGTGCGTCCTGGCTCCCGTCCGCGAACGCGTTCGGGTCGAGCGCGGTGCCGGGCTGGACCCGGCTGGGCAGCGGGAAGACGTTGTAGAGCTGCGCCGCACCGTTGGACCATGGGTAGAGGATCCGCGGCTGCAGCGGCTCGCCGGTCATCTCGTCGGTGCACACGACCTCGGCCATGTCGGCCTCGGCATCGGTGAGCGCCGGGAGCGGGGCGGCGGTCGTCGAGGTGCAGTCGGGCTGAGTGACCACGTCGATCGGCTTCCCCTCCTGGTCGAAGAGCTGGACGCCGGTCAGCGGCTTGCCCGAAGCGTCGTACGGGTAGATGTTGCTGACCCACTTCCCGCCGGAGTAGACCCCCGCCTGCTCGTCGATCGGCGCGGCGTAGCCGCCACCGGCACCGGCCTCGTTGTAGCCGTCGCTCCAGCCGCGGTCGTAGTCGGTGCCGCCGCCCCCGCTCGCCCAGGTCATGAAGAGCACGAACGCGGCGAACGTGTTCAGGCCCACGAGCACGACACGTGCGCCGGTCCCCCGCCCGCCACCGGGCCAGACCCGACCGGCGCCGATGAACATGCTGAGCGCCACTGCGACGATAAGGAGCACCACCCCCGCAGCGCTCGACATGCCCCACCCGAAGAACGCCGAGACCAGCCAGACCGCGGCCCAGGCGCGCACGATCCACCACAGCGGCCGCAGCCAGGCGACCACCGGCCCCAGGTCCGTACGCACCAGCTCACCGGCCTTGGCGACCGCCGCGTCGAAGCGGTCGTGGCCGGCGTCCAGGAGCCCGTCGACCCGCTCCGCGAGCCCCCGAGGCGCCCTCACACCCACCGGGATGCCCGCTGCCGCCCGCAGCTCCTTGGCGTACTCGACCGGGTCTCCGAGCGCATCGGGCCCGCGCTCGGCGACCAGCTCGGTGAAGTCGGCCTCGAGCCCGTCGGTGATGTCGCTGAGCACCTCCGGGTCGAGGTCGTCGAGCTCGCGGCGTACGCGAGCCAGGAAGAGCCGCACCTCCGGCGCGACGTTCGGCTCGGCATCTGTGGTCGTCATGCGCGTGCCCCTTGCAAGATCTCGGTGACGGTGATGGAGAAGCGGGACCAGTCCTCGCTCTGCTGCTTGAGCTGGCCTTGCCCGGCAGGTGTGATGCCGTAGTACTTGCGGTGCGGACCGGACTCCGACGGGACGACGTAGGAGGTCAGGGCGCCGGCGGCGTACAGCCGCCGCAGGGTGCCGTAGACCGACGCGTCGCCGACGTCCGTGAGCCCGCTGTCGCGGAGCTTGCGGACGATGTCATAGCCGTACGCGTCCTCACCGTCGACGACGGCGAGGACGGTCAGGTCGAGCACCCCTTTGAGCAGCTGGGTGGTATCCATGTTTGGCACACTACTACGCAGTGCGCACTACTTGCCAGAGCATTGCACCGCGCGCCGCCGAGATGCTCGGCGGCGCCGGTCCTGCTGCAGTCCTCTAGGAGCGGCCGCGGACGTCGCGGACGAAGTCCTTCCAGGCGGCCGTGTCGCCGGCCGGGCCCTGGCCGCGTGCCGGACCGGTGAAGGTGCGCACCTGGACCGGTTGGGTCGGCTGGCCGGTGGCCACCCGGGCGAGGCTGGTCTGCGCGGTCGGCACCGCGACGCTCGTACGCAGCTGCTGGCCGTAGCCGCCGGGCGCTCCCCCGGGCCCACCACCCGAGCCGCCTCCGGAGATCAGCGACGACATCGGCGTGTACTCCTCCACCTCGTCGCTCTTGCCCGGGATCGCCAGCCAGATCAGCGCGATCAGGAGCCCGGTCGCCCACCCGTAGGTCAGCCCGTACGCAGCACCCAGCTCGAGCGCGTCACCGAGCGTGGCCACGAACAGGTCGGAGCCGCCGGTGAGGTAGGAGTAGAGACTCCCGGTGACCTGCCCCGCCGCGGTGGCCACGATCGCGGCGAACCAGCAGCCGAGGAAGACCGGCCAGAACGCCCGCGGCCAGATGCCGATGGTGCTGAGCCAGGTGATCAGCCAGGTGAGCACGAAGACGGTCCCGGTGAGGACGGCCGAGCGGCCCAGGTCGTCACCGGAGAAGAGCCCGCTGAAGGAGCCGTCGCCGAAGTAGGTGAGCCGGTCACCGAGCAGCGCGGCCACCCAGCCGGCCGATTCGCTGCCGTTCTCCTCGATCCACGTCGAGAACGGCGCGGAGCCGGAGAGGAACTGCAGCGCCCAGAGACCACCGGTGACCAGGACCGCGTTGAGGAACGCCGGGATGCCGCCGCGGGGGCGCTCGGCCTCGACCTCGGTCTCGTAGACGGACGTTGGGGTGGAGTGGGGATCCATAACCGACAATTGAACCGCACCTGGACCCCGCTGAACAGGCCGCGGGGTCTACGGCTCGGTAAGACCTTGTTGAAGGATGCCGCGGGCCCGCACCACGTCGGCGCGCATCTGCTCGACGAGCGCGTCGATCCCCTCGAAGGCGACCATGCCGCGCAGCCGCTCCACGAAGGCGACCTCGACCTCGACGCCGTAGAGCTCGAGGTCGTCGCGGTCGAGCACGTAGGACTCGACGCGGCGCCCGACCACGCCCTCGAAGGTGGGGTTGGTGCCGACCGAGATGGCGGCGGGGAACCGCTCGCCGGTGTCGCGCCGGGTCAGCCAGCCCGCGTAGATGCCGTCGGGCGGCACCGCGGTCAGCGAGTCGGTGGGCACGTTGGCCGTCGGGAAGCCGAGCTCGCGGCCACGCTGGTCGCCCTTCACGACGACGCCACGCACCGAGTAGGGACGGCCCAGGGCCTCAGCGGCTCCGGTGACGTCACCGGTCGCCAGACACGTACGGATGTAGGTCGAGGACCACACCTGGGGTCCGCCGTCGAGCGGGATCCCCTCGGCGGAGAAGTCGTGGATCTTGCCGTAGGCGACCAGGTCGGCCACGTCGCCGGCGGCCTTGCAGCCGTAGCGGAAGTTGGCGCCGACCACGCACGCCTCGGCGTGCAGCGCGTCGACGAGCACGCGCCGGGCGAAGTCGTCGGGTGACCAGTTGGCCATCTCCATGTCGAACGGCAGCGCGAGCACGGCGTCGGCACCGGCCCCGAGCAGCAGCTCGGCGCGCTCCTCCATCGTGGTGAGCACACCGGGGGCGTGCTCGGGCCGCAGCACCGCCATCGGGTGGGGGTCGAAGGTGACCGCCACCAGGGTGAGGTCCTTGGCGTCCGCCACCTCGCGCCCCCGGCGCAGCACATGCTGGTGCCCGAGATGGACACCGTCGAAGTTGCCGATCACGACGGCCGTACGGCCCAGACCGGATGGCACCTCAGTCAGACTTCGCCACAACACCCGGACAGAATATCCGTGGTTGCTCACTGGGATCGGACCTGGGCCGACTCTCGGGCACGGAGGGCGAGGTAGACCGCGCGCATCCCGACCGCCCGTTCGATCTCGCGCAGCACCGTGCCGAAGAACTGCTTACGGTAGGTCTCGTCGGTGACCGTCGAGACCGTGACGTAGAGCGCGGAGAAGGCGGAGAGGAACAGGGCGACCTTGACCAGCTCGGCCGACACGTTGGGCAGCCAGGGCAGGTTGTGCAGCGACTGCTCCCCGGTCCAGCCCAGCTGGACGCCGTCGGTCATCACGATCGACCCGAAGACAAGGAAGAACGCGAAGACCGCGAGCGCGATCAGCACGACCTGCGTCGCCTGGATGACGAGCAGGGCGAGCACCAGGTTCCAGCGCTCGAAGCCGGTCACCTGGGCATACTCCGCCGGGTCGGTGCTCCCCTCGTCGCGGGCCTCCGCGACGAGCTCCGCGCACGCGGCCTCCAGCGGTGTACGCGCGCAGGTGCGGTGGAGGAACGCGGCATCCACGTCATCGTCGATCCGGTCGACCTCCTCGGGCAGCCGGACCAGGAGGAACGCCACCGCCGACCCACCGAACAGCAGCGTGACCAGCCACAACGCACCCGGGTGAAGGTTGGCCGACATCTCCCAGACCTCGGCGTTGATGAAGAGGAAGGTCATGAAGAGAAGCAGCAGCGGCAGCGCGCGCAGGGCCATCGGCAGCAGCCGGTGCAACGATCCGAACGTACGCCCCATCGCCCACACCAGGATCGGCCGGAACCGCATCGCGGTCAGCGCGTACCACCCGGCAGCGGCGCCGCCCAGGGTCAGCAGCAGCGCCGGCCCGGTCCCGACGTCGCCGGTCACCCAGGCCAATGCCACCCCTGCCGCCACCGCGACGATCACGACCACCAGGCCGACCCGGACCATACGCCGCGGCCGCATCGCCGCTCGCACCGCGACGCGCTCCTCCGGGACGAAGTAGGTGAGCCCGTGGTGCCGGAACCAGGAGTCAGTGAGCCGTAGAGTCTCGGCCGATCCGTTCTGCTTCACAAGAGGGTCATCCTCGCAGGCTTTACCCGTTCATCCCACGAAGACGGCGCTCGCCTTGGCTATCCCCGGAGCGACCGGCTCGTAGAGCGCCAAGAACTCACCGTCGGGCGCGAAGACGGCGGTGAGTCCGTCGACGTCGATCCTCAGCTTCCGCCCGAAGCGGACGTCGCTGGCCTGCTCCTCGGAGAGGTCGTAGCAGGTGAACGCGGCGCGGGCCGCGTCGGCCAGCGGCAGCACGGCGAAGTCGTCACCGAGCTGGTCGAGGGTCCTGGCGACGTCGAGGTCGTAGGGCCCGACCGCCGTGCGGCGCAGCATCGTCAGGTGGCCACCGACCCCGAGCGCCGCACCGACGTCGCGGGCGATCGCTCGGATATAGGTGCCCGAGGAGCACCGGACGCAGATGTCGACATCGACCACGTCCCCCTCGCGCCGGAGCTCGCCGACGGTGAGCTCGTGCACCGTGACCGGCCGGGCCTTCAGCTCGACCTGCTCCCCGTCGCGTACGCGCTGGTAGGCACGCTTCCCGTCGACCTTGATCGCCGAGACCGCGGTCGGCACCTGGAGGATGTCGCCGACCTGGGTGGCGAAGGCGCTGCGTACGCGCTCCTCCTCGATGCCCGCGGCCGAGCGGGTCTCCACGACCTCGCCCTCGGCGTCGTCCGTGGTCGTCGAGACCCCCAGCCGCACCGTCGCCGCATAGGCCTTCTCGGTCAGCATCAGGTGGCCGAGGAGCCGGGTGGCGCGCTCCACCCCCAGCACGAGTACGCCGGTGGCCATCGGATCCAGGGTGCCGGCATGCCCGACCTTGCGGGTGCCGGCCAGGCGCCGAACGCGCGCGACGACGTCGTGGGAGGTGACCCCGCCAGGCTTGTCGACGATGACGAGCCCAGACAGTGCGCTCACTCCTCGTCGTCCTCGTCCCACTCGTCCTCGATCTCGCGAGGCTTCTTGTAGGGGTCGGCCTCGCCTGCGTAGGTCTCCCCGCGTGAAGCGGCGACCGCGTCGTCTTGTGCCTTGGCGCGCGCGAGCACGTCGTCGAGGTGGCGGGCGGTCTCCGGCAGCGCGTCGTGGATGAACTCCAGCGTCGGCGCGGTGCGGGTGCCGAGCTGCTTGGCGACCTCGGAGCGGATCAGCCCCTTGGCCGACTCCAGCGCGGCCGCCGTGCCGGCCAGCTCGGCCTCCGAGTCGGCGCCCAGCACCGTGTAGAAGATCGTCGCCTGCTGGCTGTCGCCGGTCACGCGTACGTCGGTGACGGTGACGAACCCGATCCGCGGATCCTTGATCCGCCTCTCCAGCATCTGAGCGACGATCACCTTGATCCGGTCAGCGATGCGGCGAACCCGTGGGCTACTCATGTTCACACTCTCTCAAATAATCGAAGTAAATCGAGACGTTGGCCGGGCCGCGACTGCGACCCGGCCAACGTCAGAGGCTTGCTTGATCAGCCTCGGGGAATCTCCACCATCTCGAAGGCTTCGACGAAGTCGCCTTCCTTGATGTCCTGGAAGTTCTTCAGGACCAGACCGCACTCGAAGCCCTCGCGGACCTCGGAGGCGTCGTCCTTCTCGCGGCGCAGCGAGGCCAGGTCGAGGTTGTCGGCCACCACGGCGCCGTCGCGCAGGACGCGAACCTTGGCGTTGCGGCGGATGAGGCCCTCGGTGACCATACAACCGGCGATGTTTCCGGCCTTCGACGAGCGGAAGATCGCACGGATCTCCGCCTTGCCGAGGACCTTCTCCTCGTACTCCGGCTTGAGCATGCCCTTGAGGGCCGCCTCGATCTCCTCGATCGCCTGGTAGATGACCGAGTAGTAGCGGATCTCGACACCCTCGCGGTCGGCCAGCTCCGTCGCCTTGCCCTGCGGGCGGACGTTGAAGCCGATGATGATCGCGTCGGAGGCAGCAGCCAGGTCGACGTTGGTCTCGGTGATCGCACCGACACCGCGGTCGATGACCCGGATGGAGACCTCGTCGCCGCCCACGTCGATCTTGGCCAGTGCGTCCTCGAGCGCCTCGACCGAACCGGACACATCGCCCTTGAGGATGAGGTTGAGCTCCTGGCTCTCGCCCTTCTCCATGGAGGCCATGAAGTCCTCCAGCGTGCGGCGTACGCGGCGCTTGGCCTGCTGCGCGGCACGCTCGCGTGCCTCGCGCTTCTCGGCGATCTGGCGAGCCATCCGGTCGTCCTCGACGACCAGGAAGCTCTGACCGGCACCCGGCACCGCCGAGAGACCCAGGACCATCGCCGGACGCGACGGGGTCGCCTCGGTGATCTCGTGGCCGTACTCGTCGATCATCGCGCGGACACGGCCGTGGGCCGGGCCGGCGACGATGGACTCACCCACGCGCAGCGTGCCGCGCTGGACCAGGATGGTCGCGACGGGGCCGCGACCGCGGTCGAGGTGAGCCTCGATCACGATGCCCTGCGCGTCCTGGCTGGCGTTGGCCTGCAGGTCGAGCGAGGCGTCGGCGGTCAGCACGACGGCCTCGAGAAGGCCCTCGATGTTGATCCGCGACTTCGCCGAGATCTCGACGAACATCGTGTCGCCGCCGTACTCCTCGGGGATGAGGCCGTACTCGGTCAGCTGGCCACGGACCTTGGTCGGGTCCGCCTCCGGCTTGTCGATCTTGTTGATCGCGACCACGATCGGGACACCGGCCGCCTTGGCGTGGTTGAGCGCCTCGATGGTCTGCGGCATCACACCGTCGTCGGCCGCGACCACGAGGATCGCGAGGTCCGAGGACTGCGAACCACGGGCACGCATGGCGGTGAACGCCTCGTGACCCGGGGTGTCGATGAAGGTGATCTTGCGCTCGTTGCCGTCGACCTCGGTCGAGACCTGGTAGGCACCGATGTGCTGGGTGATGCCACCGGCCTCGCCCTCGATGACGTTGGCGTCACGGATGGCGTCGAGCAGCTTGGTCTTACCGTGGTCGACGTGACCCATGACGGTGACGACCGGCGGTCGGACCGTCCAGTCGGACTCGTCGCCCTCGTCGCCGAGCTCGATGTCGAAGGACTCCAGCAGCTCTCGGTCCTCGTCCTCGGGGGAGACGACCTGGACGATGTAGTTGAGCTCCTCACCGAGCAGCTCGAGGGTCTCGTCGTTGACGGACTCGGTCGCGGTGACCATCTCACCGAGGCCGAACAGCATCTGCACCAGCTGAGCCGGGTCGACGTTGATCTTCTCGGCGAAGTCGGTCAGGCTCGCGCCGCGAGCCAGGCGAACGGTCTCACCGTTGCCCTTGCGTACGCGGATGCCGCCGATGGTCGGGGCCTCCATGGCCTCGAACTCCTGGCGACGGGCCCGCTTCGACTTCCGGCCACGGCGCGAGGGACCGCCCGGGCGACCGAAGGCACCCTGAGTCGTTCCGCGACCACCGGGACGACCGGCACCGGGACGACCGCCACCGGGACCGCCGCCGAAGCCGCCGCCACCAGGACGACCGGCACCGCCGCCGCCACCGGGACGCCCACCGGCGCCCGGACGACCGCCGCCGCCACCGGGACGACCCGGGGCACCGGCACGACCGCCGGGACCGCCACCAGGACGGGCACCGAACGCGGCCGGGGACTTCGGCATCATCGCCGGGTTGGGACGCGGCATGCCGGGACGGCCACCGGCCTGGCCACCCTCACGGGCAGCAGCAGGACGCGGCGGACGCTGGTCGCCGCCGGCCGGGGCACCGCCCTGGCCACCTTGACCCTGGCCGCCACCCTGGCCGCCGGGACGCGGACGCCCCATGCCCTGGTTGGAGGAGAACGGGTTGTTGCCCGGGCGCGGAGCGCCGGGCTTGCCGACCGGACGCGGTCCGGGACGACCGGCACCGGCGCCGCCGGCACCACCGCGAGCCGCGGGGGTCTGCGGACGAGCGCCGGGCTTGGGGGCACCAGGCCGGGGAGCACCCGGCTTGGGCGCGGCCGAACGACGGTCGCCGGACGGCGCCGCGTTCGGGGTGGGCTTGGGAGCGGCCGGCGCGGCGGACGCCGCGGGGGCGACCGGCGGAGCCTCGGCCTTCTTGGCCGGGGGCTTCGGGCCGGGCTTGGGCGCAGCAGGCTTGGACGCCGCGGGCGCCTCAGCAGGCTTCTCGGGCGCCGCGTCCGCAGCCTTCTTGGGGGCCGCGGGCTTCGGGGCCGCCGGCTTGGGGCCGGGCTTGGGGGCGGCCTTCTCGTCCGTGGACGAGGAACCACCATTGCCGCCGGACTTCAGGCCGGGGCCGATCTCCTTGCGGAAACGCATCTCCGCAGGCAGCTCGACGGTCGAGCTCGCCGACTTGACGAACTCCCCCATCTCCTTGAACTTCTCGAGAACAAACTTGCTCTCGACCCCGAACTCTTTGGCGAGTTCGTGGACTCGGGTCTTAGCCACAATTCTCCTTCTGGCCACAGACCCAAATCCTGGGTGAAACCTGTGACCGTTAGTGGTTGTAGAACACGCTCATCGCGAAGTACTCATCGAGTGCTCATGAGCTTTTGCTCCAGTTCCTGGTCGGTTGACCGTCGACGACGGTCGTGGGTGTTTGGCGCGGGTCGAGGTATTCCTCCACCGGCACGCTGGAAAGCCCACCTTCAGCCCGTAGGGCCCTGGTGAACGCCTTCCGGCGCACCGCGAGTTCGTAACACTCACGCGTGGGGTGCACATGCGCCCCTCGCCCGGGTGCGGTGGCAGTCGGATCGGGCACCACGGCCGGCTGGCCGTTGCGGTCCGAGCCGGCGGTCACCCGCAACAACTCGCGCTTGGCGGCCCGCTTCCGGCAACCCACGCACGTACGGACGGGTCCGTTCTGCGTAGTTTCTTCGAGGCGTGCCACCGATCCTTAACACTACCGCTTCCGGGGTTCGGTAGACGAAACCGGGGCACCGGTCGTTCTTATTCCGTGACCCGTCCTCAGCAGATGGCGGCGATCACAAGACGGCGGCGATCTCCGGCCACGCCCGCAGGCCGAGCTCGCGGTCGGCGGCCTCCGAACCACCCCACGCGAGCCGCGGGCTGAGCGGGAGCACCGGCTCGCCGGGCAGCACGACCCGATGGCCGGCATCGGGATGGGTGACCACGATCGTCTCCAGGTCATGGGCCGTACGCCGCCGCCGGACCGCCTCGGCGGAGAGGACCGAGGGCCACAGCGCGTCGTCTCCCCCGGCGACCAGGACGACGTCACCGGCGATGCGCTCGACCGGGACGGTCGCGGCGGGCACCCGGTCGGCGTACTTCTCCAGGGCCGAGAGGTAGGCCTCGCAGAACGACGGGAGCTCCCCGCGGGACTCCTCCACCGCATCCTCGATCGCCTCGTCGTCGAACGGGACGAACGGGACCTGCTCACCGCGCAGCGTCCACGAGGACCGCTGCGGCCGCTCCTGGCTCAGGCCCGCCCAGGAGACGTACGTCGGGGAGATCCCGACCACCGCGTCGATCTCGGGGTGCAGGGTGCCGAGCAGGAGCGCGGCCTGGGCGCCCCAGGACGTCCCGAGCACCACCAGGCGCTGGTAGCGGGAGTGGAGGTCGGCCAGGACCTCGTCGAACGTCTCCAGCGGGATCAGCCGGGCCTCGCCCGGCTGCCCGGGAGCACCGAAGTAGCGGATCGACGCCGCAGCCACCCCGTGCGAGGCGAGCATCCGGCAGCGGTCGGTCTCGATCCGTCCCGACGACCCCGAGAGCACGAGTACGCCGGTGCTGGCCCCCTCGGGCTCCAGCAGGACGCCCTCGGGGTCGGTCAGAGCGATCTCACGCACGATCAGGCGACCGGGGTCTCCTCGTCGGAGCGGATGTCGATGCGCCAGCCGGTCAGACGAGCGGCCAGACGGGCGTTCTGCCCCTCCTTGCCGATGGCCAGGGAAAGCTGGTAGTCGGGCACCACGACACGGGCCGACTTGGTCGCCTCGTCGATGATCTGCACCGAGGAGACCCGGGCCGGCGAAAGCGCGGAGGCGACGAGCACCTTCGGGTCCTCGGACCAGTCGACGATGTCGATCTTCTCGCCCTGCAGCTCGGACATGACCTGGCGGACCCGCTGGCCCATCGGGCCGATGCAGGCGCCCTTGGCGTTGACGCCGGGGACGGTCGACTTGACCGCGATCTTGGTGCGGTGGCCGGCCTCGCGGGCGATCGCGGAGATCTCGACGGTGCCGTCGGCGATCTCGGGCACCTCGAAGGAGAAGAGCTTCTTGACCAGGTTGGGGTGGGAGCGCGAGAGGGTGATCTGCGGACCGCGCATGCCCTTGCGCACGCTGACCACGAGCGCCTTGATCCGGGTGCCGTGGCTGTAGTCCTCGCCCGGCACGCGCTCGGAGAGCGGGATGACGCCCTCGAGCCGGCCCAGGTCGACGAGCACGTCGTCGGGGTTGCGGCCCTGCTGGATGACGCCGGAGAGGATGTCGCCCTCCTTGCCGGAGAACTCACCGAACTTCACGTCGTCCTCGGCGTCGCGCAGCCGCTGCAGCACGATCTGCTTGGCGGTGGTGGCGGCGATCCGGCCGAAGCCCTCGGGCGTGTCGTCGTACTCCCCGACGACGTTGCCCTCGTCGTCGACCTCGGCGGCCAGCACGCGTACGTGCCCGGTCTTGCGGTCCAGGTCGACCCGCGCCTTCGTGTGGGCGCCCGCGGTCTTGTGGTAGGCGGTCAGCAGCCCCTGCTCGATCGCCTCGACGAGCACATCGAGCGAGATCTCCCGCTCCCGCTCCAGCATCCGCAGGATGCTCATATCGATGTCCATGGCCTACTCCCCCTCGTCGATCCGCTTGAACTCGATCTGCACAAGCGCCTTCTTCACGTCCGCGTACGCCACCTCGCGACGCTTGCCGCTGACCTCGAGGCTCGCCCGCTCGTCGTCGGACTCCTTGACCCGTCCGGTGAACGCGGAGCCGTCGGTCGTGGTGACCTTGACCATGCGACCCTTGTTGCGGCGCCAGTGGCGCGGCAGGGTCAGCGGCCGGTCGACACCGGGCGAGGTCACCTCGAGCGTGTAGGGCTGCTCGCCCATCACGTCGGACTCGTCGAGGACCCGGTTGACCTCACGGGTTGCCTCGGTGACCTCCTCATGGGTGATCCCGCCGTCCTTGTCGACGGCGACGCGCAGGATCCGGCGCTTGCCGGCCGGCGTGATCTCCACGGCCTCGATGTCGAAGCCCAGGGCCAGAAGCGGGTCGGCGAGGGCCTTTTCGATGGCACTCGCGATCGCGTCCTTCCGCTCAGCACTCAACGCGATCTCCCCCTGCATCCTGTTGTCCGGTCCTGTTGTATGCGCCTTCGAGCACGCGGTACTTCTGGTGACACCATACCTGTACGCCTCGGGTGTCTCGAACAGCGCGCGGCGGTGTTGGAAAGCCGCTGACGCGACTCCCGCCGGGTGTCGTTAGGGTTTCTCACGTGGCCAGCGCACGTACCCTTCGCATGCTCTCGCGGCGCACCGCTGTGGGTGTCGCCGTGGTTGCCCCGCTGGCCGCCTCGGCGTGTTCGGCCTCGGAGATGCTGGATCCTGTCAAAGCACCTCCACCCAGCACTCCCCCGGCCCCCGCCAACCCCGACCAGAGTGTGATCGACGCCACGGTCGCGGAGATCCTCGGCGCCGACAAGGGCGCCCCGTCCGCGTTCGTGCAGCTCCATCGCGTGCACATCGAGGCGCTGGCGCCGACCAAGGGCGTGAGGGCGGCGTCGGCCACCGGGCGCTGGCAGGAGCGCCAGCTCGCGCTGGTCACCACGCTCACCGCCGCGGCCGGGCGCGCGGCGGACCCGCAGCTGATCACGCTGCTGGCCTCGGCCGCCGCCGGCCAGCAGCAGCTCCTGCACGGACGGGGGTTGGCATGACCACGGCCACCTCGGCCTCGACCGAAGCGGTCCAGGCGGCGCTCGCGGTCGAGCACTCCGCGATCTACGTCCTGGGTGCCCTGGGCGGGCGCACCTCGGCGACGTCCTCCCCGGCCCTGGCGCGGGCGCTCACCGATGCCTACGACGACCACGTGAACGCCCGCGAGGCGCTGGCCGCGCACGTGGTGGCCGCCGGGATCGAGCCGGTCGCGCCCTCCGCCGTCTACGACCTGCCCGGCCGGATCGGCTCGGAGGCCGGCATCGGCGCCGCGGCGCTGCGGCTGGAGCAGGACACCACCGCGACCTATCTCTCGCTGACCCCGAAGGCGACCGGGACCGACCGGACGCTGCTCATCGGTCTGCTCTGCCGGGCGGCCGCGCGGCAGCTCGACCTGGGCGCGAAGCCGCGGGCGTTCCCGGGGACCTGAGGCCAAAAGCCGAGATGGCCCGCGAACCGTCCGGCGCGGGAGACTCCCGAGATGTCTCCCGAGACCGGGCGGCTCGCGGGCCAGGTTTTGGCCTGGACACGAGGCCTGAGAAGCCGCCTGGGGGCGGTACCTCTCTTGCAGAAGTATGCAATCCCCGCTCAGACTTGGCCCAGACCCGTAAAATCGCATTGCAAGAACTTGCAACTTTTCCCGACGTCATTCCCAGGAGCGAACCAACTGGTGTATGTCGCTCAACCGTTGTGCGACCGCGTCCGGAGAGCCCTCGCTGTGGCCCAACTGGCTGCTCGGAATATTGCTGTGCGGGATGTGGATCGCCCGCAGACCGGCCTTCTGAGCACCGTACACATCGTCGAAGAGCCTGTCGCCCACGTAGACGCATCGAGACGGATCCGAGACCTCCACGGCGGCCATCGCCGCGTGGAACGCCTCCTCGGCGGGCTTCGTCCAAGGCACCTCGGAGGTGTAGACGTCGCCGTCGAGCAGGTCGAGCACCCCGTCGCGCTCGAAGAACCCGCGGTGCCACGCGCGCGGCCAGATCGTGTTGGACAGCACCCCGACACGTACGCCGTCGGCGCGGAGCGCCTCCCACAGCGGCCCGACCTCGGGGTCGGTCAGGGTGTGCGGCTCCCAGAACTCGTAGTAGGCGTCGAGCAGCTCCGGATCGTGCTCGAGCCCGGCCTCGTCGAAGAGGTCGCCGATCACCGAGCTCTGCTGGGAGTCGCGGCTGCGGGCCCAGATCGTCTCCCCGGCCTGGTGCAGCCTGGTCGCATTGACCGGGTGGTCGTCGTCGCAGGCGCCGCTCACCGCCTGGGCGAGCGCCAGCGACTCCGCGTGGAAGTCGATGTCGTGCCACTTCGTCAGCGTGCCGCCCCAGTCGAAGATCACCGCGTCGATCGCCATGGCCACGACCATACCGACGCCCGACTCACATGTGTCCGGTCTCCACATAGGAGCGGTGCCAGGAGAGCGCCTCTCCGAGCAGGTGCGGTGTGTGCATCGCGCCGGGACGCTCCCGCTGGGCCCGCTCGAAGTAGTCGGCGAGCCGGTCGCGGTAGTCGGGATGGGCACAGTTGTCGATGATCTTCCGGGCCCGAGCTCGCGGAGAGATACCGCGCAGGTCCGCCAGACCCTGCTCGGTGATCACGACCTGCACGTCGTGCTCGGTGTGGTCGACATGGCTCACGAACGGCACGATGCTCGAGATCGCGCCGCCCTTCGCGGTCGAGGCGGACACGAAGAAGTTGAGGTAGGCGTTGCGGGCGAAGTCGCCCGAGCCGCCGATGCCGTTGACGATCGAGGAGCCGGCGACGTGGGTGGAGTTCACGTTGCCGTAGATGTCGGCCTCGACCATCCCGTTGATCGCGATCAGGCCCAGCCGCCGGACCACCTCGGGATGGTTGGAGATCTCCTGCGGCCGCAGCAGGATCCGGCCCTTGTAGTGGTGGATGTCGTCGTTGAACCGCTGCGCGCCCTCCTCGGAGAGCCCGAAGGAGGTCGACGAGACGCCGATCAGCTTGCCCGAGTCGAGCAGGTCGAGGAGGCCGTCCTGGATCGTCTCGGTGTAGGCGGTCAGGTGCTCGAACTCGGCGTCCTGGAGGCCGGCGAGGACCGCGTTGGCGACGTTGCCGACGCCGGCTTGGAGCGGCAGCAGGCTCGAGTGCAGCCGGTCGTTGCGTACCTCGTGGCGGAGGAAGTCCACGAGGAGGTCCGCCATCGCGCGGCTGTCCTCGTCGATCGGGCGCAGGGGCGAGTTGCGGTCGGGCTGGTCGGTCTCGACGACGGCGACGACCTTCTCGGGATCGACCCGGAGGTACGGATCGCCGATCCGCTGCATCGGCGTGGTCAGCTGGATCGGCGCCCGCTGCGGCGGCAGCCGGGTGCCGTAGTAGATGTCGTGGAAGCCCTCGAACCCGCGCGGCTGCCAGTGGTTGACCTCGAGGATCACCTTGTCCGCGTTCTCCAGCCAGGTCTTGTTGTTGCCGACGCTGCTGGTGGGGACGAGCAGGCCGTTGGGCAGGATCGCGGCCACCTCGACCACGGCGACGTCGAGGTCGCCGTAGAAGCCGAACCAGCTGTGCTGGGCGACGTGGGACAGATGTACGTCGACGTACTCGACCTCACCCGAGTTGATCTGCTGCCGCAGCAGCGGGTCCCCGTTGTAGGGCAGCCGCTTGGAGACGCCGTGGGCACCGGCCAGCACGCCGTCGAGGTCGGGCGCCGTCGAGGCTCCGGTCCACGCCTGGACCCGGAACTCCTCGCCTCGCTCGTGCGCCGCTCGCATCCGCTCCGCCAGCGCCGCCGGCACCGCCTTCGGGTGGCCGGCCCCGGTGAACCCCGAGAAACCAACGGTCTCCCCCGGCGCGATCTGCTCGGCCGCCTCGGCGGCACTCACCACCCGCCGGCGGAGCCCGCGGTCGAGAATCCTGTCCCCCGTCATGGGGTCGATCTTGCCCTACGTCGAGGCGATCAACGCCCGATTACGCGCTCGAAGCAGACGCGGTCGTACCCCGGACCGTCATAGTCGGGCTGCGGCTCGGACACGGAGAACCCCATCGAGCGGTGGAACCGGATCGACGTCGCGTTCTGCGGCCCGGTGATCGTCCGCACGACCTCGCCGCCGCGCTCGCGCGCCTGCCCGAAGAAGCGCTCGTAGAGCGCCCGTCCCACTCCGGTCCCGCGCAGCTGTGGATCGATCCCGACGAAGTGGATGTACGCCGCCCGCGGGTCGTCCTGGGACATGAACCCGATCAGGAACCCCCGCAGCTCTCCGCTCTCGTCCTCGACGATCGTCGAGGTGTCCTTGAAGTGCTGGAAGAACAGCCGGGTCAGCATCAGGGTGCGCATCATCGTCGCGTGCGGGTCGCCCCAGTCGTCCCACCACTCACCCAGTCGCGCCTGGACCCGCCCGTGGTCGTCCTCGGTCGCGGGCCTGAAGGTGAGATCGGGGTGCTCGCTGCTCATGTCACGCGATGCTCCCAAGAACCATGCATATGTGGGGAGTTGCACCGGAATCGCCCAGCCGGTCGTGCAACAACCCCACACATGCACCGCTCTTGCAGTCAGCTGCCTACGACGCCGACCAGGTGAGCGACGGCGTCGGCGAGGGCGACCTCGGTCTTCTCGCCGCTGCGGCGGTCCTTGACCTCGACCTTGCCCTCGACCAGGCCCTTGCCCACGGTGACGATGGTCGGGACGCCGATCAGCTCGGCGTCCTTGAACTTCACACCCGGCGAGACCTTGGGGCGGTCGTCGTAGAGCACGTCGATGCCGGCGGCCTCGAGCTCACCGGCGAGCGTCGCGGCGGCCTCGAAGACGGCGGCGTCCTTCCCGGTCGCGACCAGGTGGATGTCGTACGGTGCGACGTTGCGGGGCCAGGCGAGGCCGATGTCGTCGAGGGTGCCCTCGGCGACAGCGGCCACGGCGCGGGTGACGCCGATGCCGTAGGAGCCCATGGTCACGGTGACGAGCTTGCCGTTCTCGTCGAGCACCTGCAGCCCCAGCGCGTCGGCGTACTTGCGGCCGAGCTGGAAGACGTGGCCCATCTCGATGCCGCGGGCCAGCGTCAGCGGGCCGGATCCGTCGGGAGCCGGGTCGCCCTCGCGGACCTCGGCGGCCTCGATGGTGCCGTCGGGGGTGAAGTCGCGGCCGGCGACCAGGTCGATGACGTGCTGGCCATCGACGTTGGCGCCGGTGACCCAACGGGTGCCGGTGACCACGCGGGGGTCGACCAGGTAGCGGATGCCGGAGGCCGACTCCTCCCCCAGCACCTCGGGACCGATGTAGCCCTTGACCAGCTCGGGGTGCTTCTTCAGCTCGACGTCGTCCATGGGCTCGACCTCGATCGGCTCCAGCTGGCCCTCGAGGCGCTTGATGTCGACGTCGCGGTCACCGGGCAGGCCGATGGCGAGCGGCTCGACGGTGCCGTCGGGGTGGCGCAGCGTGACCAGCACGTTCTTGAGCGTGTCGCCGGCCTCCCAGGCACGGTCCTCGCGCGGGAACGCCTCGTTGAGGTGGTCGACCAGCGTCTGGATCGTCGGCGTCGCCGGGGTGTCCTCGGCGTGGGCCGCCGGCACGTCCTCGTAGGAGAGGGCCTCGGGGGCCAGCGTCGTGACCGCCTCGACGTTGGCGGCGTAGCCGCCGGGCGAGCGTACGAACGTGTCCTCGCCGGCCTCGGAGACGGCCAGGAACTCCTCGGAGGCCGAGCCGCCCATCGCGCCGGAGGTGGCCTTGACGATGACGTACTCGAACCCGAGGCGGTCGAAGACCTTGACGTACGCCGCACGGTGGGCGTCGTAGGCAGCCGACAGCCCCTGGTCGGTGTAGTCGAAGGAGTAGGAGTCCTTCATGATGAACTCGCGGCCACGCAGCAGCCCCGCGCGGGGACGCGCCTCGTCGCGGTACTTCGTCTGGATCTGGTAGATCGCCAGCGGCAGGTCCTTGTAGGAGCCGTAGAGGTCCTTGACCAAGAGCGTGAACATCTCCTCGTGCGTGGGCCCGAGCAGGTAGTCGGCCTCCTTGCGGTCCTTGAGCCGGAAGATGCCGTCGCCGTACTCCGTCCAGCGGCCGGTCGCCTCGTAGGGCTCACGGGGCAGCAGTGCCGGGAAGTGCACCTCCTGGGCGCCGATCGCGGCCATCTCCTCGCGGATGATCCCCTCGACCTTGCCGAGCACGCGCAGGCCCAACGGCAGCCAGGAGTAGATCCCCGGAGCGGCGCGGCGGATGTAACCGGCGCGGACGAGCAGCTTGTGGCTCGCGACCTCGGCGTCGGCGGGATCCTCACGCAGGGTCCGCACGAAGAGCTGTGACATACGGGCTGTGGTTCCGGGCATGCGGGCAAGCGTACGGCGCACCGGACCGCTGCCGCGAACCGGTTGGAATTGGCGTTGCAACCCCGTCGGCACCCCGCGCATCTTTACTTTCATGAGAGGTATCCGAATCCCGGCACTGGCCACGGCCATCCTTGCTGCTCTCATGCTCCCGGTGACGCTCGTGTCACCGGCTTCTGCGGCGGCTCCGACCGTCGATGTACGCCCCCTGCCCCTGCCCGTCGGCGAGAGACCGACCGTTCCCTACCTCGACCGGCCCTCGGACACGTCGGTCGTGGTGGTCGACCCGACGACCGGCACGAAGACGCCGGTGGAACATGTCGGCGACGACCTAGATTTCTACGAACTCCTGGGCCGCTCCGGGAGCGGGTTCGTGCTGCGGATCCGCAACCGCAACGTCGACCGGATCGTCCGGGCGCAGCTCGATGTCCCACAGAGATCCCTCACGGACATGTACTACGAGGACGTGGCCAGGCTGTCGGCCGACAGGCGCTACCTGCTCAAGACGGCGACGCTGAGCAGCGGCGGAATCCAGGTCCAGGTTCGCAACACCACCACCGGCGCGGTCGTCGCCCGGCACACATTCAAGGCATCCACCAAGCCCGATCCGATCGATGTCAGCGGCACCCGGGTGCTCGTGGGTGGCTACGGCACCCCGCGCACGATGATCTGGGACTGGAAGGCCGGCACGATCAAGACGATCGCCGCTCGGGCGGCGTACGCCGGCAGCTTCGCCACCAACAGACTGGCGACCTACACCAAGAACCCGTACGCGCCCGACGCCTGCTCGGTGGTCTCTACTGTCACCGCCCCGGGCGCCACACTGTGGCGCAGCTGCCTCGAAGCGGTGGCGTCCTTCTCGCCCGACGGTGCCCGCTTCGCGACCGATGCGATCGCCCACGAGAGCCAGGTTGTAGTCCGGCGCCGCAGCCTCCGCGGCACGCTGCTGACCACCTACCGAAACCCCAACAAGGTGTGGATGCACGCATGGGAGTCCAACACCCGGATCCTGATGGAGTCCTACCCGGCTGACGGGAGCGACGCTTGGCTGGTGCGCTGCGAGGTGGCGGCTTGCGAGCGCGCCACCAAGTTCAGGAACGGATGACTCAGATGAACACGACATTCACCCGCGTGCTGGTAGGGATGGCCCTGGCTGTCACCGCGCTCTCGCTCCCCGGGGCCCTCTCCCCGGCATCCGCCGCAGCCGACGTCGACGTACGTCCCCTCCCCCTCCCGATCGGCGAACGCCCGACCGTCCCCTACGTGCACCGGCCCACGTACGAGTCGGTCGCTGTAGTCGACCCGGCAACCGGAACGGACGTCCCGGTCGACTTCGTCGGCGACGACGGCGACTCGTTCGAGCTGCTCGGTCAGTCCGGGAAGGGCTTCATCCTGCGAGTCAGGAACCGCAACGTCGACGAGATCGTCCGAGCGCAGCTCGGGGTGCCACAGAAGACGCTCGTCTCCATGTACTACGGAGACAGGGCCAGGCTCTCGGTCGACGGCCGCTACCTGCTCATCTCGAAGACGCTGACCACCGGCGCGATCCAGGCCCAGGTCCGCAACACCTCCACCGGCGCGGTCGTCGCCCGGCACACCTTCAAGGCATCCACCAGACCCGATCCGATCGATGTCAGCGGCACCCGGGTGCTCGTGGGTGGCTACGGCACCCCGCGCACGATGGTGTGGGACTGGAAGGCCGGAACAGTCACGACGATCGCGTCCAGGGTGGCGTACGCAGGCAGTCTTGCCACCAACCGGCTGGCGACCTACACCAAGGACCCGGCCCGGGCCGGCGCCTGCACGGTCGTCACCACGATCACCCGGCCCGGCACCCAGCTGTGGCGGGGATGCGAGGAGAAGTTGGCGTCGTTCTCGCCCGACGGAGCCCGGTTCGCGACCGAGCTCCGGACCAACTCCGACGTCGTCAGGCGGCGAAGCCTCCGCGGCACGCTGCTGACCACGTACCGCAACCCCAACGGGCTGCGGATGTTCGCCTGGGAGACCAACACCCGGATCCTGATGTGGTCCGCCATAGGCAGCAGTGGAGAGACGTGGCTGGTCCGCTGCGAGGCCGCGGCATGCGAGCGCACCGTCCGCGGAAACGTCGGGTAGCTCAGAACATGATGGTGGAGAAGCGGGCCGTCTCGAGGAAGCCGGCCCGCTCGTAGGCACGGCGCGCGGGGGCGTTCCACTCGTTGACGTAGAGGGAGACGCGTGGGGCGATCTCGCTGCGGACGATGTCGCAGACCGCGGCCATCCCGCGGGCGGCGAGGCCCTCGCCGCGGCGGTGCTCGGGCACCCAGACCCCCTGGATCTGGGCGGCCTCGGGGGTCGCGCAGGCGACCTCGGCCTTGAAGACGACCTCGCCGTCCTCGATCCGGGCAAAAGACCATCCGCGCGAGATCAGCTGGAGCACCCGGGCACGGTAGAGGTCGCGGCCGCCGCCGGTCTCCGGCGAGATCCCGACCTCTTCGGTGTACATCGCCACGCACGCCGGATAGAGGGCGTCCATGTCGGCGCGGACGGTGCGGCGTACGAACGGGTCGGGCTCGACCATGCTCTGCAGCTGCTGCTCGAGATGGGGCTGCTCCCAGCGCTGGTCGCGCGGCGTGCCCCAGGACTCGCCGATCGATCCCCACAGCGCCCGCACCGCGGGCTGGCGCCCGACGATCGTCGAGACGGTGCGGATCCGGCTGCGGGCCCGCTCACCGAAGGCGTACGCATCCTCCTCGGTGGCCTGGATGGGGACCAGGTTGGCGCCGACGTGACAGGCCGCGATCAGGTCGCCGCCGTCCCAGCGCCCCCAGATCTCACCGCCGAGCCAGCGCGGCTCGAGGTTGGTGGTGCGCGCCCGGTATTCCGCGAACACGTTGACCACCGGATCCTGCGCGGTCAGGTCGAGGAACGCGCTGAGATCCCCCGCGTGCAGCGGGCGGATCCCCTGGCGCGTCGTCAGCATGTCACCGAGCCTAGGGCCAATCCGGTCGTACGTCGCCCTGCGGCTCGCGGACCGGATCACGCGCTGGTCAAATCGCAAAGGTGCGTTCGATCGTGTGCATTCGCTCGCGGATGGTCTTCAGGCGTACGTCCTGGCCGGCCTCGCCGGTGTCTCCCCAGACCGCCCGGCCCACCATCACGCCGCGGGCACCTAGTTCTCGGACCCGCAGGAGCCGCTGGCTGAAGTCGTCCCAGCCCATCCCGTCGGAGCGCGCGACCCAGGGAGCGCCGCCGATCTCGGCGCGTGCGATGGCCGCGAGGCCCTCGTCGTTGACCTTGAGCTTGAGCACGATGCCGCCGCACCGCGACCGCGCGGCGAGCGCGGCCAGATCCTCGAGGCAGTCCGGTGTCGCGCAGTACGGCTCGAGGAAGACCCGGTCATAGCCGGGGAGCCGCTCCAGGAGGGCCAGCACCATCGATGCGCAGCCGACCTGGTGGTCGTCGAAACCGATCTTCACCGCGTCCGTCGTCCGCTGCGGGACGACGAGCTCGTCGACGGTGTCGATGTCCGGGAGCCCGGCGCAGGCGAGCTCGCGGCGTACGTCGCCGTGCCCCTGCGTGGGGCGCACGACGATGCCCCAGCCAGGGGTGGTGGCCACCAGATCGAGGATCCCGGACCTGATGTCGGTCGAGTCCGGGGTGCGGAACAGCGCGTCGTCCGCGTGATCGATGGCAAGCCAGAAATTGGTCACTGTTGTCGCCAGTCTGAGAAGGGAAAATGAAGACATGTGGAGGCGCTAGGCGAAGCCTAAGCAGAGGCGACCGCGCATCTTCGGCAACTCGCGTTAATTGATTATTTCGGGTCGCGCCTCAGTATTCGCCGCCGTCGGCGACGATGCACTGGCCGTTGATCGCACCGGCGACGTCGGAGGCGAGGAACACGCAGACCTTCGCGACCGCGTCGGCGGTCACGAACCGGTGTCCGGGGATGCGCGCGGCCCGGTAGGAGATGTACTGGTCGACGGTCACGCCCTCCTTGCGGGCGTGCTTGACGAAGACCTGTCGCGAGGACTCGCTCCACATCGGGCCGGGAGCGACGACGTTGGCCCGGACGATGCCCTCCTCCTCCTGCGCGATCGCCTGGGCGAGCCCGGTCAGCGCGTGCTTGGACACGCCGTAGGCAGCCCGTCGTGACGGCGTACGGATCCCGAAGACGGAGCTGACCAGAACCACCCCTCCGGACCTGGCCGCCCGGAGCTTCGGCAGCGCGAGCGCGGCCGTGCGCCACACCGAGGTCAGGTTGAGATCGAGGGTGAGCTGCCACTCGGACCGGTCGATCTCGGCGACCGTGTCGGGAGTGGGGTTGATGCCCGAGCAGTTGATGAGCCCCGACAGCTTCTCGAACCCGACGAGCGTCTCGGCCAGGGCATCCACACCGTCGTCGGTGGTCAGGTCACCCTCCACCCGCGCGACCGCGCCGGTCTCGTCGGCGAGGTAGGCCAGCTCGGTGGTGCGGCTGTAGGCGTGCAGGATCACCGGGGTGCCCTCCGCGGTCAGCCGGCGCGCGACCGCGCTGCCGAGGTCGCCGGTCGCGCCGAGGACGAGCGTCGGCGATCGCTCAGTCTGGGTGCTGATGCTCATGGCGCTCCTTGATCCGGTGGATCGCCGCCCTCACCACGTCCTGATGGGCGGGCGGCAGACCAGTGAGACCCTCGAGATGGCTCAGGCAAGTGATATCACCCATTTGCCCGAGCCGGTACGCGGTAATCGGAATCGCCGGGGCCAGGACCGGATGCTGCAGCCGATGGACCAGGGCGTCGGTGATGTCGGTGCCCCAGCCGAGCACGTCGCGCTCGCGGGCGACCGCGCCCGGATCCTCCTCGCGGTCCAGGATCTCCAGGTAGCCGTCGACCGGCACCCGGCCACGCAGGATCAGCTGGAACATCGCCGCCTTGCGCAGGAACAGCGACCGGAACGCCTCCAGCACGAACTCCAGCTCGTCCCAGTAGCGCTCCGGCGCCTGGTCGAGGAGGTCGCCGTAGTCCACGCGCTCCTCGGTCAGGTAGAGGCAGATCAGCCGGTCCATCCAGGACAGGCTCTCGCGTACGCTCAGCCGGGCCACCGCGTCGAGGTCACCGGGCTGGAACCCGGCCTTGAGGAACGTCATCACCAACGGCCCCATGTGCATGTCGGCGAAGCGGGCGCCGTCGAGCGCCATCCCGTGCCCGTCGCGCAGCCGGTCGCGGATGCTCTCGGCGACGAAGTACTGGTAGAAGGTCTCGTGGGCGAACTCCGCCGACTCCGCCGAGTCCTTGGTCCGGCCGGTCACGCCGAAGACCTCGGAGTGGTCGAGCAGGTCCGCGATCCATTCGTACGTCAGGAAGTCACGCTGCCGGGTGATGTCGAGGTCGCGCTGCAGGTTGGCGAAGAGCCACTCCGAGACGCGCGGGACCGGGATCAGGTCCTGCTCCTGCGAGGTCGGCTCGTCCATCCCGGTGAACAGGTCCCAGGCGATGTCGCGGTAGGTCTGGAACCGCACCCGGCTGGGGATGCGCGAGCTCTTCCGGTCCCAGGGCTGGCCGCAGACGTGCTTGAGATGGACGGTGTAGCCGTCCCACTGGGTCCGGGGAGCCGGGGCGCCCTCCTCGAGGGAGGCGTAGAGCTGCTTGAGGACCATCGGGGTCGCGGGGAAGAACCCACCGCCACGCTCCATCTCCGCGGCCAGGTTGCGCAGCCGGTCGTCACCGCCGCGCTCCTTGCCGAGAGCACGCACCTCGACCGGGGAGATCGGCTCGACCCGTACGACCATCGCCGACTCGACCCCGAGGTCCTCGAGCCGGGCCGGGCTGCGCAGCTGCTCGGCGAGCTCGTCGCGCTCGGTCTGCAGGTTGCGCTTGCTGATCACCACGAACCGTCCGCCGCGGCCGAAGGCCGAGCGCAGCTCGCTCAGGTCGGGTCGGGTGACGCCGTGCTCCTCGGCGCTGGAGGAGATCAGGTCGAAGTCGTCGATCACGATCGGCGATCGGTCCTCGTCGACCAGGGCGATGTAGTCGACGGCGCCGTCGCGCAGGCTGACGTAGCGCACCTGCTCCCTCGAGGCCGTCCACTCCCTGGTCTCGACCGTCTTTCCCGAGCCCGAGGGACCGGTGAGGAAGAAGAGGTTGGACTCCGAGTCCTCCAGCCACCGGCCGAGCGCCTCGATGAGCGGGATCGTGGGCTGCTCGGTCGTCAGTCCGCCCAGCGCCGCCACCCGGGCCCGCGGGAAGGTCAGGCGGGAGCCGGTGGCGGCGGGCACCGGTGCCGCCGTCGTGGCAGGGTCCAGCACGGGCACCGGCGCCGCGGTGTCCTCGCCACGCCAGGCGTACGCCTTCCACCACTTCGCCTGCCAGATGCCGGTGTTCTTCCGGATCCACTCGCCTCGATGGGCCGGGTCCAGGGTGCGGGGCACCGCGCCGCCGACCACGCGGATGAGCTCGTCGAGCGGCATCATCTTCGAGCCGGACGTACGCCGGTAGAAGGTGCTCCGGGCCATGGCCACACCGGCGCCACCGTCAGCTTTTCCGGTCACTTGACGGACCCAGGCGCGCAATTCGCCGTTGAACTCCTCTGGCGAGAGAGATTCGTCGGTCATATCCCCTCACCGAGTCGTCGCGGAAGCGCTTGAGAGTATCTCGCAGGCGTCCCAATTCTGTCCCAGAAACGTCCCAACTCACCTGGGACTGTCTTTACTTCGTCCCCACTCCCACCCGCCCTCTGGTGGGACATCTGTGGGCTCCGTCACCGTTGGAGATGTCCCCAAGAGGGACAGCGCCGGCCCCTCTCCCGGGCCCCACCGCTGAAGGAGATGATGACCATGAGGAACCACAAGTTCAGCATCGCCACCTTCGCCGTCACGCTTCTTGTCGTGTTCGGCTTCAACCAGCTGCTCAGCGCCGAGCCGCCCACGTGCCAGGCAGCCGCCGGCACCTCGTCCGTGTCCGTCGTCCTCACGGAAGGAGTGCTGTCATGATCAGCAACTCCCAGCGCCCCGGCGATACCGTCCGGGCCCGCGGCGGCATCCGTTCCGGAAAGCGCGGTGTCGTCGTCGCCACCGCCGCAGGCCGCACCAAGGTCCGCTTCAACGGCAGCAGCGGCACCCGCTGGGTGCGCACCGGCAACCTGAGGTCCACCGGCAGCGGCTCGCTGTCCTGGATCCTCCCGGTCAAGGCCGCACTCGTCCTGTTCCTGGTCGTCCCCGGCCTCCGGTTCGTCGTCGTCCACCTGTGGACCCACGGCGGGCTCGACGGCTTCGCCACGGCCCTCGGCAACCAGATGGGCCAGGCCGCCCTCGCCTGGGGCCACCTGATCACCACCGACCCCCTCGGAGCGCTGCTCCACCTCGGGTTCCTCGGCCTGGTCTCCAGGCTGATGCACTGGTGAAATCACAAGACCTTCGAGACGTACGCAGGGGGACGTCTCGGAGCAGAAGACGGAAGCCCGGTCCGAGTGAGGACCGGGCTTCCTGCGTACGTGGCGGCCTGACAACTTCTGCCGAAACGGATGCTCGGCCGAGACTCCGACGGTAGATTTGCTGGACTCCGGCGGGACTGGATCGGGACTCATCCAGGACGCGAACGTGAAGAGGCGACTTCAGGGGAGGACGAGATGGCCCTCGACCCTGACGACAGTCCAGCCGCCCTCAATCGCGACCTCCGAATCTGGGTCAAGAACTGGACCGGCAAGGGCATCGGTCAGGTAGCGCTCGGCGCGAACATCAGCAACAGCCGTGCGTACGCAGCCACCGCCAACACCAACCTCGTTCCTCGTGACCTCCTCCTGGCCATCGTCCGCGCCGCCGTGCCTCCCACCTATGACATCGAAGAGCGCACCCGGTGGCTCCTCCGGTGGTCACGTGAGTGGGAACGGCGCTGGGAGATCGCCGAAGCCACGAGCCGCGGCGAGCACCTGAAGCCAGCCCCGCCACCGGAGCCCGCGCTCGAGCGTTCGTCGCAACCGCCGCTACAGCCCAACGCCGTGGTGAGGCTCGACCCCGAGCTCGTCCTTCCCGTACTCGAGCGGATCACCGACAAGGCCGTCCGACGAATCACGTCGAAGCATGTCTACGTCGCCAGGCAGCCGCTCCCGGTCGGCTATCACAATCGCGATCCCATCACGGTCTATATCGATCTACACTCCGCGTCGTGTTCACCTCGCTATCGCGAGGACCTCGCCCAGTTCCTCGCCGGCCGGGTACGCCGCGCCCTCGGCGGCCTCGACCCCGAGCGGACCGTCATCGCGACAGCCCGCGAAGGAAACATCCTGGTCGGCAGCCGGGTCGCCGAGCTCTGCGGCGTCCCGTTCCTCATGGTTCGCACCACCGCGCGCCCGCCCCGCTTCGGCTATCCCATCGAGCGCAACGCAGGCGATCAGGTCGAGGCCGTCATCGTCGACGACATCGTGATGAGCACACTGGTCCCCAGGATGGCCGAGCTTCTGCGCATTCACGAAGGCATCACGGCCACTAGGTGCTTCAGCATCTTCGATAGGGCCGACGTCGGCGCTGTGAACCGATGGGAAGGAGACGAGATCACGCTCGACTCCGCATTCCCGATCGACAGCGAGCTTGTCGAGGTCCTCGGGAACCTCGCCGAGCGCTACGCCTGAGCGGCGACGCACCGAGGCAGGCTCCACGTGGGCACGATATTTTGCGCTTCGAGACACGCCGCTAACGCTGGCGGATCTGCCTTCGACGGGGCTACCTTTCCTCTAGACAGATGCCAGGTTCCCCACCGGATCGGCTGGCTTGTTCCGCGCCCCGATTTCCTAACTAGAAGGCCTCCGGTGACCGACATCGAGATGGTGGTCAACCTCCATGTGACTGAACGGTGCAATTTTCAATGCACCTACTGCTTCGGTAAATGGGGCCTACTCCAAGAGTCGAGCGCGGAAACAACCGTGTGGGCCGACACCTCGGAGGCTCACCGAATCATGAAGGATCTCGCCGGAAAGTTCCGTAAAGACGGCGGCGGCGACAGCTCCATCCGGTTCAACTTTGTCGGCGGCGAGCCCGCGTTGCTCCCGAACATCGATAACCTCGTCAAGTACGCCCGATCGAAGTTGAAGACGCGTGTTTCGTACGTCAGCAACGGACTCATGCTTCGAAGTTTCGATGCCAAATGGACTGCTAGAAACATCGACATCGTCGGAATCAGCGTCGACTCTTCATTCCAAAGCACCAACCAACAGATCGGTCGCGTCACACGCAGTGGCAAGACCTTTGACCTGGCGGAAGTCGGCATGCAAGTTCAGGCCATTCGCAAGGAAGCCGATTGCTTGGGCATCAGGCAACCAGAGATCAAGGTGAACACGGTCGTGAGCGAACTGAATGTCCTTGAGGACTTCGGCACTGTCCTCAAGACGATCAGGCCGGACCGCTGGAAGATCCTCAAGATGCTACCGGTCTACTCTGCGAAGACGGCGATCAGCGACAAGGACTTCCACGATTTCGCTGTACGACACCGGACGTACATGCACGAGGACTCGAACTTGAATGGCCTGGTCATCACGACTGAAGACAACGACGAGATGACCGGCTCGTACGCCATGGTCGACCCGCTTGCCCGGTTCTTCTGGTATGGCGATCTTCCGGAAAGCGGCTATCAGTACTCCAAGCCGATGACCGAGGTGTCAGCAGAAGATGCATGGCAAGTTGCGGCTATCCACTGGGACGAACAGAAGTTCGGCGCGCGTTACACCGAACTCATGGACGGTGCAGACGTAGGCGACACAACGAAGGCCGAAGTCATCCACACTGCCGTGACGCTGCCGGTTCCAATGCCTCGAACAGTCGAGGAGCCTTCGGCGTCTGCGAAGCTCGTTTCCGCCTGAAGGCGCGAGTTGTCCAGCGACCGCCCGGCAATAGACCGGGATCAGTCCCGGATTCAGATCGTTCTGTCCTGACCTGATCCCGAGTTTCGTTTCGCTCTTCCGCATTCGGCCACAACCAGATCACCCTGGAACTGTCACCTTTCGAGGCAGCGTAGAAACCAGCCAGGGGGTCCGCGATGAACCACAAGTCCAGCTTCGTCGTCTTCGCCATCACGCTGATGATCGTCTTCGGAATCAGCCAGCTGCTCAGTCCAGATCGGGGCGACTGCTCGGCAGTCGCCCACGCCACGTACGCCTCCGGCCTCCTCGAGGAGGTGAGGCACCGATGATGGGCAGGCGACTGCGGACCGGCGACGTAGTCCGGGCGCAGCGCACGATCCCGCTGCGGTTCAGCGACCGGCTCGCTGGACGTGGAGTACGGAGCGGCAGGCACGGCGTCGTCATCGCCACCGACGGCCGCCGGGCCAGGGTGACTTTCGAGGGCCGCCGGTATGGCGGCACGGGCTGGGTGCGAAGCGCCAACCTCGGAGTCGTCTCCCGAGCGCCACGACCGCTGGCCTGGATCGTGCCGGTCAAGGCCGCGCTCGTCGTGTTCCTGGGCGTACCGGCACTTCGGTTCGTCGTCGTCCACCTCTGGACCCATAGCGGATTCGACGGGTTCGGCACAGCCGTCGGAAACCAGATGGGCGAGGGGATGCTCGCCTGGGGCCAGTTGGCCACCGCCGACCCGCCCCGGGCACTGCTCTACCTCGGGTTCCTCGGCGTGGTCTCGAAGCTGATGCACTGGTGAGACCGCAAGATCTTCGAGACGTATACAGGGGGACGCCTCGGAGCAGAAGACGGAAGCCCGGTCCGAGTCAGGACCGGGCTTCCTGCGTACGTGGCGGCGGAATGCTGACCGAGGCGATGTCCTGAGCTTGTCGAAGGGTAGCTCGGTCGGTGCGCACTGCCCTCGTGGAACTCCACGAAGGAAGCGACCGTTCACCGAGTTACCTCGGTGAACATCCACACCTCAGCCGCTGACCGACACCTGCGCGCCGGCGCCCTCGACGGGCTCCATGCCCTCGGCGATCTTCATCGCCTCCTCGATCAGGGTCTCGACGATGGCGGCCTCGGGGACGGTCTTGATGACCTCGCCCTTGACGAAGATCTGGCCCTTGCCGTTGCCGGAGGCGACGCCGAGGTCGGCCTCGCGGGCCTCGCCGGGGCCGTTGACGACGCAGCCCATGACGGCGACGCGCAGCGGGACCTCGAGGCCGTCGAGGCCGGCGGTGACCTGCTCGGCGAGCGTGTAGACGTCGACCTGGGCGCGGCCGCAGGAGGGGCAGGAGACGATCTCGAGGCGGCGCGGCTTGAGGTTGAGCGACTCCAGGATCTGGATGCCGACCTTGACCTCCTCGACCGGCGGCGCGGAGAGCGAGACGCGGATGGTGTCGCCGATGCCCTGGCTGAGCAGGTGGCCGAAGGCGACCGAGGACTTGATCGTGCCCTGGAAGGCCGGGCCGGCCTCGGTCACACCGAGGTGGAGCGGCCAGTCACCGGCCTCGGCGAGCAGCTCGTAGGCGCGCACCATCACGACCGGGTCGTTGTGCTTGACCGAGATCTTGAAGTCCTGGAAGCCGTGCTCCTCGAACAGCGAGGCCTCCCAGATGGCCGACTCGACCAGCGCCTCGGGGGTGGCCTTGCCGTACTTCTCCAGCAGGCGCTTGTCGAGCGAGCCCGCGTTGACTCCGATCCGGATCGAGGTGCCGTGGTCCTTGGCGGCGGCGGCGATCTCCTTGACCTGGTCGTCGAACTTGCGGATGTTGCCCGGGTTGACCCGGACCGCGGCGCAGCCGGCCTCGATGGCGGCGAAGACGTACTTCGGCTGGAAGTGGATGTCGGCGATCACCGGGATCTGCGACTTCTTCGCGATCGCGGGCAGCGCGTCGGCGTCGTCCTGGCTCGGGCACGCGACCCGGACGATGTCGCAGCCCGAGGCGGTGAGCTCGGCGATCTGCTGCAGGGTCGAGTTGACGTCGGAGGTCAGCGTCGTGGTCATCGACTGCACGGAGATGGGCGACTCGCTGCCGACACCGACCGAGCCGACCTTGATCTGGCGGGTCTTGCGGCGAGGGGCGAGCACCGGGGCGGGTGCCTCCGGCATACCGATGTCTGTCGGCGTGGGGATCGACGTCATGTCTACCAATCTTACGGGCGGGTCAGGCTTGCAGATGAAGTGGGACGACGAGGTCGGCGACGATCAGGACAACACCCATCACCAGCAGCGCCGAGGCCACGACGTACGCCACCGGCAACAGCTTCGCCGGGTCGGCATGTCCCGGGTCGGGACGCCGGAAGACCTTGGCGAAGGCGCGACGGATGCCCTCCCACAGCGCGGTCGCGATGTGACCGCCGTCGAGGGGCAGGAGCGGGACGAAGTTGAAGATGCCGATGAACAGGTTGAAGCCACCGACCAGGAACGCGAAGCTGGCGACCTTCTCGCCGACGTCGAGGCCGTCGTGGGCGGCGATCTCGCCGGCGATGCGGCCGCCGCCGACGATGCTGACCGGACTGTCGGCCGAACGCTCCTCGACACCGACGATCGCGAGCGCGACGTGCCAGACCTTGACCGGCAGCCTCAGCAGCGAGTGGACAGCGTTCTCGGCCATCGCACCCATCTCCTGGAGCGCGTAGACCGGCCCCTCCTTGGTGGTCACCACGTGCGACTCGGGAGACATCCCGAAGAAGCCGACCTTCGCGGTCTCCGGGTCAGCGCTGGTGTCGTCGAGGTCCTTGACCCGCTCCTGCACGACGGTCTGGGTGCTCAGCGTCATCTGCTCGCCGTCGCGCTCGATCACGATGGTGGCGTCGCCGTCCATGTTGTCGCGGATCAGCTCCTGGGCGACCGCCCACGAGGTCAGCTCGGTGCCGTTGAACGAGATCAGCTCGTCACCGGGCTTGAGGCCGGCGTCGGCGGCCGGGGTCGGCTTGTCGCTCGCGCGGCACTCGCGGCCCTGATCCTCCCAGGTCAGCAGGCACTCCTGCAGGCTCGAGACGACCGGGTGCCCCTCGTCGACGACGTTCTCGTGGACTCCGTAGATCCCGAAGACGCCCCACAGCACGAAGAACGCGATCGCGATGTTCACCGTCGGCCCGCCGGCCATCACGATGACCTTCTTCCACCACGACATCTTGTAGAACAGCCGCGGCTCGTCCTCGGGACGGATCAGCTCCCACTCGGCCGAGCGGGCGTCGCTGATCAGCTGGGTGAACATGCCGGTGTTGGACTTGCGCACCTTGAGCGCACCGTCCTCGGTGCGCTCCCCCAGCTGGTCGGCACCGGGCGGCAGCATCCCGAGGATCTTCACGTAGCCACCGAGCGGGATCGCCTTGAGGCCGTACTCGGTCTCGCCGACCTGCTTGGACCACACCGTCGGCCCGAAGCCGATGAAGTACTGGGTCACCTTCCCGCCGAACGCCTTCGCCGGGATCATGTGGCCGAGCTCGTGGAGCCCGATCGAGACCAGGATCGCGAGAACGAAGCCGATCACGGCCAGCGTGTAGAGCAGAACACTCACGGGCGGGTCTCCAGGATCCGAGTGGCTTCCTCGCGCGCCCAGGCGTCGGCGGCGAGCACATCCTCGATGGTGAGGCTGCTTTCAGAGCGTACGCCGCTGTGGGCTGCCATCACCTCGGCAATCGTGTCCACGATGCCGGGGAACGGGATCCGGCCCTCGTGGAAGGCGTCCACGCAGACCTCGTTGGCCGCGTTGTAGACGGCCGGGTGAGTGCCGGCACGGGTGCCGGCCTCGCGGGCGAGCGCGACCGCGGGGAAGGCGACGTCGTCGAGCGGCTCGAAGCGCCAGTCGGCGGCCTTGGTCCAGTCGATCGGGGTCTCGGCGTCGGGCACCCTCTCGGGCCAGGCCATCCCCATCGAGATCGGCACCAGCATCGTCGGCAGCCCGAGCTGGGCGACCACGGCGCCGTCGGTGAACTCGACCATCGAGTGGATGTACTGCTGCGGGTGGACGACGACCTCGATCCGATCGAACGGTACGTCGAAGAGCAGGTGTGCCTCGATGACCTCGAGTCCCTTGTTGACCAGGGTGGCCGAGTTGGTCGTGATCACCCGGCCCATCGCGAAGTTGGGGTGCTTGAGCGCCTGCGCCGGGGTGACCTCGGCGAGCTCGTCGCGGGAGCGGCCGCGGAACGGGCCACCGGAGGCGGTCAGCACGAGCTTGCGCACCTCGTCCGCGCGGCCGGCGCGCAGCGACTGCGCAATCGCGGAGTGCTCGGAGTCGACCGGGACGATCTGCCCCTCGCCCGCGACCCGCTTCACCAGCGGCCCCCCGATGATCAGCGACTCCTTGTTGGCCAGGGCGAGCGTGTTGCCCGCCTCCAGCGCGGCCAGCGTCGGGCGGAGCCCGACGGCGCCGGTGATCCCGTTGAGCACCACGTCGGCGGGCTGGGCGGCCGCCTCGACGGAGGGCTCCTCCCCCAGCCCGGAGAACCTCGGCGCGAACTCGGCGACCTGCGCCTCGAACAGCTCCTTGTTGGCCCCGCCCGCGGTCAGCCCCACGACCCGGAACCGGTCCGGGTTGGCCCGCACCAGGTCGAGGGCCTGGGTGCCGATGGACCCGGTCGAGCCGAGGATCACCACGTCGCGTGGTCGCTGATCGTTCACCAGCCCATCCTCCCAGCAGAGGCTGAGAAGGCGCCAAGCGCCCGCCGCTCGCGGGCCGCAAAACTGCAACAGCCCCGGACTCCCCCACGGGTCCAGGGCTGCGCGTGAAACGTTTTGCAACGTCTGCCCACAATTAAGCCACAAAGATGCACGTAAAGGCAAATTCCGAAATGCGCGTCCCAGTTAAATCTGCGGCGCGACCAGGTCTGGCTAGATCAGTGGGGCCAGGATGGCCCCGAGCCGCGGTGTGACGTGGCGGACCCACGACTCGGTCAGGTGCGAGCTGTCGTAGTAGGTGACCTTCTCCCCCACGACCAGCGGGCAGCGGTCCTCGGCGCACACGAAACGCTGGGTGTCGACGTACGCCGCCTCGGTGCCTTCCAGCGCCGACTCGGTGAGCTCGTTGCTGCTGGTCTCGCGCGAGTCGGGGTCGCTGAGGCAGGAGCGCTGGTCGGCCTCGGGGGCGCTGATGCAGTCGGCGGGGTCGTGGTCGACGGCGGGTACGTCGCCGAGGACGACGACCTTGCGGGAGATCTCCCGATAGGCCTTCACCGTGCTGCGCACGGCCCGGGACCACTGCTCGTCACGGTCCATCCCCTCGTACGTCTTCGGCATGAAGAGCTGTCCGCGGGCCGTCGAGACGATCGTGTCGGGGTCGAGGCGCTCGAGGTGGTCCGCGGACCAGTCGCGGAAGTCGTCGCACTCGGCCTGGGTCATCTTCTTGCCGCGGTGCTGGACCGGGTAGGGAGCGCAGCCGACCTTCACGACCGGCACCACCCGGAAGCCGTTCTCCTTGCCGAGGTCGTCGAAGGCGGTCAGCCACATGCCGGCGTGGGAGTCGCCGACGACGGCGACGGTCTTCTTCGCGTCGGTGTCGCCGAGGGTGCAGTCGGCGCCGCGGGTGTCGCCGTAGTTGGCGTAGCAGTCGCCGTAGGACTTCTGCCACCGATCGTCCGTGATGTCCTCGCCGAGCACGCCCGGCGGGATCGGGCCACCACGGTCGGCGATCTCGAGCGCGGCACGCAGCTCTCGCTGAACCTGCGGCGGGCCGCCGGTCTCGGCGGCGGTGTCGGGGACCTCGTGGGCCGCGAACCACGCCTGCGCCTGGGCGGCCCGTTCCTTCTCGGCGTAGGCGGCATAGCCGGTCGCCAGCCAGCCGCTGCCGACCGCCAGCACGAGCGCGACGGGCCACAGAGCCAGCGCGCGCAACCCGCGCGAGATCACCGGCACCTGCTTGTGCTGGAACGGGAGCTCGACGAAGCGGTGGCTCAGGACGGAGAGGAGCAGCGCGGCGGCGACCGCGACAGTCATCTCGAGGGCGGCGCTGCCGAGGTGGAGGAACTCGGGCGCCAGCACGATCAGCGGCCAGTGCCACAGGTAGAGGGAGTAGGAGATGTCGCCGACGTACCTCAGCGGGCGGATCGCGAGCAGCTTCGCGGTCGGGGCGTTCGCGCCCGAGGCCAGCAGCGCGACCGTGCCGAGGGTGGGCACCAGTGCCTGCCAGCCGGGGAACGGAGTGGCCTCGCTGAACAGGACGGTGGCGGCGAGGATCGCCGCGGCTCCCGCCAGGCCGGCGATGACGCTCGCGGCGCCTTTGAGTCGGCCGCCCCAGCAGGCCAGCAGCGCGCCGGCGGCGAGCTCGTAGGCGCGGGCCGGGGTGGAGAAGTAGGCGGCGGTCGGGTTCTCGCCGGTGGCGTGGATCGACCACGCCAGGCTCACGACGGCGATCACCGCGGCGACGACCGTGAAGCCCTTGCGGCCGAGCCTGGGGATGAGCAGGAGGGCCAGCACCGGCCAGACCAGGTAGAACTGCTCCTCCACCGAGAGCGACCAGTAGTGCTGGAACGGCGAGGGCTCGCTGGGCTGGAAGTACTGCACGCCCTCGGCCGCGAAGTGCACGTTGGCCAGGAAGAACGCCGCCCAGGTGCCGTCGGCGGCCGCGTCGGTGAGCCGGGTGGTGGGCAGCTGCCAGGCGGCGTACGCCAGGACGACCAGGATCACGAGAGTGGCTGCCGGCAGGATCCGACGGGCGCGACGCGCGTAGAACTGCGGGATGCTGACGGTGCCTGAGGTGTCGGCCTCGCGCAGCAGCAGGGTGGTGATCAGGAAGCCGGAGAGGACGAAGAAGACGTCGACGCCGACGAACCCGCCCTCGGTGTGCGGGATGCCCGCATGGGCAGCGACGACCAGGCCTACGGCAATGGCCCGGAGACCTTGGACATCTGTCCGCCATTGCTTGGCTGACATGTGGGGTGCACCTCGTGTGGGGGTCGACTGCTATCCATTGCTGGGTCCGAGTCGCGGAGGTGCGCGAAACGGGCCCTCGATGCTTTCACGGACATGGTCTGCTCGCACATCGAGGGTCGCCGACCGACCTGTTCAGTTGCTGTCCCCGCTGATGCCTCAGGCCCCGATGTAGGACATCACGTGCTTGATCCGGGTGTAGTCCTCGAACCCGTAGACGGAGAGGTCCTTGCCGTAGCCGGAGTGCTTGAAGCCGCCGTGGGGCATCTCGGAGATGTAGGGGATGTGGGTGTTGATCCAGACGACACCGAAGTCGAGGCGCTTGCTGACCCGCAACGCGGTGGCGTGGTCCTTGGTCCACACGCTGGAGCCGAGGCCGTAGTCGACGTCGTTGGCACAGCGGAGCGCCTCGGCCTCGTCGGCGAACCGCTGCACCGTGATCACCGGGCCGAAGATCTCGTGCTGGATCTGCTCGTCGTCCTGGCGGAGCCCGGCCAGGACCGTGGGCTGGTAGAAGTAGCCGTTCTCGCCGCCAACGACTCGTGCCGGCGCGCCTCCGGCGGCGATCGTGGCGTGGTCCGGGAGGCGGTCGACCATGCCCTTGACGCGGGCGAGCTGACCGGGGTTGTTGAGCGCGCCGACGTCGGTGTTGTCGGCGGGGAGACCGACGGTAGTGTCGCGGGCCGCCTCGGCGAGAGCGGCGACGAACTCGTCGTGGATGCCCTCCTGCACCAGCACCCGGGTCGCGGCGGTGCAGTCCTGGCCGGCGTTGAAATAGCCGGCCGCGGCGATGCCGGCGACCGCCTTGTCGATGTCGGCGTCGTCGAAGACGATCACCGGCGCCTTGCCGCCGAGCTCGAGGTGGACGCGCTTGACGTCCTGTGCCGCTGCGGCGGCGACCTCCATGCCGGCACGCACCGAGCCGGTGATGGCGACCATCTGCGGCGTCTTGTGCCGGATCAGCGCGCGGCCGGTGTCGCGGTCTCCGGTGACGAGGTTGAGGACGCCCGGCGGCAGGAACTCCTGGGCGATCTCGGCCAGCAGCGCGGAGCTGGCCGGGGTGGTGTCGGAGGGCTTGAGCACCACCGTGTTGCCGGCAGCCAGGGCCGGGGCGATCTTCCACGACATCATCGCGAGCGGGTAGTTCCACGGCGTGACCTGCCCTATCACGCCGATCGGCTCGCGACGGATCCAGGAGGTGTGGTCTGTCATGTATTCGCCGGCGCTCTTCCCCTCCAGGGTCCGGGCCGCGCCCGCGAAGAAGCGGAAGTGGTCGATCGTCGGCGGCAGCTCCTCCTCCAGGGTGAGCTGGAACGGCTTGCCGGTGTCCTTGACCTCGACGGCGGTCAGCTCCTCGGCCCGGGCCTCCATCGCGTCGGCGATCCGGAGCAGGGCCAGGCTGCGCTCCTGGGGCGTGGTCTCGCCCCAGGTCTCGAAGGCTGATGCTGCTGCGGCGTACGCCTGGTCGACGTCGGCCTCCCCCGACATCGCGGCCTGCGCGTAGACCTCGCCGGTGGCGGGGTCGACGACGTCGTACGTCGCGGCGTCGGCGGCCTCGCGCAGCTCGCCGCCGATCACGTTCCTGAAGGTCTGGTCAGCCATGCGCTAGAGACTAACTCCTTCCCGTAACAGGGATGTCACAACTGAATCCGAAGTGATAATCGCACTTTGAAACGGATTCGCTTGCGGAAGCGAGATGCGGTGGGTGACCATGGAGTCATGACCGGCAACTACGAGCAGCTGCAGCGCGACGCCAAGGACCATCTCTGGATGCACTTCACGCGGCATTCGAGCTATGCGAAGAACGACGTGCCGATCATCGCCAGGGGTGAGGGCGCCTACATCTACGACATCGAGGGCAACCGCTACCTCGACGGGCTCGCGGGGCTCTTCGTCACTCAGGTCGGTCACGGGCGTGCGGAGCTCGCCGACGCAGGTGCGGAGCAGGCGAAGCAGCTGGCCTTCCACCCGCTGTGGTCCTACGCGCACGAGCCGGCGATCGAGCTGGCTGCGCGGCTGGCCGCGCTCGCTCCCGGCGACCTGAACCGGGTCTTCTTCACCAACTCCGGCTCCGAGGCCGTCGAGACCGCGTGGAAGCTCGCCAAGAACTACTTCAAGCTGCGGGGAAAGCCGGGCAAGCACAAGGTCATCGGGCGCAACATCGCCTACCACGGCACCACCCACGGGGCGCTGTCGATCACCGGCCTGGCCGACATCAAGGCGCCGTTCGAGCCGCTGGTCCCCTCGACCTTCCGGGTGCCGAACACCAACATCTACCGGGCCTCGGAGATCACCGGCGGCCTGATGGACGGGAGCGACCCGGAGGCGTTCGGACGCTGGTGCGCCGACCAGATCGAGGTCGTGATCCGTGCCGAGGGGCCCGACACCGTCGCCGCGGTCTTCCTGGAGCCGGTGCAGAACTCGGGCGGGTGCTTCCCGCCTCCCCAGGGCTACTTCCAGCGGGTGCGCGAGATCTGCGACGAGTACGACGTCCTGCTCGTCTCCGACGAGGTCATCTGCGCCTACGGACGGCTGGGCACGATGTTCGGCTCGGAGCGGTTCGGCTACGTGCCCGACATGATCACCTCGGCCAAGGGGCTGACCTCGGGATATGCGCCGCTGGGCGCCACGATCATCTCCGAGCGGCTGATGGAGCCGTTCCTCTCCGGGGACGAGACCTTCTACCACGGCTACACCTTCGGCGGTCACCCCGTCTCCACCGCGGTGGCGATGGCCAACCTCGACCTCTTCGAGGCAGAGGATCTGCTCGGCAACGTACGCCGCAACGAGGGGGCGTTCCGGGCCACCCTCGAGAAGCTGAAGGACCTGCCGATCGTCGGCGACGTGCGCGGCACCGGCTACTTCTACGGCATCGAGCTGGTCAAGGATCGCGGGACCAAGGAGACCTTCACCGAGGAGGAGTGCGAGCGGATCCTCTACGGGTACGTCTCCAAGGCGCTGTGGTCCGAAGGCCTCTACTGCCGCGCCGACGACCGCGGAGAGCCGGTCATCCAGCTCTCCCCGCCGCTGACCGTTGGTCAGGCCGAGTTCGACGAGATGGAGCAGATCCTGCGCCGGGTGCTGGAGAAGGCCTCGACGATGCTCTGAGGGCGCTCACCGCTGACTCAGTTGTCCTGGATGGGGCGCCACGGCGACTGCTCCTCGAGGGCGTAGGCGAGCTCCAGGAGGGTCCGCTCGTCCCCGTACGCCGCGGAGAGCTGCACCCCGATCGGCAGCCCCTCCTCGCTGAGCGCCATCGGCAGCGAGATCGCCGGCGCACCGGTGATGTTCTGCAGCGGCGTGAACGCGACGTGCCGCTGGAGCCGGTCGACCAGCTCCTCGAACGGCACGTTCGGGGAGAGGTGGCCCAGCGGCGGGGTGACGCCGGCGACGACCGGGCACAGGACCACGTCGTGGTGGTCGAAGAGGGTCGCGTAGGCCGCCGCCGCCCGTCGTAGGCGGAGCAGTGCCGTGGGCGTCCGGCGCCAGCCGCCGGAGGTGAAGGCGCGACGCAGGCCGTCGGTGAGGCCGTCGAGGCGGCCGGTGTCGAGCGTACGGTCGATGGTCAGGCGGCCCAGGTTGCCGGCGAGGAAGGCGAGCAGACCCCAATAGCTGAGGAAGTCGTCGCCGAAGCGTGCGTCGACCGGGATCGGGACCGGCTCGACGGTGTGACCCTGCTCCTCCAGCAGGGTCGCGGTGCGTTCCACGGCCGCCTTCGTCTGCGTGTCCACGACGGCTTCGGTCACCGACTCGATGATCATCGCTACCCGGAGCCGCCGTCGTGCGGGGCCCTCGACCAGCCCGAGAGGCGGCAGGGCCGGGTTGCGCCAGTGCCGCTCGAGCGCGGCATGGAAGGTCGCGGTGTCGCGGACCGTCCGCGTCACCACCCCCTCGCTGACCATGTTGATCGGCAGGGTGCGGGCCGTCTCGCCGTCGATGTGCCTTCCCCTGCTCGGCTTGAGCCCGACGAGTCCGGCGGCCGCCGCCGGGATCCGGATCGACCCGCCACCGTCGTTGGCGTGCGCGATCGGCACGGCTCCGGCTGCGACCAGGGCCGCGGCCCCGCCGGAGGAGGCCCCGACGGAGTGGCGCGGATTCCAGGGGTTCGGTGTCGGCGGCCCGCTTCGGAACTCGGTGGTCGCATTCAGTCCGAACTCCGGCATCCGGCTCTTGCCCAGCACCGTCATCCCTGAGCTGAGGAACTGCGCGGTGTAGCGCCCGTCATGAGACGCCGCCCGTGCGTCGAACGCCTCCGAACCGTGGTTGGTCGGCATCCCTCGCAGGTCGGTGTTGTCCTTGAGCAGGGTCGGCACGCCGTGGAGCAGGCCGGTGTCGGTGTCCGCTCTCCGGGGCGCGTCATAGGCCTCGTACGCCATCGCGTGCAGCTCCGGGACGACGCGTCGCAGCCGGGCGACCGCCGCCGCCTCGACCTCTGCGGCGCTCAGCTCGCCGGTGCGGATGAGACGGGCGAGCTCGACGGCGTCGTGGTCGCCGAGGGCGTCGTCGGCGAAGGCGTGTACGCGGGCGGGTGCGGTCATGTCGGACAGCCTTCTGGATCGGCCCCCAAAAGTCTAGAAGATCTTCCAGACTTTGCACCGGGCCTCGTGAAACACTCGGCCCATGAAGCGACGTCACGGCGACAGCGCCCGGCAGCGACGCGACGCTCTCGTCCGGGCCACGATCGAGGTGGCTGCCGAGAAGGGCATGGCCGGGGTCACCCACCGGGCCGTGACCGAGCGCGCCGGGCTGCCGCTGGCCACGGTCGGCTACTTCTTCGACTCCATCACCGACCTGGCGGCCGAGGCGCTGCGCACCGGCGTGGCCGAGGACGTCGCCCGGCTGCGTACGCTCGCCGACGAGCTCGCCGCGAACTCGTCCGGCACGGATGCGATGGCCGAAGCGTTCGCCGCGGCACTGATGTCACCACCGACCGACGCGCTCGCGTTCCTGGAGGGACTGGTCCACGCCGCCCGCGACCCGCAGTTCCGGCCCGTGGTGGCCGAGGTGCTCACCGCCGGTCGCGCCGTCGCCGAACGCGCGGCCACGGTGGCCGGCGCGACCCGGACAGATCCCGACTCGCTGCTCGCCCTCGTGCACGGCTATCTGCTGCACGCCCTCGCGGCGCCGGACCTGGTCGACCCCGACGCCCTCCTGCGCGGCCTCCGCGCCCTCGTCATCGGCACCCTGGTCGAGAGCGGTGAGGTCGCGCTCGCCCTCCGGCTCGCCGGCCGTGGGTCAGCCGACGACGCGTACCTCGCTCCCTAGGACCGCGCCGTCCTGCAGGGTCAGGTGGTCGCCGGACCAGAAGCGACCCGGGTCGTAGTAGTTGGTCGGGCGCTCGTCGTCGAGCAGGCTCATCTCCTGGTACGTCGCGGCGACGACCTCGGCGCAGAAGACCTGCTCGAGCCCGGCCTTCGAGCGCACCCTCCCCCGCGCCCAGCGTCCGGCCAGCGCGGCGGTCGACGGGAACGGCGTGCCGTCGAGCCGAGCGATCGTCCGCAGCAGCGCGTCCTCCCGCGGACGGTCGATGTCTGCGGTCAGCTGGCGCAGCCAGACCTGCTGCTCGTAGCGCCCGGCCCACTGCTCGACCGCAGCGCGCAGATCATGGAGCTGTACGCCACGGTGGTGGGTGCCGGTATAGAGATCGAGCAGCCCCTTGCCGAGCTCGGCATGCCACATCAGCGGCGGCAGGTCGTCGAGCACCACCGCCATCCCGACATGATTGACCGGGGCGTTGCTCAGCATCCGGATCGCCCGGTCGGCGACCGAACGCCCACGGAAGAGCCACAGATCACCGGTCCGGGTCTGGTCCACGGCGTCGGCAAGGGAGATAGTGGTGTCGTCAGACATCTAGCAGGGGGTCCTATGAGTTTCGGCAGTGCAAGCGTGTGGAAGATCGTCGGTCTCGCCGGACTGGCCGGGGTCACCGCGACAGGCGTCATCATCGCGCGCAACCACCGCCAGCGTACGCAGCGCACGCCGGAGGAGATCCACGCCAAGCTTCGTGAGCGGGTTGCGGCGGCGCAGGAGGGTTCTGCGGCATAGGTTTCTTCGGGTTGGGGTGGGCCGCCGACCCGTTCTTTGAGGGTCTTCTCGATCTGGGCCGGCGTCAAGGACACCCTTCGGGCGCCGGCTTCGCCGGCCGCCTTCGGCGGTCCTGGACTCCGGACCAGATCGAGAAAAGATTTGGCTGGCTATCGGGGCGGCGGCCCGGGTGTGGCGCGGAGGGGTTCTTGCTGGGATTGGTGGGGCTCGCGGGGGTGGAGGGGTGGCCCTTCGGGCCACTTACCATCCACAGAAGCGAGGTTGTTCGCCCACCGCGAAACTGGCGTCTGACCTGCACCTATAGGTGGCTAGGTATCCGGTCAGGGCGTAGAATCAGACCCATCACGACACACCTCTGAAGGGAGGGAAGCGATGAGTCTCGAGCACGACGTCGACCGCTGGGGCAGCCAGCCCGGCGACCCGATCGACGCCGCCCTGACCGCCATCGAATCCTCCCTCCAGGACCTACTCGCCACCGATCCCGTCTACTGGCGCACCGGCCAGAAGAAGGACCTACTGGCCCGGCTGGAACGAATCCACGCCCAACAAGCCGCGCTGAAACTCCGGGTCCTGGCCACCGCCGGCGACATCGCCGACGAAACCGGCGCGAAGGATGCCTCGGGATGGATGCGGACCGAACTCCTGGTCGACAAGGCCGCAGCCCGCTCCCAGATCAAGCTCGCCACAGGCGTGGCAAAGTACGAGCTCGTCGCAGCCGGCCTGGCCGAAGGCATCGTGTCCCAGGACAAGGCCCGCGTGATCACCAAAGCGTTGGACCAGATCGAGTCCGACCCGGCCGCCAGCGGTGAGGACCTGGTCCTGGCCGAGAAGCTGCTGGTCGACCATGCCACTCGACTGACCGCCAACGAGCTGCGGATCGTCGGGAACAAGATCCTCGCCGAGATCGACCCCGAACGATTCGAAGCCGCCGAAGCCAAAGCTCTCCAACGCGAAGAAGAACACGCCCAACGCCGCACCTTCTTCCAAACGCGCGACAACGGCGACGGCACTATCGACCTCCACGCCCGCGTCCCCCGCGCCGTCGGGATGCGGCTGCGCACCATCCTCGACTCCCTGGCCCAGCCCCGGAAGTGGTCCGCGGAGGACAAGGGCCGCAAAGCGCCCTACGACCGGTTGCTGGGCCAGGCCTTCGCCCGCGTGGTCGAGACCTACGACGTCGACCTCCTCCCCAGACACGGCGGGCACGCCACCACCGTGTTCATCACCATGAACGTGGAGGACCTCCACAAGGACCTCGGCACCGCCGCGCTCGGGTTCGACGGCGACCAGATCACCGCCGCCGAAGCCCGCCGCATGGCCTGCAACGCCGACCTCGTCCCGGTCGTGCTGGGCACCGACTCCGAGATCCTCGACCTCGGCCGCACCGCCAGATTGGCCCACCCGATCCAACACCGAGCCCTCCGGCTACGAGATCAAGGCTGCCAAGCCGAAGACTGCGACGCCCCCGCCGCCTGGACCGAAGCCCACCACCTCAAACCCTGGTCCCAAGGCGGCAAAACAGACATGGCCAACATGGTCCTGCTCTGTCCCAGCGACCACCGCCGCATCCACGCCGGCCACGCCTATGAGCGGCTCCCGGACGGACGGATCCGGTTCACCCGACGGACCTGAACCGGTCACGCCCGAAACCAGACCGCCCCCACCACCCACGTTCTTCGCCGCCACGCGTCCCTGGCTGCCGAGACGATCAGTGCGCGCTCGTTCCCGCGACCCGTTGGGGTTGACGTCGTCGAACCACGGCCAGCCCTCGAATCCGTTGCGGATCGCCGGTCCGCTGCCGATCACCAGACCGCACCCGTGCTGGACGTGGGACCTGTGCTCGACGCAGAACCTGTGCTCGACGCAGAACCTGCGCTCGACGCAGGACCATGCCCCCGGAACGGTCGCGCACTACGGATGGCTTCCCCACTGCTGATGCTGCCCCACGCGACGATATGTTCCCCACGCTCCACAGCAGGGGCACCGACATCGCAGTGGGGAGTTTTCCTCACCCGTGAAGAAACCCGGGCACTGACCCGCACCACCTCTGTTGAGCCACCCCTTTCGCCGCTCGAGCAGTCGCCGCCGAAGCACCAGCAGCGGAAGCCAACGCCGCTACCAACCAGAGGTCTGCCGCCCCGAGCTGCGACACCTTGTGAATCGTTCACAAGGTGTCATCGTCTAGTAAAAGCCCCGAGACCAAGCCCTCCCCCACAGGAACATCGACGCCAGCTCCCAAGCCCGTACCCACCCCACGGAATCCGCGCCAAACCCCGCCGCCGACCCGATAACCAGCCAAAATTCTCGGGCTCGGCCGGTGTCAAGGATCGCCGAAGGCGACCGGCGAAGCCGGCGGCCGCAGGCCGTCCTTGACTCCGGGCGAGACCGAGAACACCCTCCATAACGGGTCGGCGGCCCCAGCCAAGAAAGAACGATCAGCCACAGCGCCCACCCCAAAAAGCCAGCCCTACGAGTCGAACCCCAACCCCAACCGATCCATCGTCCGCAAGAACAGATCCCGACGACCACCATTCGCATCGGCCTTGCCGAGCGAGCGGACCATCATCGAGATGCCCGCATACCGAGCCGGCTCGGGCGGGAACGGAAGCGGCCTGGAGCGCACCATCTCCAGGGACGTACGCTCCGTCTGCTCGCCGCTGAGGAGGTCGAGCATCACCTGGGCGCCGAAGCGGGTGGCTCCGACGCCCAGACCGGTGTAGCCGAGGGCGTAGGCGACGCGGCCGGCGTACGCCTTGCCGAAGAATGCCGAGAAGCGGGTGCAGGTGTCGATGACGCCGGCCCAGCGGTGGGTGAAGCGCAGTCCCTCGAGCTGCGGGAAGGTCTCGAAGAAGTGGCCGGCCAGCTTGTCGTGGGTGGCGCCGGTCTCCAGCTCCGGCGAGATCTTCGAGCCGAAGTGGTAGATCGCGTCGTAGCCGCCCCACAGGATCCGGTTGTCCCTGGTCAGGCGGTAGTAGTGGAAGTGGTTGGCGGAGTCGCTGACGCCCTGCCGGTTCGCCCAGCCGATGGCGTCCAGCTGCGCATCGGAGAGCGGCTCGGTCATGAGTACGTAGTCGTAGACCGGCACGGTCATCATCCGCAGCCGCCGCAGAAGCGGCGGGAAGGCGTTGGTGGCCAGCGCTACGCGCCCGGTCCGCACCGACCCGGTGAGGGTCGAGACCAGCATCCCCGCGCCGTCGCGGACCAGGCCGCTCACCGCGGAGCCCTCGTGGATCACGATCCCTGCGTCCAGGCAGGCTTGGCGCAGCCCCCAGGCCAGCCGCGCCGGCTCGACCGTGGCCGTATCACCGAGCACCTCCAGGCCACCGAGAAAGGTCGGCGAGCGGAGCTCGGCCCGCACCGCGTTCTCATCCAGCAGCCGGTGCTTGATGCCGTGCTCGGTCAGCGCGGCCGACCACTCGGCGAGGTCGTCGACCTCGTGCGGGCGGGTGGCGACGTTCAGTGCGCCGGTCAGCCGCCAGTCGCAGTCGATGCCGTACTCCTCGATGGTCGCGGCCATCTCATCGAGGTTCTGCTGACCGAGCCGGTCCAGGGTCGCGAGTTCGTCGGGCCAACGCTCCAGGCCGTTCCAGAATCCATGGGTCAGCGACGCCTCGGCGAAGCCGCCGTTGCGGCCCGATGCCTGGTCCCCGCACTGGCCGGCCTCCAGCACCACCACCGACCACGACGGAAACCGCACCCGCGCCAGCAGCGCCGTCCACAGACCCGAATAGCCACCCCCGACGACCACCAGATCCGCCGATGTCACCCCGAGCAGAGGCGGCAGCGGCGCTGGCTTCGCGGGGTCGTCCAGCCAGTAGACGGCGGGCTTCGCATCGGTCAGCGAGACATGGTTCACGACGCCCACTATGACAACTTCAGAGGCCTTCAGCCACACACAACGTACGGAATCATGGAAATTGTTCGTTACACACGACGGATTTCGTTGCATCTGGCCACGACGAACAGGTTGACTGGGCGCCATGACCACTCGCAAGCGCAACGGGGGCGCTCACCTCGACGAGGTCAACAAGCTGATCATCGAGCAGCTCCAGCAGGACGGGCGGCGCAGCTATGCCGCGATCGGCAAGGAGGTCGGCCTGAGCGAGGCCGCGGTGCGACAGCGCGTGCAGCGCCTCGTCGACAGCGGCGTCATGCAGGTCGTCGCGGTCACCGACCCGCTCGAGCTCGGCTTCGCGCGGCAGGCCATGATCGGCGTACGCACCTCCGGACCGATCGAAGGGATCGCCGACGAGCTCGGCAAGCTCGACGAGGTCGACTACATCGTCATCACCGCCGGCTCCTACGACCTGCTCGTCGAGGTCGTCGCCGAGAGCGACGAGGCCCTGCTCAACCTCGTCTCCAGCAAGATCCGCGCCATCGAGGGCGTGGTGAGCACCGAGACGTTCATGTATCTCCACCTGCACAAGCAGACGTACGCCTGGGGAGTCAGGTGACCTCTTACCCCGAGATCAGCCTGTGGCACGCGACCGCGGGCGACGCCTGGGAGCCGCGGCCGGCGCTGATGGGCGACATCGAGGTCGACGTCGCGATCGTGGGTGCCGGCTACACCGGGCTGTGGACGGCTTACTACCTGGCCGAGGCCAGGCCGGACCTGAAGATCGCGATCCTCGAGGCCGAGGTCGCCGGCTTCGGCGCCTCGGGCCGCAACGGCGGCTGGTGCTCTGCCCTCTTCCCCGCCTCGCTCGACAAGGTGGCCGCGGGGTCGAGCCGGGAGGCCGCGCTCGCCCAGGACCGGGCGATGCGGGCAACCGTCGACGAGGTGATCCGGGTCGCCGGGGCCGAGGACATCGAGGCCGACATCGCCAAGGGCGGCACTGTCGTGGTGGCCCGCACGGCCGCCCAGCTCGAGCGCGCCCGCGACGAGGTCGAGCACGCCCGCTCCTGGGGGCTCGGTGACGCCGAGATCTCCCTGCTGGACCGAGCCGCTGCCGAGAAGCGGCTCGCCGCGACCAACACACTCGGTGCGACCTACACCCCCGACTGCGCTGCGCTCCATCCCGCGAAGCTCGTCCGGGGCCTGGCCCGCGCCGTCGAGTCCCGCGGCGTCACGATCTACGAGCAGACCCGGGTCACCGCGATCGAGCCGCACCGGGTACGGACCGAGCGTGACGTGGTCACCGCCGACGTCGTCGTACGCGCCACTGAGGGCTACACACCGACGCTGGCCGGCCTCGAGCGCGAGGTCATCCCGGTGCGCTCCCTCATCATCGCCACCGAACCCCTCTCCGACCTGGTCTGGTCGAGCATCGGCCTGGAGGAGCGCGAGACGTTCTCCGACGGCCGGCACCTGCTGATCTACGGGCAGCGCACCGCGGACGACCGGCTGGTCTTCGGCGGGCGGGGCGCTCCGTACTCCTTCGGGTCGAAGATCACCCACGCCGATGCCTCCGACCGGCGCACCCACGGCCGCCTGCAGGCGACGTTGATCGAGATGTTCCCGGCCGTGCGCGGCCACAAGATCACCCACCGGTGGGGCGGCGTGCTCGGCATCCCGCGCGACTGGCACGCCTCGGTCGGCTACGACCCGGGCAGCGGGCTCGCGCATGCCGGCGGCTACGTCGGCGACGGCGTCGCGACCACCAACCTCGCCGGCCGTACGCTGCGCGACCTGATCCTCGGCACCGAGTCCGATCTCACCGCCCTCCCCTGGGTCGGTCACGTCTCACCGCGCTGGGAGCCGGAGCCGCTGCGCTGGCTCGGCGTCAACGCCGGGCTGCGGGCGATGACGGTGGCCGACGTGGAGGAGACCGCCACCGGCAAGGGCTCGCTGGTCGCCCGGGCCGTCGCGCCACTCGTCGGCGGCCACTGACCCGGCGAATAAACCTGTTGCGTACGCCGGTCGCGGTCCTCCACCATGGACCCCGACCGGCGTCCTCGTCCACGAGGCGCCCCTGATCGAGAGGAGCAGACCCATGACTGTGTCCGTCCTGTGCCTGCCCACAGACAAGAACTCTCGTATCAGGAGCACCCGAAGTGACTCAGGAGAACATCTCCGCTGATCCCCTCGGTGGGATCGACTCGAAATTCGTCTTCGACTTCCAGGTCTATGAGGACCTGGACGATGGACGACGCTGGTCCACCTGGCTCTCCGTGGAGCCGCTCTCACGTGGTCCGGAGCCGCGGCCGGACTGGGTGGTGACCTCTCAGGGCGCCATCGACACCGACCTCGGCATCATCAAGACCGGCAAGGAGGCCGACGCCTTCCTGCTGGTGCGCGCCGACCCGCTGGAGCCGGAGCGGGAGGCGGTGATGGTCGCCAAGCGATACCGCGACACCGACCACCGCACCTTCCACCGGGCCGCGAGCTACACCGAGGGCCGTTCGGTCAAGCGCTCCCGTGACGAGCGCGCGCTGAAGAAGAACTCGACCTTCGGCCGCGAGGTCGCCAAGGCCGAGTGGGCCAACGCCGAGTGGAACGCGCTCGTACGCTGCTGGAACCTCGGCCTCCCGGTCCCCTATCCGGTGCAGATCGACGGCACCGAGATCCTGATGGAGTGGATCGCGGTCGACGGCGGCAACGGGGAGTTGGAGACGGCGCCGCGGCTCGCCCAGACCCGCCCGGAGCACCACGTCCTGGAGATGTGGTGGGACGGGCTCGTCGAGGCGCTGGCCACGATGGTGCAGGCGGGCCTGGTCCACGGTGACCTCTCGCCCTACAACATCCTGGCGCAGCACGACCGGCTGGTGATCATCGATCTCCCCCAGATCATCGACCTGGTCGGCAACCCCCTGGGTTTCGACTTCCTGCTCCGTGACATCACCAACGTCGCGAAGTGGTTCCAGGCCCGCGGCCTGGAGGTCGACGAGCAGGAGGTCTACGCCGACCTGATGGCCCACGCCTTCTGACCCGCCGAGGCGTCACTCCGGTCGGGGGGGGGGGGGCCCCCCCGGCCCCCCCCCCCCCCCCCCCGCCCCCCCCCCGCGGGGGGGGGGGGCGGGGCGCCCCCCGCGCCCCCCCCCCCCCCCCCCCCCCCCCCCCCACGTAGGTGACGGCTCGGCATTAGGGTGACGGCCATGAAGCATCACCGGGGACGCCGCGTCGACATCGAGTCGGTCGAGGAGCTGGACGGACGGGTGGCGGCGGGGGCGGGGAGTCTGCGGGGATGGCGGCTGCGCGCGCTGGATCTGACCTCGCGCTCCGAGACCCTGCGGGACACGGAGCTCGCCGGGGCGACGTTCCTGGATTGCGCCTTCGCGCCCGGGGACGGCAACTACGCCGAGGACGAGGGCGCGTTGGTGATGCCGGTGATCCCGGAGACGCCGGTCGACGTCCACCGATCGAAGCTCTACACCGCCGAGGAGCTCTACGACGACCCGGTCTACGCCCGGAGCCTGGACGCGAGGGCGTACGCCTGGCGGCAGCAGCCGCTCGATGCCGACGACCTGCTCGCGATCACCCTCCACGACCACGCCATCGACACCGCCCTGGAGGCCTGGGTGCGGGCGCGCCGCGACGAGGGCACGAGGATCGTCGGGGTGATGGGCGGGCATGCGCTGCAGCGCGGCGAGGAGGGCTACGCGTCCGCTGCCCGCCTCGCCCAGCACCTGGCGAGCCGTCACGTGATCGCCACCGGCGGTGGCCCGGGAGCGATGGAGGCGGCCAACCTGGGCGCCTTCCTCGCCGGGGCCTCGAAGAAGGTTCTGGAGGATGCGCTCGAGTCGCTGGCGGCGGTGCCGTCGTTCCGGCCCTCGATCCGTGCGTGGGCGCAGGTGGCCCTCGACGTACGCGACCGGGTGGAGGGCACGCCCGGAAGGTCGCTGGGGATCCCGACCTGGCACTACGGGCACGAGCCGCCCAACGTCTTCGCCGGAGCGATCGCGAAGTACTTCCGCAACGCCACCCGCGAGGCCGTGCTGCTGGAGGTCTGCGACGGCGGGATCGTCTTCCTGCCCGGAGCCGGCGGCACCGTGCAGGAGATCTTCCAGGACGCCTGCGAGAACTACTACGCCGACGCGAGCGCGGTCGCGCCGATGGTGCTGGTCGGGCGCAGCTACTGGACCGAGGAGCTGCCGGTCTGGCCGCTCCTGCAGGCCCTCGCCCGCGGTCGCGCGATGGAGGGCCACATCCACCTCGTCGACACCGCCGAGGAGGTCCTCGAGGTCATCGCGGCCGACGCGCCCGGATGACGTCGCGGTAGTGGTCGACCAGGGCGGCGTTCACCGCGCCCCAGGACTTGTGCGCGACGCTCTTGCGGGCCTCGCGTCCCATCCGCAGCCGCAGCTGCGGGTCGTTGTGGAGCAGCGCGACGTGGGAGCCGAGATCGTCGCGGCTGCCCGGCTCGTAGAAGAACCCGGTGACGCCGTCGGCGACCAGGTCCAGCGGCCCACCCGATCGCGGCGCGACGACCGGGACCCCGGAGGCGAGCGCCTCCTGGACCGCCTGGCAGAACGTCTCGTGGGAGCCGGTGTGCGCGAACACGTCGAGGGAGGCGTACGCAGCCCCCAGCTCCTCCCCCTGCAGCACACCGAGGAAGGTCGCGTTCGGGAGCAGCTGGCGCAGCTCGCGCTCCTGCGGTCCGCCACCGACGAGCACGACCTTGTACGCCGGGTTGTGGGCCAGCGCGGTCAGCAGGTGGAGCTCCTTCTCCTGAGCGAGGCGGCCGACGTACCCGACGATGGTCTCCCCCTTGGGCGCGAGCTGCGCGCGCAGGTCGTGGTCGATGCGGCTCGGGTGGAACAGCTCGACGTCGACGCCTCGCGGCCACAGCCCGGTGCGCTGTACGCCGAGACCCTCCAGCTGGGTCAGGGCCGACGAGCTCGGCGCCAGGGTGCGGTCGGCCGCCGAGTGCGCCTGACGGGTGAGCATCGCCGCGGCCTGCGGGCCGCCGACCGCCTTGTACTTGTCCCAGAAGCCGACCAGGTCGGTCTGGTAGATCGCCACGCTCGGGATGCCGAGCTCCTTGGCCACCAGCACCGCCTGCCGACCGAGCAGCGCGGGTGAGGCGACGTGGATGACGTCGGGGCTGAACCGGCGCATCACCGCCCGCAGCTTGCGCCGCGTCTCGAGGCCGACGCGGAAGTCCTTGTAGACCCAGAACGTAGCGCCCCGGGTCCGGGTCACCGGGAACCCGGCGTACTCGGTGGGCCCGGTGGGGGCCACGACCTCGACGGTGTGGCCGTCGACCGCGAGATGCTCCAGCACGCGGCGTACGGAGTTCGTCACGCCGTTGACCTGCGGCAGGAACGACTCCGTGACGATGAGGACACGGAGCGGCTCCGAGTTGGCGGCGACCAGCGGGACCCGATCGAGGCTGATGCTCATGTTCCTGATCGTGAGCGCCGTCCGGCAACGCGACCCCCGACTTGGTTGACGCGTCGGTGAACCTCCCGTGGCCAGAACTCCGTGCCGGGCGACAGATAGTCCAGGCGGTGTCATCAGCGGAAACGCCGCATGACCCTCAGAAATCTGTCACCGCACCTCGGTCGGCGACAGAAGCCCGACAGCCGGCGTTCCTAGGCTCGCAGGATCGCGATGTGCTGAGACGCACATCGTGACAAGGGGGACGTACGCGGACCGGTCCACAACCGGGCCCGGTCCGCGTACGTGCTACTCGGCGGCGGCCAGCTGGCCGCAGGCGCCGTCGATCTCACGGCCGCGGGTGTCGCGGACGGTGGTGGAGATGCCCTTGGCCTCGAGGCGGCGTACGAACTCACGCTCGTCGGCGGGGTCGGAGGCGGTCCACTTCGAGCCAGGAGTGGGGTTCAGGGGGCACAACATGAATTGAGGTGCGCGCTGGACGACGCCTGCGGGCCGCAGAGCACTGCGGCGGGGTGTCAGAACGTGTTTTCCGGACCGGGGAATGCGCCGGTCTTGACGTCGTCGGCGTAGCGTCGTGCAGCGTTGAGTAGTAGGCCGTGAATGTCGGCGTATTGGCGTACGAAGCGTGGCAGCCGGCCGGTGTTGAGGCCGAAGGCGTCTTGCCAGACTAGGACTTGGGCGTCGGTGTGGCTTCCTGCGCCGATGCCGATGGTCGGGATCGAGAGATCTCGGGTGACTTGCTCGGCCAGGTCGGCGGGGATCATCTCCATGAGGACGGCGAACGCTCCGGCGTCTTGGACTGCATGGGCGTCAGCGAGGACGCGGGCGGCCATGTCGCCGCGGCCTTGGACGCGGTAGCCGCCGAGTGCGTGTTCGTGTTGCGGGGTGAATCCGATGTGGGCGCAGACCGGGATCCCGCCTCGGGTCAGGCGTTGGATCTGCGGCAGCACCTCCGCGCCGCCCTCGAGTTTGACTGCCGCGACACCCGCTTCCTTCATGAACCTGGTCGCGGTGGCGTAGGCCTGTTCGGGCGAGGCCTGGTAGGAGCCGAACGGGAGATCCCCCATCACGAGGGCCCGTGTGGCGCTGCGGGCGACGGCCCGGGCCAACGGCAGCAGTTCGTCGACCGTGATGGGTATCGAGTTGGGATGGCCGTATACGACCCCCGAGGCGCTGTCGCCGACCAAGAGCACGTCGATCCCGGCTTCGTCGAAGACCTGCGCGGTGGAGGTGTCGTAGGTGGTGAGCATCGTGAACTTCTCACCGCGTTCTTTCATCTCACGCAGATGGTGGGTTCGGATGCGTCGCGCTGGTGGATGTGTAGACGAGGTGGCCGCAGAGCCGTAACGGCTCGGCTCCTCGGCGGCAGTTCGCGCGGCCGGGTTGCTGGCGACTGGACGACTGGTCATGGGCGCGTTTCCTTCGTGTGGTCGAGGCTCTGAGAGGAGTCCCCGCCGTTGTCGGATGGTGAATGATCGGCCGACGGTGTCAGCCTGCGGCCTCTCTTCTGGGAGGTGGCCACGCACGTGGGAAAGGAACGTCGAGTCTGTGCTGTTCCACGGGCTCGTGGGGCGCAGCGGCGAGGATGCGTCCGTCGCCGATGACGGCCGCGCCGCTTCGCAACATCGAATCGAGGAGCTGGTCAGCGATGTCGTCGGTGGTACGACGCAGCAGTGCCGCGGCGTCCTTGAGCCAGGGCTGCCGGTGCAGGTACGACTCCACCTCGCCGGTCGCGACGCCGTCACGGATCATGAGCGCGAAGGCGAAGATGCGGCGTGCCCCGTACCAGACGGCGCCTTCCGGGTCGTCGACCAGACGTTGGGCCCGCCGCTGGGCCTGGCCCAATGCGGCTTGGGTGTCGACCGGGATCGGGCCGTGGGCGGTCAGCAGAACGCGTGGACGCAGGTCTGCCATCCGGGCGAGCGAGGCTACCGCGGCGCGGGTCGCCTCGGGGCCGTCCGTGGCAAGGCTGACCCAGCCGACGTCGTAGTCGGACAGGGCGTCTCCGACTACCAGAAGTCGCTCCTCGGGCTGCCATAGCGCCAGGTGACCAGGCGTGTGCCCCGGGGTGGCCACCACCTCCCACTCGGCGTTGCCCAGCGTGAGGATGTCACCATCCCCGAGGGCCTCGTCCACGTCGTAAGGCGGGACTGGCTGGTCGAGGTACTCCGCTGCGCAGCATCCGGGGTCACGGCGCGAGAGGGCATCAGCATCAGGCATGCTGGCGGCGATGCCTGCACCGCGTCGTTGCAGCAGCGCATTGCCGCCGACGTGGTCTGAGTGCCAATGGGTGTTGACCACGCGGTGGAGGCGGCTGGTGTGTCGCTCCGTCCAGGCCGCGGTCCGGTCGGCGTGCCCGACGAAGCCGCTGTCAACGAGTGCGGGCTCGCGCCCGTCGAGGAGGAGCAGGTTCGCGTCGGGGAAGGGGCGTTGCTCCCAGTGCACCCAGTCCGGGAGCTCGTGCCGCCCCTTCGTGCTCACCACGGGGCGTCCGCGTTCTTGAGCTGCTTCCAGTAGCGGCGGTGTGCACGCCTGGCGTCGGCGCTGGTCATCCCGTCGGGCAGCTCGCGGTCCTGCGAATCGGCGAGTGCCGCGATGTCGCGCAGCGCTGGCGCCTGGAGGGCGCGTTTGGTGTAGGCGTACTGATCGAGGCAGTCCTCGGGAGTCAGCTCGGCGATCGCGACGGAGCGTTCGAGCAGCTCGTCGGCCGAGACGAGGTCGTGCACGACGCCCATCGTATGGGCCTGGGCAGCCGTGAAGGTGTCTCCGTGGAGGCTCAGCCGCGCGGCGGTCGGCTCTCCCCACGCGTACTGGAGCATTCGTAGGTAGACCGCCGGCATCGGGATCCCGATGGGGACCTCGTTGATACCGAACCGGGACACCTCGTCCTCGACGGCGATCCGGTGGTCGCACACTGCGGCGGTGATCAGGCCACCGGCGAACGCGTGTCCATTGACGGCGGCGACGGTGGGGCGCGGGTAGGTGAACAGCCGCATGTTGGTTGCGCGGTAGTCGCTGAACCAGGTCGCCACCGCGTCGCGGTCACCGGCGAAGAGTGGGAAGTGCTCGCCGAGATCCAGTCCGGCAGAGAACCGCCCGCCCGTGCCGGTCAGCACCACTGGGGAGTCGGGGTGGTCATTCTCGAGGGTGTCGAACGCGTCGTGGAGGTCTGCGAAGAACGCCCGGTTCTGGGCGTTGACCGGGTTGGTGTTCATGGTCACCACCGCCACTCGGCCGTCTCTCTCGATGGTCCAGGTCATAAGTGTCCTTCCGTGTCGTCGGTCTCACTGTGGCGTGGTTGGTCCAGTGAGGGCACCCCCGGACGAGGGTTGCGACCGCTATCCGCATAGCTCAGGTCGTTCAGATGGCGACCTGTTCGAACAGCAGAGCGGTGCCGATGACCACCATCGCTGCGGCCGAGACCCGGCTGACCGCTCGGGCGGCGGTGGGTCGGGCCCGGAGCACCAACTGTGCGCCGGTGCCGACGAGCAGGTAGACGACGGCACAGTTGACGACATGAACCAGGCCCAGGCAGAGGATCTGTGCCCCGACCGGCCAGGACTCGTTCCGGTCGGTGAACTGAGGGAGCAACGCCAGGAAAAGGAGGTACACCTTCGGGTTCATGCCGCTGACTCCGAAGCCCTTCGCCAGCAGACTCAGCCACGATGAATGGCCAGGAGCATCAGCCTCCTCGGTCGCGTGCGGCTCAGCAGGATGGAGCCAGCCGCGCACTCCCATCCAGATCAGATAGGCAGCGCCGACGACCGTGATCACGGCCAGGGCTATCGGGGCACCGGCAAGAACCGCCGCGATCCCGGCTGCCACCGCCACCGTCGCAGCCACATGACCGCTGAGCAGCCCGGCCACCGCAACCGGCACGTTCGAACGTCGTAGACCCGCGTCGATCACGTAGGCCCAGTCCGCACCCGGCGTGAGCACGAACAGCGTCGACACTACCCAGAACGCTGCTACGAGTCCCATATCCACAGTCGGCAGACTAGGTCGAAAGCCGCGAAAGGTGTTCCCAACTTTCCCTCTGTTCGCGCCGTCTTGTGGAAAGATCAACCGCGTGGACGCCGTTGACAGGAAGATCCTTGCCGAACTTCAGCAGGATGGTCGGCTCACAGTGACCGAACTCGCCGAACGAGTGCAGCTCAGCCTGTCCCCATGCCATCGCCGGGTCCGCGGCCTCGAGCGCTCAGGCGCGATCGCCGGCTACCGCGCCTACCTCGATCCGCAGGCGCTGGGGCTCACCTTCGAATCCCTGGTGTTCGTCACCATGACCTCCGCGGATCGCGCCACCCTCGACGCCTTCGAAGACGCCGTACGCGAACTCCCGAACGTCCTCGAGGCACAGCGACTCTTCGGCGACCCCGACTACCTCCTCCGCGTCATAACCCGCGACCTGCCCGCGTTCCAGCAGCTCTACGACGACCACCTCGCGACTCTCCCTGGCGTCCAGAGACTCACCTCAACCCTGGTGATGAAGACGGTCGCTGAGAATCGGCCACTCCCGTTGCAATAACACGAGATCGCCATGCGGTGGGGTCTGCACTCCATCGCGAGACCGGACTGCTCGCACGGCCGGGCGAAGGAGGTATCCCGAGCATCAGCGATTGCCACAGGTCGGCCAGTTGCGTGTGGCCCTCCAGTTCAAGCGACGCGTGGCCTCAACGCGGCACAATATGAATCAGAGTGCGCCTTGACCAGCGTCCCGATGTGTCAAGCCGCCCACCGTTCCCTCCGACGAGCGGTGGCGACCCGGCCCGGTCCGCGTACGTGTTACTCGGCGGCGGCCAGCTGGCCGCAGGCGCCGTCGATCTCACGACCGCGGGTGTCGCGGACGGTGGTGGAGATGCCCTTGGCCTCGAGGCGACGTACGAACTCGCGCTCGTCGGCCGGGTCGGAGGCGGTCCACTTCGAGCCAGGAGTGGGGTTCAGGGGGATCAGGTTGACGTGGACCCAGCCCCAGTCGCCGTAGGAGTTGAGGACGTCGGCGAGCAGGTCGGCGCGCCAGCCCTGGTCGTTGATGCCGCGCATCATCGCGTACTCGATGGAGACGCGGCGCTTCGTCACGCGCGCGTAGTTCCAGGCGGCGTCGACGGTCTCGGCGACCGAGAAGCGGGTGTTGATCGGGACGAGCTCGTTGCGCAGCTCGTCGTCGGGGGCGTGCAAGGAGAGGGCGAGGGTGACCGGGATGCCCTCCTCGGTGAGCTGCTTGATCCGGGGCACGAGGCCGACGGTTGAGACGGTCACGTGGCGCGCCGAGAGCCCCAGGCCCTCGGGCGCCGGCGAGGTGAGGCGGCGGACCGCGCCCATCAGCGCCTTGTAGTTGGCCATCGGCTCCCCCATGCCCATGAAGACCACGTTGGAGAGACGACCGGGGCCGCCGGGGATCTCGCCGCTGGCCATCTGCCGGGCAGCGACGACTACCTGGTGGACGATCTCGGCCGTCGACATGTTGCGCTCGAGACCGCCCTGGCCGGTCGCGCAGAACGGGCAGGCCATGCCGCAGCCGGCCTGGGAGGAGATGCAGACCGTGGCGCGGTCGGTGTAGCGCATCAGCACCGACTCCACCAGAGCGCCGTCGAAGAGCTTCCACAGCGTCTTGACGGTGGTGCCCTTGTCGGCCTCCTGCTGACGGATCGGCGTCATCAGGTCGGGCAGGAACGTGTTGACGAGCTCTTCTCGCTGGTTGGCGGGAAGGTCGGTCATCTGGGCGGGGTCGTCGACCAGCCGCTCGAAGTAGTGCACCGAGAGCTGCTTGGCCCGGAACCCCGGGAGCCCTGCCTCCTTCGCCGCGTCCTGACGGCCGGCCAGGTCGAGATCGGCCAGGTGGCGCGGCGGCTTTCCGCGGCCCTTGGGCGGCGCCATCACCAGGGGCAGGCGGCGCCCCTCCATCGCGGCGGCCTCGGCCTCAGGACTGTGCGGGGCCGGTACGTTCGCAGGATCGGGCTCGGTCACTGCTTCATTGTCCCACCGGGGTGCTGCCTACGGCTAAACCTGGATCCGGCCCGCCCGGTCAGCCCGTCTTCAGCAGGATCCAGAAGACCAACGCGCCGACACCGACCACCACCAGCACGGTCAGGATGATCCCCAGCCAGACGAACTCGGCCAGGCGGCGGGTCTTGCGCGGGATGAGCAGGGCCAGAGGCACCAGCAGAGTCAGCGCCACCCACGGGAACAGCTCCTCGGCCCGCTCCTGACCGAGCACCCACGCCAGCAGGGCGCCCCAGGTGCCGGGCACCAGGATCGCGTACGCCAGGCCGATGTAGAAGCCGACCAGGGCTGCCACGGTCGGGTGCGAGTCGTGCAGCCACGCCCACACGCCGCCGGACCCCGAGGACTCCTCCTCCGGGCCGTGATCTGCCTCGACGTCTGGATCGGGGTCCACGTCGAGGTCCGCGGGACGCTGGGTCACTCTTCAACGGTAACGCTGAACCAGGTCATCCTTGGTAAAGAATCGCTGCCGCGACGAACTCGACCCAGCCGGGTCGAGCTCCCAGTGCTCCGCGGCGACGCCGCGCACCTTGGCGGGTCGGCCGTGGCGTACGAGGAAGAGCATCAGGCAGGGCCGGGTCAGAAGACGGCGTAGTGAAGGATCAGCCAGACCGGGGCGACGGTCGCCAGGAGGGAGTCGAGGCGGTCCATGATGCCGCCATGGCCGGGGATGATCTGGCTCATGTCCTTGAGGCCGAGGTCTCGCTTGATGACCGACTCGACGAGGTCGCCCAGGACGGCCATCACGCAGGCGACCACGCCGAGCGCGACACCGATCCACCAGGATGCGTCGAGCAGCCATACGACCAGACCGACGCCGGTGGCGACGGTGAAGACCACCGAACCGGCGAAACCCTCCCACGACTTCTTCGGGGAGATCACCGGCGCCATCGGGTGCTTGCCGAAGAGGACCCCGGCCACGTAGCCGCCGATGTCGGACATGATCGTGAGCAGGACCCAGACGATGATGCCGCGTACGCCGTCGTCCGAGAGGCCGCCCGAGGTCCAGCCACCGCCCTCGCCGAGCATGAGCGCGACGAACGAACCCAGGAACGGCAGGTAGAACAGGGTGAGGACGGAGGCCGCCGAGGTGCGTACGTAGCCGTCGACCCCACGCCGCAGCACCCACAGCATGATCACCAGAGCGGTGACCGCGGTCGCCGTCACCAGCGCGTCGGAACCGAAGAAGTACGCCGCCAGGACCATCAGCGTGCCGCCGATCATCAGCGGCTGCTCGGGGACGTCCATGTCCTTGGCCATCAGGCCACGGTGGAGTTCCCAGACCGCGGCCACGACACAGCCGACGACGATCAGCATGAACGCCGTCTTCACGAACATCAGGCTCAGCGCGATCGCGACCAGGAGGACGACGGCGGAGCCGATCGCCGCGGGCAGGTTGCGGCCGGCACGGCCGTAGTCCTTCTTCGGCGGCTCGGAAGCCGCGGAAGAAGATGACGGCGGAGTCTGGGTCACTTGTGGTTCAGCCATTCATCCGTGGGTGTTGGTCAGCGGTGGACCATATCGGGAAACCGACTGGATCTCGACACGCGGTCACGCCTTCGCAAGCTCAGGCGTGCGCTGGTGCCCTTCGGGCACTTTACTTCCTCGCTCGGCGCGAACGGACGAGCAAGCTCGCCGTTCGACCTCACTCGGTCGTCACGCTCGATCTTTTCGCGCTGTTGCCCTGCGACTCCGTCGCAGGGCAACAGGCTCAGACCTCGAGCAGCTCGGCTTCCTTGGACTTGAGCAGCTCGTCGATCGCCTCGGTGTGCTTCTTGGTGAGGCTGTCGAGGCGCTTCTCGGCACCGGTGACGTCGTCCTTGCTGGCCTCGCCGTCCTTCTCGAGCTTCTCGAGACCCTGCTTGGCCTTCTGGCGCACCTGGCGAACCGAGACGCGACCCTGCTCGGCCTTCTCCTTGGCGAGCTTGATGTATTCCTTGCGGCGCTCCTCGGTCAGCTCCGGGAAGACCGCACGCAGGATCTTGCCGTCGTTGGACGGGTTGACACCGAGGTCGGAGTCGCGGATCGCCTTCTCGACGTTGGCCATCGCACCGATGTCGAACGGGGCGATGTTGATGATCCGCGGCTCGGGGCTGGTGAACGAGGCGAGCTGCTGGATCGGCGTCGGGGTGCCGTAGTAGTCGACCAGGATCTTGCTGAACATCTGCGGGGTCGCCCGGCCGGCACGAATCGTGGCGAAGTCCTCACGCGTGGAGTCCACCGACTTCACCATCTTGCTGTCGGCCTCGTTGAGGATGTCGTTGATCACCGGATGCTCCTGTGCGCTCGTAAGTGTTGTGGGTGTGTGGCGTGTGGGCTCGTGCCGCTCAGCCAGCGGTGACGAGCGTACCGATCTTCTCACCCTGGACGATCCGGTAGACCGCCCCCTCGTCCTCCGCACCGTAGACGACGATCGGCATCTTGTTCTCCATGCAGAGGGCGAACGCGGTGGCGTCGGCGATCTTGAGCTGCTTCTGCAGCGCCTCGCCGAAGGTGATCTCATCGTACTTCGTCGCCGTCGGGTCCTTCTTCGGGTCGGCCGTGTAGACCCCGTCGACGCCGTTCTTGGCCATCAGGACGACCTCGGCGTGGACCTCGAGGGCGCGCTGGGCGGCGACGGTGTCGGTGGAGAAGTAGGGCATCCCGGAGCCGGCGCCGAAGATCACGACGCGGCCCTTCTCGAGGTGACGCATGGCCTTGCGCGGGATGTAGGGCTCGGCGACCTGGCCCATCGTGATCGCGGTCTGCACGCGGGTGTCGACACCCTCCTTCTCGAGGAAGTCCTGCAGCGCGAGGCAGTTCATGACGGTGCCGAGCATGCCCATGTAGTCGGCGCGGGACCGGTCCATGCCGGCCAGCTGGAGCTCGGCGCCGCGGAAGAAGTTGCCACCGCCGACGACGATCGCGACCTGCACGCCGGATGCGGCGACAGCGGAGATCTCCTTGGCGATCGAGGCGACCACGATGGGGTCGACACCGACCTCGCCACCGCCGAAGTTCTCTCCGGACAGCTTGATCAGGATGCGCTGGTAGCGGGTCATGCCGTGGCCTTTCCTGGGGCGACGTCTTGCGGGGTGGTGCATGCGGGGGTGGCGTACGAAAGGGCCGGTCCGATGATCACCATTCGGTTCATCGGACCGGCCCCTTTCGTCGTACGTTGCTGCTCAACCTAACCGATCGCGCGCTGTTCGCGCGGAATCAGGCTGGTTCAGGCGCCGACGTCGAAGCGGGCGAACTGCTTCACCTGCGTGTTGGCGGCGTCGAGGACCTGCTTGACGGACTTCTTCGACTCGAAGACCGACTCCTGGTCGAGCAGGACGATCTCCTTGAAGAACGCCTTGATCCGACCCTCGACGATCTTGGCGACGGCAGCCTCGGGCTTGCCCTCCTCGAGCGTCTTCTTGGTGAGGACGTCCTTCTCGGCGTCGACCACGTCGGCCGGCACCTCGTCGGAGGTGAGGTACTGCGCCTTGAGCGCGGCAGCCTGCTGGGCGGCCTGCTTCGCGGCCGCCTCGTCACCCTCGTAGGCAACCAGGACGCCGAGGCTCGGCGGCAGGTCGGAGGCCTTCTTGTGCAGGTAGACCGTGGTCTCACCCTCGAAGTAGGCCACCTGGCCGAGCTCGATCTTCTCGCCGATGGTGCGGGCGAGCTCCTCGACGGTCTCGCCGACCGTCTTGTCGCCGAGCGAGACGGCCTTGAGGGACTCGAGGTCGTTGGCCTTGTTGGCGTCGGCAGCCTCGGCGATCTGCTGGGCAGCAGCGACGAAGCCCTCGTTCTTGGCAACGAAGTCGGTCTCCGAGAGGAGGCTGACCAGGGCGTTGCCGGACGCGGCGACGAGGCCGGCCGAGGTGGTGCGCTCCGCGGCGCGGGCGGCGGCCTTGGCCGTGCCCTTGACGCGAAGGATCTCGACAGCCTTGTCGAAGTTGCCGTCAGCCTCGTCGAGCGCCTTCTTGCAGTCCATCATGCCGGCCTGGGTCAGCTCACGGAGCTTCTTGACGTCGGCAGCGGTGTAAGCCATGTGTGTCTTCCTCTGACTTGTTAAGTGGCTCTTGGGTGGACGATGAGGCTCAGGCCTCGGCCGGGGCCTCAGGGGTCTCGGCGGGGGTCTCCTCGGCCGGAGCCTCGGTGGCCTCAGCAGCCTCCGCGGCGGGGGCCTCCGCGGCGGGGGCCTCCGCGGCCGGGGTCTCCTCGGCCGGGGTCTCCTCGGCAGCCGGGGTCGCCAGAAGCTCGCGCTCCCACTCGGCCAGCGGCTCCTCGGCGGTGGCGCCCTCGGTGCCCTCGGTCTTGCCACCGGAGCGGGCGATGAGGCCCTCGGCGACGGCGTCGGCGACCACGCGGGTCAGCAGGCCGACCGCGCGGATGGCGTCGTCGTTGCCCGGGATCGGGAAGTCGACCTCGTCGGGGTCGCAGTTGGTGTCCAGGATGCCGACGATCGGGATCCTGAGCTTGCGAGCCTCCTCGACAGCGAGGTGCTCCTTCTTGGTGTCGACGATCCAGACGGCGGACGGGGTGCGGCCCATCTCGCGGATGCCGCCCAGGGTCTTCTCGAGCTTGTCGCGCTCCCGCTTCATCTGCAGGAGCTCCTTCTTCGTGCGGCCCGAGCCGGCGACGTCGTCGAAGTTGACCTCGTCGAGCTCCTTGAGGCGGTTGATCCGCTGGTGCACGGTCTGGAAGTTGGTGAGCATGCCGCCGAGCCAGCGCTGGTTGACGTAGGGCATGCCGACGCGGGTCGCCTGCTCGGCGATGGCCTCCTGGGCCTGCTTCTTGGTGCCGACGAACATGATCGTCCCGCCCTTGGCCACGGTCTCCTTGATGAAGGCGTAGCTGCGGTCGATGTAGGCCAGCGACTGCTGCAGGTCGATGATGTAGATGCCGTTGCGGTCGGTGAGGATGAACCGCTTCATCTTCGGGTTCCAGCGACGGGTCTGGTGTCCGAAGTGGACGCCGCTCTCGAGGAGCTGGCGCATGGTCACGACTGCCATGATGTTTTTTCTCCTAGGTGGTGGCCCGCGCGTGCACCGCTGGTGGCTCGACCTTGCGTTTTCTCGAGGTCGGGCGGGTGCTGGCGTGAGCCGGTCGGTTTTCAGTTTCGCGCCCATCGGTGGTGATGGGCCCTGACGCCTGCACGCGGTCCGACCTGAGCATGCTGCTCGGGACTGAGGGCCGCGCCCGCGGGCGACCGGCGTCTCGGAGCGAGGCACCGTCGCGGTCTGCTGGCGTGCGAAGTCAGCCCACAGGGGGCTGCCGGTCCAAGACTAGCCGCCGACCGGGTTCTCGGGCCAATCCTCCGTGACCAGCTCCGGCGCGGGCCGATCAGTGTCCACAGGGGTGTCTCGGGAGAGGGTTGTCCACAGGACGTACGACGCTCGTTGTGCGGGTCCTCGATCCGGGGTTGTCTGCTCGTCATGACCTCGTACCGCCTCTCCGACCGGGCCCGCGCCCTCGTCGCGGCCCTGTTCCTCGTCGTCCTCATCGCCCCGGCAAGCCCAGCCCTCGGAACGCCACGTGCCGAGGTGGCGCCGTCCGGCGCCGCGCTGGGTGGGGCTGTGGGTCACGACGAGGGTCCGAGCCCGGTCGGAGAAGCCGACGAGGTCCCCCGAGGCGTGTGGCCGCTGGCACCCCAGCCGGAGGTCGTGCGCCGCTTCGCCCCGCCAGATGCTCCGTGGGGTGCGGGTCATCGCGGCGTGGACCTGGCTGGGTCTCCGGGCGCGGTCGTACGCGCCGCGATGGCTGGGACGGTCGCCTTCGTCGGACTGATCGCCGGCAAGGCGGTGGTGACCGTCGATCACGGAGCCACTCGGACCACCTATGAGCCGGTCGCAGCCACCGTGGCCGTCGGCGACCCGGTCGCGGCCGGAGCGCCGTTGGGCCGGCTCGGTATCGCCGGCTCCCACTGCTTCCCGGCCTCCTGCCTGCACTGGGGCTGGATCCGCAACGCCGACGATGTCTACCTCGACCCGCTGCTGCTCGTCGACGCGCCGGAGCCGGTCCGACTCCTCCCCCTCTGGCGTAGCGACCCGGTCAGGTAGCCCGACTCACCGAACCGCATCCGTCCCCAGGGTTTGTAGACGGACAAGACGACGGCGATCGTGAGGGCGGTCAGCGAAACGGCCGGCGGGAACCGAAGGTTGCTGACGTCGCCGGTCAGCTCGCCGGTCGCGGCCAGGACCTCGCCGATGATCCGCACCTGCTCCATGCCCGGCATCAGGACGAAGAGGATCAGCGCCACCAGCACGATGTTGACGACCAGCTTCACCGCGACCCACCAGAACCGCACCAGCCCCCACTTGCTCCCCCAGCCGAGCACCAGCCCGGTCGCCAGCACGATCAACCCCGCCGCGAGCATCGGACCCGCGAGATAGGTGCCGATCACCTGCAGCGCCAGACCGCGGTCGGCGGCGTCGCCCGATCCGGAGCCGACCGCGGCCATGATGCCGACCACCACGTCGATGCCGAGCCAAGCTCCCACCCCGAGGAGATGGAGCACGAGCACTGCCTTGCGTACGCCGGGCCGGAGCCGCGCTGGCCTGTTGGTCCTCGAGTTCCTGGTCATGCCCTCAGACTGGCCGGGCACCGCCGTCCCGGCGTCCGCGCGACCGCGGTGACTGCGTACGCGATCTGGCGTAGGCACCGCCGAGTCGGCAGTTGTGGCGGCCGAGAAGTGAGTTGTGGGCCGCGAAAGTCGAGTTCCGTCACCCACAACTACGGTTTCGGCCACCACAACTGCCAACTCGGCCGACCTAACTGCCGACTCGGCCGACCTAACTGACGACTCGGGCGACGCGGGTGACGTCTCGGCGGGTCAGGCGCGGGGGTGGGCCTGGCGGTAGGCCTTGCGGAGCCGGTCGCTGCTGACGTGGGTGTAGATCTGGGTGGTGGCCAGGCTGGCGTGGCCGAGGAGCTCTTGGACCGAGCGCAGATCGGCGCCACCCTCGAGGAGGTGGGTGGCGGTGCTGTGGCGCAGTCCATGGGGGCCGAGGTCGGGGGCGCCGGGGACGTCGGCGAGGCGGCGGTGGACGAGGGTGCGTACGGCGCGCTGGTCGAGCCGGCCGCCGCGAGCGCCGAGGAACAGGGCCGGGCCCGAAGACTCGGTGACCAGCTGCGGGCGGCCACGGACGACCCAACGGTCGAGCGCCCGCACCGCGGGGCCGCCGAAGGGCACCATCCGCTCCTTGCGGCCCTTGCCGAGTACCCGGATGACCCGGCGCTCGTAGTCGACATCGTCCAGATCGAGGCCGACGAGCTCACCGACGCGGGCGCCGGTCGCGTACAGCATCTCCAGCAGGGCGATGTCGCGCATCCCCACCGGTGTGCCGTCCTCGGCCGCGGTGATGGCGGCGGCGATGAGGGACTCGACCTCGTCGGGGCGCAGTACGGGCGGAAGCGTGCGGTGGGCTTTGGGCGAGCCGAGCGCGGCACCGGCATCGACCTGCGCCCGGCCGGTTCGGACCAGCCATCCGCAGAAGACCCGGGCCGCGGTGGCCCTCCGGGCCAGGGTCGTACGTGAGTGGCCGGTCGTCTGCTGTTTGGCCAGCCAGCTGCGCAGCGTGCGCAGGTCGATCGACTCGGGCTCGGTTCGGCCCATCCGGCCGGCGTGGTCGAGGAGGCTGCCGATGTCGCCCAGGTAGGCCCGGACCGTGTGGTCGGAGAGGCCGCGTTCGGCGGCGAGGTGTCGCTCGTAGTCCCCGAGCAGCGCGGCGTAGACCTCGGGGAGCTCCTCTTCCGTGGACCCGTCTTCCGGGTCCACGTCGGGATCAGCGCTCACCGAGCCAGGATAGGTGTTTGCCCAGTCCTCACGTGCGAGCCGCGCCCGGGGCCAGCTGCCACCCGTCAGGGAACCGCTCGGCAAGACCGAGCGCTTCGAGTCGCGACAGCGCGGTGCCGGCCGTCTTCGGGTGCAGGCAGGCGGATCTCGCGATCGCGAGCTGTGAGGAGGGGCTACCGACCGGGACCGCGTCAAGGACCTGCTTCTCGACGGAGGTGAGCGAGTCGCGGCGGCGTACTGGGCCTCGGGGTTCCTCGGGGACCGCCTCGCCCATGTCGCCGACGAGCTCGCGCACGTCGAGACCGTCGGTCACCAAGACGCCTTTCCCGCTGCGGACCAGCTCGTGGGTGCCGACCGAGGTCATCGCGCCCACCTGACCCGGCACCGCCATCACGGGTGTGTTGATGCTGTAGGCCCAGTGTGAGGTGTTGAGGGAGCCGCTGCGCGCTGCGGCCTCGACGACCACGGTGCCCCGGGCGAGGGCCGCGATGATCCGGTTGCGGGAGAGGAATCGATAGCGGGTGACGGGGAACCCGGGCGCGATCTCCGAGATCACCGCTCCGGTCTCGGCGATCGCGTCGATCAGGCGCCGGTGGCGTAGCGGGTATGGAACGTCGACGCCACCCGCGAGTACGGCGACGGTGCTGCCCGGCGGCCCGGTGAGCGCGCCCCGGTGAGCGGCCGCGTCGATGCCGACCGCTGCCCCGGAGACCGTCACGAAGTCGTTGACCGCGAGATCTGCCGCGATCCGCGCCGCGGCGTCGGCGCCGTAGGCGGTCGCGTCCCGGGACCCGACGATGGCGACCGACCGGTCGAGGTCGCTGAGCAGGAGCGGCCCGCGCACCCACAGACCGAAAGGCGTGCCGGTGCGGTATTGAAGGGGCTCCTGCCCAGCGAGCCGCTCGACCTGAGCGGGCCACTCCTCATCGCCTGGGATGACGTAGCGGAACCCGGCGTTGGTCGCCCGCTCCAGGTCGCGGTCGGGGTGGATCTGGGCCAGCCGCAGCCTCGCTTCGAGGCCGTCGTCGCCGAGCTCGGGATCCTCCTCCGCAAAGCGCTGGTAGACCTCGGTCGCGGTGGATCCCACCATGCAGGTGTCGAGCAGCGGGGTGCCGGGCTCGATCAGCTGGGTCAGCGCGATCCGGGCCAGGCGCTCGCGCTCGAGGTCGGTGAAGGTCGGTGCGACGGGCGCCGCGGTCATGCCGACCTCCCCTCGAACGCCGACACCGTGAGCGAGCCGCCGTTGCGCAGCGCAAGCGCGGTCTCGGTCTCGGTGACCCCCGGCCAGTCGACCCCGGCGAGGTCGGCGACCGTCCACGCGAGGCGATGGACGCGCACCGCGCCGCGACGGGTCAGGACGCCGGAGAAGATGCGCGAGTCGATGAGCGCTTCGGCCGATGGCGGCAGCGGCCAGTTGTCGCGCAGCGCGATCCCGCTGGCCTGCCCGTTGAGCCGCCAGCCGAAGTCGGCGTAGCGCTCGCGCTGACGGCGCCTGGCAGCGGTGACCCGTTCACGGATGTCGGCGCTGGTCTCCGAGCCCCACGGGTCGTGGTTCTGCTCGGACATCGGTCGCAGCGTGCGGATGACGTCGATGCGGTCCGTGATCGGTCCGGAGACCTTGCGCGCGTAGGACTGGCGCTCGTTGGGCCGACAGATGCAGCCGTCCTTGGTGACCGAGGCGTCGAAGTTGCCGCACGGACACGGGTTGGCGGCGAGTACGACCAGAGCGCGCGCCGGCAGCGTCACCGACTCCTCGCCTCGCGACACCGTGATGTCGCCGCTCTCCAGCGGCTCGCGCAGGCACTCGATGACGTCGCTCTTGAACAACGGGAACTCATCGAGGAAGAGCACGCCGGCGTGGGACAGCGAGACTTGGCCCGGACGGACCCGGCCGGTGCCACCGCCGACGATCCCGGGTTTGGAGGCGTCATGGTGCGGGGCCGCGAATGGCGGCCGGGTCAGCAGCCCTCGGTCGACGTCGAGCACCCCGGCCAGCGACTGCACCGCCATCACCTCCAGCGACTCCTCACGGGAGAGATCGGGCAGGATCGTCGGGATCCGCTCGGCGATCGAGGTCTTCCCGCAGCCCTTCGGTCCCTTGAGCAGCAGGTGGTGTCCGCCGGCGGCCGCGACCTCGACCGCATAACGGGTCTCGGGCATGCCACGAAGGTCGGACATGTCCATGTCGTCGAGCCTGCGGTCACCCCGCCAGCCGAGCAGGCTGCCGCCGGTGCCGGTGGCGACCGGCGGCGCGTCGGGCACCGGCTCGCCGCGCAGCTCGGCGACCACCTGGCCCAGCGACCGGAACCCCAGGATCTCCATCCCTGGCACCATCCGCGCCTCGGCCACCTGCGGCTCCGGCACCACCACCCGAGCGATCCCGGCGTGGGAGGCGGCGAGCACCATCGGGAGCACACCGGAGGTCGGCCTCAGCCCACCGTCGAGCGCCAACTCCCCGATGAAGACCGTGCGTTCCAGCCCGGTCGTCTCGAGCTCGCCGCCGGCCGCGAGGATCGCCAACGCCATCGCGAGGTCGTAGTGCGACCCGCCCTTCGGCAGGTCGGCCGGCGAGAGCAGCACCGTGATCCGCTTGGTCGCGGGCCATTCGAGGTCCGAGTTGATGATCGCCATCCGCACCCGGTCGCGACCCTCGGCCAGCACGCTGTCGGCACGCCCGACCAGCGTCACTCCGACCAGACCGGGCGAGACATCGGCCTGCACGTCGACCAGGTGACCGACCGCGCCTCGAAGGGCGACGCCATGAGCTCGCGCGTATCCCATCACAGGCCCCTGACGTGATCGACCAGCGCCGAGCCACGCGGCGCGTGCATCACCGCGACGAGATCGATCCGGATCCCCGGAGCGCGCACGTCGTGCTGCTCCAGCCAGGCGATCGCCAACCGCTTGAGCCGGTCGAGCTTGGTCTTGTCGACTGCCTCGTGCGGAGTGCCGCACCCGTCATGGCTGCGGGTCTTGACCTCGCAGACGACGAGGGTGTCGCCCTCGCGCAGGACCAGGTCGATCTCCCCGTCCGTGCATCTCCAGTTGCGGTCGAGCACGGTCATGCCCGCCTCGACCAGGTGCCTCTCGGCGACCGATTCGCCGTAGTTTCCCAGCGCGATCCGCGCCGGCGCCGTTGAACTCATCATGGACCTCCTGCCATTCGGCTTCGAGGTCCAGACTCATCGCGGGCACCGACAATCCGGGCTGGGTCCGGGGCGCCTGGGGATAACCCCGGATCGAGATCGCCCTGTGGACAGAAACTGGCCCGAGATCAGCCGGCAATCAGTCCAACGGCTGGTCGATGTCGGTCGGGTTGAGCGTCTCGACGTTGACGTCCTTGAAGGTGAGCACCTTGACCGCCTTCGCGAACCGGGCCGGCCGATACATGTCCCACACCCAGACGTCGTTCATCGAGACCTCGAAGTAGACGTCCCCCGAGTCCGTACGCGCCCGCACGTCGACCTGGTTGCACAGATAGAAGCGGCGGTCGGTCTCGACGACGTACTTGAAGATGCCGACCACGTCGCGATACTCGCGGTAGAGGGTCAGCTCCATCTCGGTCTCGTACTTCTCGAGATCCTCGGCGCTCATGGCATCGCTCGCTGACCCTCGCTCATGCCTAGGACTCTAGGGCCAACTCGCGGGAAGTTCCGGGAAGACTCCACGAGCGCCGGTGATATGCCGACGGCCCCAGGCGCTCCAGCGCGGCGATGTGGGCGGGCGCGGAGTAGCCCTTGTTGTCGGCCCACGCATACTCCGGGAACTCCGAGTGCAGCGCGACCATCAGCGCGTCGCGCGACGTCTTCGCCAGGATCGAGGCGGCGGCGACGGCGGCGCACTTCATGTCGGCCTTGATCATCGTCGTCACCGGCGGCACCTCGACCTCCTCCACCATCGCCGAGACCTCACCGAAGAGCCCCTCCTGCACGGGCGGGGTCAGATAGTTGTGGTTGCCGTCGAGCAGCAGGGCATCAGGACGTACGTCCAGGGCGTTCAGCGCCCGCTGACCGGCCAGCCGCATCGCGGCCATGATCCCGACCTCGTCGATCTCTGAGGCCAGCGCGTGACCGACGGCGGAGTCGACGGCCCACCGGCGCACCTTCGGCGCGAGCATCTCGCGAGCCTCGGGAGTGAGCAGCTTGGAGTCGCGTACGCCCTGGGGTGCTGTGCGGGTCACCGCGGAGATCACCACGATCCCGATCGAGACCGGCCCGCAGAGCGCGCCACGCCCCACCTCGTCGACGGCACCGAGATGGGTGACGCCCTCGCGCAGCATGGACCGCTCGACTCGCAGGGTGGGCGCACTGCTCACTGTGAAGGCACGTCCTCGAAGCTCTCGGGCCGGTGGATCCACTTGGCCCGGTCCAGGGGCCAGCCCAGCGCCACGACCTTGCCGACCACATTGTCCTCCGGCACCCAGGGCACCAGCGCGCAGTCGGTCTCGTTGGCCGTGCACATGTGCACGGTCGAGTCGGCCGAGTTGGCCCGGTTGTCGCCCATCACGAACAGCGAACCCTCCGGCACCGGACCGGCCTCCCAGTGGCGGTTGCCGGGCATCGGCCCGAAGCACTCGCCCTCCTTGTTGGGGCGGCCGCACTTGGTCTGGGAGGGCCGGGCGTACGGCTCGTCGATCGGGACACCGTTGACGATCAGCCGACCCTGCTTGTCGCAGCACTCGATGACGTCGCCAGGGACCCCGATGACACGCTTCACCAGGTGGCCCCCCTCGGGGTAGAGGCCGATGACCGCGAGCGCCTTGCCGAAGATGTTGCTGGGGCCTGCCGACTCATCGACACCGAGCCAGGAGCCCGGGTCGGAGAAGACCACGACATCGCCGCGCTGGGGCGTGCCGGCGAGCCAGTAGGAGGGCTTCTCCACGAGCACCCGGTCGTCGGTCGCCACCGACGGGCCGCCCTGCAAGCCGGGCTCCATGGACTCCGAGGGGATGTAGAAGGCCTGCACGAACAGGGCCTTCACGACGACCGCGACCAGCACCGCCAGCACGACCAGGACGATGCCCTCCTGCCAGGCCGACAGGCGGTGCTTGTGTTCCTCCTCGCGGCCCGGGCCCTTGGCCGGGCCCGGCTGCTCAGAGGCCCAGCGCGGGGCCTGAGGAGAAGACGAGAACGACCGCGATCCCCCTGTCTCGGGCCCGTCCCAGCGGGCCTGGGGCCCTACGCCGACGGAAGGATCGCGGTCGTTCGAAGTCACGCGGTGAGTCTAGAGACTCCCTCCACAACGAGCCTCATCGACTCGCAATGCTCAGGAAACCCTCAGACCTCTCGGCTCACGCCTCGCGGCGCTCCTTGATCTTCGCCTTCTTGCCGCGCAGGTTGCGCAGGTAGTAGAGCTTCGCGCGACGGACGTCACCGCGGGTGACGACCTCGATCTGCTCGAAGATCGGGGAGTGCAGCGGGAAGGTGCGCTCGACACCCACGCCGAAGGAGACCTTGCGGACGGTGAAGGTGCGGCCGATGCCGGAACCGTGGACGCGGATCACGACGCCCTGGAAGACCTGGACGCGGGACCGGTTGCCCTCGACGACCTTGACGTGCACCTTGACGGTGTCACCGGCGCGGAACTCCGGCAGGTCGTCGCGCTTGGAGGCGTTGCCGACCTCAGCGAGTACGTTGCTCATCATTTCTCCTCACGCTCGCCACAGGCCGATCGCGGTCATCCATGCCCCTGTTGGGGCGATCTTTGGCGGTGGTCCAGCCACGCTGGCCGGCGGCGTACGGTTCCCCCTGTGGCAGGAGCCCGTCGCGACACCTCCGGGTGTCATCTTCGGAGCGTGCTTCGGCCGACTGGACCGGCTCACAAGTCTGCCACAGTGCCGCAGGCCGCCGGGAATCGAGACCGCGCGGAGCGCGGAGACGTACGCAGCGTACGCGCGCCCCGTGCGAGGATGCCCCCCGTGACCGACACCGACTGGCCACCGCACACCTACGTGACGCGCCCCTATCGGCAGCGGATCCCGCGCGGTCCGCGCGTGGATCGGCTGCTCCGTGAGGTCACGGTGGCGCTGCCGCCCCACATCGCCGATCTCGACCTGGCGCTGGAGCGGCCGGTGGCGGCGATGACGACCGCCAGCGCGGGCGCACTCCGTCATCTCGACCTGGTCCACGGCCGGGCGATGGACGGGCTCAACCACCTGCAGCTGCGCACCGAGGCGATCGACTCCTCCAAGATCGAGCACGTCGAGGCCAGCATGGCCGACTACGGGCGGGCGCTGCTCGGCATCGGCGCCAACTCCTCGGCGACCTCGATGGCATCCGCGACCCAGGCGATGCAGCGGCTGATCAGCGAGGCCGACACCACGCGCAAGATCACCTCCGACGCGATCCTGCGCGCCCATCGGGACCTGTTCGGACGCCATCCTGACGAGGCGGCCAACGCCGGCAGGTTCCGCGTCGTGCAGAACTGGGTCGGCGGCTCCGACTACGCGCCCCGCGACACCCTCCACGTGCCACCTCCGCCGGAGACGGTCGTCGACTACATCGAGGACCTGGTCGCCTTCGCCAACCGCGACGACCTCTCCCCCATCGCCCAGGCGGCGATCGTGCACGCCCAGTTCGAGTCGATCCACCCCTTCATCGACGGCAACGGCCGGATCGGTCGGGCGCTCATCCACGCCGTGCTCCGGCGACGCCGCGCCTCCCGGCACCTGGCCGTCCCGATCGCCTCGGCGCTCGTCGCCCACCGCGACCGCTACTTCGCCGCCCTCAACGACTACCGGGCCGGCACCGCGGCCACGATCATCGCCATGCTCGCCGCCTCGACGACGATCGCGACGACGGAGTCGTGGAAGACGGCCGAGACGCTGGAGAGCATCCGGGGTGGCTGGGGCGAGGCGGCCGGTGGCCCACGGCCCGGGTCGGCTGCGTACCGTCTTCTCGACCTGCTCACCGAGGAGCCCATCCTCAACGCCGAGCTGGTCGCCAAGAGCCTCGGGATCGAGAACGCCGAGGAGACGATCGACGGCCTGGAGCGGGCCGGGACCCTCACCCGCGCCAAGGGCACCCGCCGCTCCCCCGTGTGGGTCGCGCCGGCGGTGCTGGCCGAGATCGAGGACCTCAGCGCCCGCATCCAGCACCAGGCCCGGCAGCTTCCGTACGGCCCTCGCTGAGGCTGTTCGTCCAGGAAGGTATGCAGCCGAAGGAACACCCCCGTACACGCCGCGAGGCCCACCCCGGCGAACCGGGACGGGCCTCGTGGTCGAAGCGATGGATCAGCCGAGCTCGGAGTAGCCCGGCTCGTGGAGAACGGTGTCGATACCGGCGACCTCGTCCTCCTCCTTGGCGCGGAAGCCGACGGTCTTCTCGATCGCGAACCCGATGACGAAGGCGATCACGAACGAGTAGGCGATCACGGTGAGCGAGGAGAGGACCTGGGCACCGAGGAGCTTGAAGTTGCCACCGAAGACGAGGCTGCCACCGGTGAGCGTCTCCATGCCGAAGATGCCGACCCACACGCAGCCGATGAAACCGGCGACGAGGTGGATGCCGACGACGTCGAGCGTGTCATCGAAGCCGAGCTTGAACTTGAGCTCGACGGCCAGGGCGCAGATGGCACCGGCGACGAGACCGAGGACGAGGGCCCAGACCGGGCTGACGAACGCACAGGCCGGGGTGATGGCGACCAGACCGGTGACGATGCCGGACGCGGCACCGACGGCGGTCGGCTTGCCGTCCTTGAACTGCTCGACGACGATCCAGCCGATCAGGCCGGCGGCCGGGGCCAGCAGGGTGTTGAGGAAGATCAGCGAGGTCTGGCCCTCGTCGGCACCGAAGACACCGGTGTTGAAGCCGAACCAGCCGAACCAGAGGATCGCGGTGCCGATCAGCACGAGCGGTACGTTGTGAGCGACCGTCTCCTCCTTGGAGAAGCCGACCTTGCGACGACCGAGCACGAGCGCCAGGGCGAGCGCCGCGGCGCCGGCCGACTGGTGGATCACGGTGCCGCCGGCCCAGTCGAGGGAGCCACCGAGGCCGTAGACGTTGTTGGCGAGCCAGCCGTAGAAGTTGCCCTCGGAGTCCACGCCCCAGATCCACCGGAAGGTCGGGAAGACCACGAAGGTCGCGAAGAAGACGGCGAAGATCATCCACGGCCAAAAGCGCGCGCGGTCGGCGACTGCCCCCGAGACCAGGGCGACGGTGATGATGCAGAAGGCGACCAGGAAGGCGTGGCCACCGAAGAGGTTGCCCGCGTCGCCGCTACCGGCGGAGGTGACGAGGTCGGTCATCCCGAAGTCCTCGAACGGGTTACCGAAGAGCTTGCTGCCACCGCTGGTGCCGTTGCCGGCGATGCCGGTGCCACCGTAGAGGACATAGAGGATGGTGACGACGGCGATCGAGCCGAAGCTCAGCATCATCATCGAGACGACGGACTTGGCCTTCACCAGGCCGCCGTAGAAGAACGCGAGACCAGGGGTCATGAAGATGACCAGGGCCGCGCACAGGAGTTGCCATGCAAGTTCGACAGACATTCAGTGCCTCATAGATCTGAGTCTCGGGATGGGGCTGTGACGTCACGCGAGCCACATCGCTCGTCGTACGTATTGCCCGGCATCGTTGCGACGCTTCGTTTCAGGAACAGATGTCTGGTGTTACAGAAAAGTAACAGAGTGGTCGGTTGACGAACCGTTACCGTCGACGAGCGTGCGGCTTCGTCAGGATGACGGCACCTGGCGGGGCCTCCAGGTCACGGCGAAGCCGGAAACCGGCCTTCTTGTAGATCTTCTGGTTGCGCTCGCTCTTCGCCCCGGTGAAGAGCGAGAGCGTTCTGGCGCCCTCCGGCGCGACCGCCTGGATGTGATCCAGCAGCTGACGCCCGAGACCCCGTCCCTGCATGTCCGGGGCGGTCATCAGCCGTCCGATCTCCCACATGTCGCCCTCGAGCCGGGCACGGACCGAGCCCACCAGTCGCCCTGCGGAGCGGACCACGTAGACGTCGTGCGTCTCCAGAGCGCGCAAGGTGTCGTCGAGCGACTCGTGCAGCGGCGGGATCGCGACACCGGGGTTGTCGTGCATCTCCTGCACCCAGCAGGCGAGCTGGAGCGTGTGCAGCTCGGGCACATCGGCGCGTACGGCGGGCACGATCTCCCACTCGGTGGGTGCCTGGGAGGCGTGGAGCAGGTCGGGGCGGCGTACGGAGGTCCGGGCCACCGCCTGGTCGTGACGCCACTGCGCGATGCGCTTGTGGTCGCCGCTGAGCAGCACCTTCGGGACCTCGAGGTCACGCCATGAGGCGGGCTTGGTGTAGACCGGGTACTCCAGCAGGCCGTCCTCGTGGGACTCCTCCACGAGGGACTCGGCGTTGCCCATGAACCCTGGGAGCAGGCGTACGACGGCCTCCGTGATCGCCATCGCGGCCACCTCTCCCCCGTTGAGGACGTAGTCGCCCAGGGAGATCTCGCGGACCTCGGCGCGGGTCGCGGCGTGGTCGAGCACGCGCTGATCGATGCCCTCGTAGCGACCGAGCAGGAAGACCAGCCGCTCTCGGGTGGAGAGGTCACGAGCCAGCGCCTGGGTGAACGGCTCGCCGCTCGGGGTGGTCACGATCACGGTCGCGCCGTCGATGGCCAGCTCGTCGAAGGCCTCACCGAACGGCTCCGGCTTCATCACCATCCCGGCGCCACCGCCGTAGGGCGTGTCGTCGACGGTGCGGTGGCGGTCGTGGGTCCAGTCGCGTACGTCGTGGACGTGCATCTCCAGCAGCCCGGACTCGATCGCCTTGCCCGGCAGGCTCAGCCGGAGCGGCGCGAGGTAGTCGGGGAAGATGGTGAGGTAGTCGAGCCTCACCTGGCGTCGTCCTCGTCCTCGGCGAACGGCGTGACCAGGCCGGGGCGGTCGGCGATGACGACCTTCCTCTCGACCAGGTCGACGACCGGCACCAGCGCCTTCACGAACGGCACCAGCGCATCGCGCCGGTCCGGGGTACGGATCGTCAGCAGGTCCTGGGCTCCCCCGTGGACCAGCGCCTTCACCGTGCCCAGCTCGCGGCCCTCCTCGTCGAAGGCGGTCAGGCCGACGAGCTGGTGGTCGTAGTACTCGTCGGGGTCCTCGGGAGTCTCCTCGGCCGGGACGTCGGCGAAGAGCAGCGTCCCGCGAGCCGTTTCGGCCTCGTTGCGGTCGGTGATCTCCTCGAAGGCGACCTGGAGCACCTGCCCGTGCCAACGAGCGCCCTCCACGGTCAGCTCCTTGGCGGCGTACGCCGATCCCTTCGGCGGCTGCGCCCGCAGCACCGTGCCATCGGCGAACCGCCGGTCGGGCTCGTCGGTGCGCACCTCGACGGTCACGAACCCCCGGATCCCGTGCGGCTTGCCGATCCGTCCGACCAGCACCTCGATCAACTCCACGAGGTGAGCCTAGAGGGTGGCGTACGTCGGGCCGAACTTCTCAGCGTGGGTGGCGCCGCTCGCTGTAACACGAGTTCGGCGGCCCGAGAAGAGCAACAGGCGCCACCCCCGCGATGGGGATGGCGCCTGTCGTGAGTTGATGCAGCCGTGCTCAGCGACCGCCGTCGACGTCGACGAAGTCGATCCGCGCGCCGCCCTTGCCGGCCAGCGCTGCGATGACCGTACGGAACGCGGTGGCGGTGCGGCCGCCGCGGCCGATCACCTTGCCGAGGTCATCGGGGTGGACCCGGACCTCGAGGACGGAGCCGCGACGAAGCTGCTTGTCGCGCACGCTCACCTCGTCGGGGTTGTCGACGACTCCTCGGACGAGGTGCTCGAGAGCTTCGGCGAGCATGCTGCTCAGGCCTCGGCCTCAGCGGCCGGGGTCTCCTCGGCCTTGGGCTCCTCGGCCTTGGGCTCCTCAGCCTTCGGCTCCTCAGCCTTGGGCTCCTCGGCCTTCTTGGCGGACTTCTTCGTCACGGCCTCGGAACCGGCGGAGGCGTGCGCCTCGGCGAGAGCCTTGTTGAAGAGCTCGAGCTTGTCGGGCTTCGGCGGGGCGACCCGCAGGGTGCCCTCGGCGCCCGGGAGGCCCTTGAACTTCTGCCAGTCGCCGGTCACCTTGAGGATCGCCTCGAGAGCCGGGGTCGGCTGGGCGCCGACACCGAGCCAGTACTGGGCGCGCTCGGAGTCGACCTGGATGAAGCTCGGCTCCTCCTTGGGACGGTAGAGACCGATCTCCTCGATGACAGCGCCGTCGCGCTTCTTGCGCGAGTCGACGATGACGATGCGGTACTGCGGAACCCGGATCTTGCCCAGGCGCTTCAAGCGGATCTTGACAGCCACTGTTGGTGGTATTCCTTTGGAATCGAATATGGGTGAAGAGGCCCGTGTCGGTGTGGGGACACCCGTCAGGCAACTTCGGCGGGCACTGTCGCGCTGGGTGAGAGGGTCCCTGCGCACAGGACACGCGCCTCAGTTTGCCAGAGGTGGACGGAAGCGGCGAAATCTCAGGCGTAGATCTTCCCGCGGAGCACGACGGCGGCCGGACGCGCCAGCACCGTGAGGTCGTCGAGGGGGTTGGTGTCGTAGACGACGAAGTCGGCGGGGTCGCCCTCGGCGAGGCCGGGGTTGTGGCCGAGCCACTCCCGGGCGCGCCAGGAGGCGGCGCCGAGGACGACGTCGGCCGGAAGACCGAGCCGGTGCATCGCGAGGACCTCGACCGGGAGTACGCCGTGCAGCTGGTCGCCCGCGCCGTCGGAGCCCGCGTAGAGGGCCACCCCCGCCTCGTAGGCGCTCATGATCGTCTCGCGACGGCGAGCGTAGAGGTCCTCCATGGTGGCCGCGTACGTCGGGAACTTGGGTGCCGCAGCGGCGGCCAGATCGGGGAAGATCTCCAGCTGGGCGACGGTGGGGACCAGAGCGGTGCCCTGCTCGGCCATGGCCTCGACGAGGTCCGGGGTCAGCCCGGTGCCGTGCTCGATGCAGTCGATCCCGGCCTCGATCAGGCCGGGCAGGACCTCGTGGCCGAAGCAGTGCGCCGTGACCCGGGCGTCGTTGTCGTGGGCGACCTTGATCGCCTCGGCGAACGACTCCTCCGGGAAGGAGGGCTTCAGGTCTCCCTCGGCACGGTCGATCCAGTCGCCGACCAGCTTGACCCAGCCGTCACCGGAGCGGGCCTGCCGCTCGACGGCCTGGGCCAGGCCCTCGGGCTCGACCTCGTCGGCGTAGTTGCGCATGTAGCGCTTCGTACGTCCGATGTGGCGGCCCGCGCGGATCAGCCGGGGCAGGTCCTCGCGGGACTGGACCCAGCGGGTGTCGGCGGCCGAGCCCGCATCGCGCAGAAGCAGCGCGCCGGCGTCGCGGTCGGCGAGCGCCTGGGCCTCGGCGGTCTCGGCGTCGACCGCGCCGTCGGGCCCGAGCCCGATGTGGCAGTGGGCGTCGACGAGGCCGGGGACGATCCAGCCCGAGGCGCCGGTCTCCGCCCCCGACGGCCGCTCGTAGGTGATGCGGCCGTCGAGGACGTAGAGGTCCCGCACCTCTCCATCGGGAAGGACCGGGCCGGAGAAGCGCAGAGCAGTCATGTGACGCAGGTTACCTAGGGCGTGTCTCTTAAAGACACGGCGGCCGCGAGCGGCGTTTCGGGCCGATCTGGCAAGGCGCCCGTCGCGACGGCATCCTCACCGGCTGTTGAGCGGCGGCAACGCCGCCAGATCGGATGCGAAACGCCGCGTAGCGGGCGTGGATTTGAGAGACGCGCCCTAGTTGCCCGGGGTCGGCACCTTCACCCCGGCCGCCTCGAGGATCGGGAAGTGCTGGGCGAGCGGGATGACCTGGCCTGTGACGACGTTGTTGTCGTCCCACCCGATGGAGGTCGGTACGCCGACGAGCTCACCGTCGTCGTTGACCGCGGCGCCACCGGAGTTGCCGCTGGAGATCCGGGCGGTGACGTCGAAGACGGCCCGATCCTCCCCCTCGAAGGAGAGGATCGTCGCCACGTTGCCCTCGGCGACGGTCGGCGGCTGGAAGAGCACGCCCTCCTTGTCCGCGAAGCTCTCCTTCGGCAGCATCGGGAATCCGATCGTGGCGATGAAGTCGCCGCGGTCGACCGCGTTGGAGTCGCCGAGCGAGATCGTCGGCAGGTTGAGCGAGGACGGGTTGACCGGGTTGCCCTCGCCGTCGGCGATGATCTGCACGACCGCGCTGTCGACCTCGCCGTCGGACTCGATGACCTTGGCGATGTAGTCGGGCTCGCCGACCTTGTAGCCCTCGGCCGGGTCGGTCAGGTGGATGTTGACGACCTCGGGCGAGACCTCGCCCTTGGCGGCGTACTCCGGGATCTTCGCCGGGTCGGCGACGTGGGCGTTGGTGAGGATCTTGCCGTCCTCGCTGACGATCGACCCGGACCCCATCGCGATGGTGTCCTCGGTCGGTGCGTAGGTGATCCAGACGGCGGCTCGCTGCGCGCTGTTGAGCTCCTCCTTGGTCAGGCCGGTGTCCTGGGCGGCCGGGTCGCCGCCGGGCACCACGAACATCGCGACGACCAGTCCGATGACCACGACCGCAGCCGCGGCCCCGATCCCGCCCCACAGCAGCAGCTTGTTGCGGCGCTTGGCGGCGGCACGGGCGACCTCGACCTCGGCGGCGTAGATCGGGATGACCTTGAGGATCTCGCCGGCGACCGGGTGACCGAGGCGGATCTCGGTCTCCTCGTCGATCTCCTCGCGGATCAGCGGCTTCCCCTTGAGGAACGACCCGGTCTGGGAGCCGTTCTCGAAGGTCCAGCCGCCGGGGGTGGCCACCAGCCGGGCGTGCTGGCGGGAGACGCCCTGGTCCTCCAGCACGACCGAGTTGTCGGCCGCACGGCCGATGGTGACCGTGACCGGGTGGCGGAAGCGGTGCTCCTTGCCCTCGGCGACCAGCAGCAGGTCGGGGCCGCTCGGCGGGGTCGGCGGCTGGCCGGGAGCGACCGGGCGGGCCATCCCGGGAGCGATCGTCATCTCGGAGATGTCCTGGGTCGCCGAGGGCGCCGGGGGCGCGGGCGGCAGGTTGCCGGGCGGGGGCGGGGCCGCCGGTGCCGCCCCGGAGGGCGGAGCGGCCGTGGCGCCCGCCATCGCCGGCGGAGGCGGCGGAGCCGGCGCCTGAGCACGCGGAGCACCCGCCGCGACCGGCGCGTCGTCGAGGGTGACCGTGATCGTCGAGCCCGGCCCCGCCGGGCCGAGCTGGACCTCGGTCGCACCGGTCAACGGCACCTCGGTGACGCGGCTGCCGGAGACGTACGTCCCTCCGGCGGAGCCGACGTCGACCAGCTTCCACCCGGACGGGTCCGGGCGCAGCTCCGCATGAGCGCGGGAGACCGAGGAGGACGAGAGCACCACGTCGGCATCGATCGAGCGCCCGATTCGGACGATCTTGTCGGGCGGGAAGCTGAGCGCACGTCCCGATACGTCTACGCGTAGCGTCTGCATGCACGAATCATGCACCGAAATGGCCCGATCCAAGCGTCGCGAATCGAAGATTCGCAGAACTCGGACCGGGCCAGTTCCGTTATCGGTGGGTCTTCAGACCGTGTCCGTACGCAAACAGCGGGTCATAGTCGGAATCGCCGATGTTGATCGGCTCCTGGTCGACCGAGCGGGGCCAGGTCACCGGGAGCTTCCCGGTGAAGGGGCGCTTGCCGAAGAGCACGTCGGCGACGCCCTTGCCCTCGCTGCCCGGCAGCCAGGAGGCCACCAGGGCGTCGATCTGCCCGAGCAGCTCGGGCGGGATGATCATCGGACGCCCGGAGACGACGAGCACCGTGCAGGTCGCCGCGGCCGCGCAGACCGTCTCGATCGCCGCCGTGTCGGTGTCGCTGAGCTGCATCGTCAGCGCCGGCCGGAGCACGCCACCCTCACCGGGGTCGTAGCCCCAGCGCGGGCCGCCGACGTCACCGAAGCCCTCGGCGTACGGGTGCTCGCCGACGACCACGACGCCGTGTGCCCCGGCCGGGACCGGCGCGGAGGCGTCGGGCGAGTGGGTCACCTCGCCGCGGGCCGCGGACTCGATACCGTCGAGGATCGTGTCGCCGGGGATCTGGTGGGTCGAGTTGCCCTGCCAGGTGATCGTCCAGCCGCCGGCCTGGTCACCGATGCTGTCGGCCTTGCTGCCCGCGACGTAGACGTCGTCGCGGCCGGAGAGCGGCAGCGTGTGCCTGTTCCGGAGCAGCACCTGCGACTTCGCCACCGCCTCGCGCGCGACGCGACGGTGGTCCGCACTGCCGATCTCGTCGATGTTGCGCCGGTCGGTGAACGGCTTCTCGAAGAGCCCGAGGTCGAACTTCGCGGTCAGGATCCGGGAGACCGCATCGTCGATACGGGCCATGGGGACCTTGCCGGTCTCGACGGCCGTGGTCAGCGCCTCGATGAACTGCGGGTAGCCGACGGTGTCACCGGAGAACGGCTCCATGAACATGTCGAGGCCGGCGTTGACCGAGGTGGCCACCTGCTCGGCGTACGTCCCCGGGATCTGGTGGATCCCCCGCCAGTCGGAGATCACCAGGCCGTCGAAGCCCTGCTTCTCCTTGAGCCAGCCGGTGACGAGCTCCTTGTGGGCGTGCATCTTGAGCGGGTTGCCGAGTCCGTCCTCGGTCCAGTCGACGCTGGAGAAGGACGGCATCACCGAGCCCACGTCGTGCTTCTTGATGGCGGTGACGTACGGCGAGAGCGCCAGCTTCTCGAACTCGGCGCGCGAGGCCTGGGTGATGCCCTGGTCGATGGTGTAGTCGCCCTCGCCCGTGCCGAACGTCGTGAAGCCGTCGCCGGCGAAGTGCTTGGCGGTGGCCAGGACGCGGTCGGGATCGTCGAGCTCACGCTTGTCGCCCTGGAAGCCCTCGATCATCTGGGCCATCTGGGCAGCCAGCTTCGGGCTCTCCCCGAAGGACTCGTACGTCCTCCCCCACCGGTCGTCGCGGGCGACGCAGACGCACGGGGCGAAGGTCCACTGCGGCCCGGACGCGCGGGTCTCCTCCGCGGTGATGTGCCCGATCCGCTCGGCGAGCTTCGGGTCGCGGGTCGCGCCGAGGCCGATGTTGTGGGGGAACACGGTCGCGCCGTTGAGGTTGCCGTGACCGTGGACCGAGTCGACGCCGTAGAGCAGCGGGATCCCCAGCCGGGTCGAGAGCGCCTGCTCCTGGAAGGCGTCGACCGTGTCGGCCCAGGCCTCCGGGGTGTTCTCGGCCGGGGTCGAGCCGCCGCCGGAGAGCACGCTGCCGAGCCCGAGCTCGGCGATCTGTGCGGGGTTCGCGGCGACATCGGCACGCTCGGCCTGGGCCATCTGACCGACCTTCTCGGCGAGCGTCATCCGGGCGAGCAGGTCGGCGACGCGGGTCTTGGTCGCCAGACGTGGGTTCTTGTAGGGCAGCGTGTGGCCCGAGCGCGTGAGCGCATCGGTGGACACGCCGGCGGGCGCGCTGGTGGGCGCCGCACTGGACGCGGGGGCAACGAAGAGCGTGGCGCAGAGCAGACCGGCGAGAGCCGAGGCTCCACCGATCGCGCCGCGCCGTCTGTGTGATCGCACGGGACAGGCCTCCTGAGAGTGATCTGCCGGCACCTCGGCATTGGGGTGCCAGGACTCGTGAGAGCGCTCCCAGCGTGACGGCGATCACATCGTCGGTCAATGGCTACGCGTGCGTAACCCCGTGAATTTCCTCAGATCTGGTCAAGCAACCAGGACGGTCCCAGGGCCGTGGCGCCGCCGCAGCGTGCCTGCAGCATCCGGTCGGCGGTCACCAGCGTCACCCGGTCACCCTTCTCCTGCGCCTCACGGACGGCACCGACGATCGCGGCGTCCCCGTCCTTGGGCGCATGGACGGTGAGCACGTGGGCGTCGCGGCCGGGACGTACGCCGCCCTTGGCCTGTCCCTCCAGGACCAGCACGATCCGGTCGTGCGGGAGGTCGGCGACCAGCAGCGCCTCGTGCAGCCGGCGGGCCGCGCCGGCACGGTCCTTCCACCAGCCGTCGGGGCGGGCACCGACGACATTGGCGCCGTCGACGACCAGAACCGTAGCCACGCCGCCAGGATATGCACCCACCCCGGCGCAAGCCGCTGGGACCCTCTGCAAGAACCGCGCATGTGCGCCGAAGTCGCAAGCCGCGAGGGCCTCCGAGGTGCCACTTCCACGCATGTGCACGGAAGTGGCTGGACAGTCAGTTCACGGTGATCCGGGACAGCACCGAGGTGATGAAGGGAGCTTTCCCTGCCCGGTAGGTCACCCTGTCCTCGTCGTCGGCCTCGGAGAGGCGGCGCTTGATCGCGGCGTACGCCTCACGGTCCTCGGCGTTCGTGCGCAGGTGGTCGCGGAAGGCCAGCCAGGTCGGCCAGCCCTCCGAGGACTCCTCGACCACGTGCAGGTGATGGGTGCGATGAGCGATCGACGGCGAGCACCACGACCACTTCCGCTGCTCGACGTCGCGAGGCTCGGGGGCCCAGACCCAGCCGACCTCTTCCAGCGCAGGAAGAGAGCTCGCCACCGCCTCGTACGAGCTCACCACGGCGAGCATGTCGATGATCGGCTTGGCGGCCAGGCCTGGGACCGACGTGCTCCCGATGTGCTCGACCGGGCGCACCAGCTGCTCGGCCAGGAGTGGTTCCACCAGCGACCGCGCCGACTCGAAGGACCGTGCCCACTGCGGGGAGTGGTCGACGACGACGATGCGGTCGAGGCGGGTCACTTCAGGAACTTGGAGAAGTCCCCGGGCAGGTTGAGCTCGGCGGCGGCCTTCTCGTAGTCGATCTCCTCGCCGCCCGGCACACCGAACGGGTTGGCGGCGGCCGGCTTCTTCTCGGCGTCCGCCTTGGCCTGCTGGGCGGCCTTGGCCGGGTTGCCGGACTTGCGCGCGCCCTTGCCCTTCTTCTTCTGGGCCACCTGCTTGGCGCCGGCGCGCTTGCCGAAGCCGGCACCGGGCGCGCCGGGCATCCCGGGCATGCCGCCACCGGAGGCGAGCTGCTTCATCATCTTCGACGCCTCGGTGAAGCGCTGGATGAGCTGATTGACGTCGGAGACCTGGCGGCCCGAGCCCTTCGCGATGCGGGCGCGGCGGGAGCCGTCGAGGATCTTCGGGTTGGCGCGCTCGGCCGGGGTCATCGACTGGATGATCGCCTTGATCCGGTCGATCTCGCGCTCGTCGAAGTTGTCGAGCTGCTCGCGGAACTGGCCCATCCCCGGCAGCATGCCCATCAGCTTCGACATCGAGCCGAGCTTCTGGAGCTGCTGCATCTGCTTGAGGAAGTCCTCGAGCGTGAACTCGCCGGTCGCGAGCTTGGCCGCGTCCTGCTGGGCCTGCTCCTGGTCGAAGGTCTTCTCGGCCTGCTCGATCAGGGTGAGCATGTCGCCCATGTCGAGGATGCGGCCGGCCATCCGGTCGGGGTGGAACAGGTCGAAGTCGGTCATCTTCTCGCCGTTGGAGGCGAACATGACCGGCTTGCCGGTGATCTGGACGATGGAGAGCGCCGCACCACCGCGGGCGTCGCCGTCGAGCTTGGTGAGGACCACGCCGTCGTAGCCGACACCGTCGAGGAAGGCCTGCGCGGTGTTGACCGCGTCCTGACCGATCATCGCGTCGACGACGAAGAGGACCTCGTCGGGGTTGACCGCCGCCTTGATGTCGGCGGCCTGCTTCATCAGCTCCTCGTCGATGCCGAGGCGGCCGGCGGTGTCGACGATGACCACGTCGTGGAGCTTGCGCTTGGCCTCCTCGATAGCGCTCCGCGCTACATCGACCGGGTCCCCACCGTGCTCGATTCCTCCGGCGTTGCCGGGCTGGGGCGCGTAGACGGGGACGCCGACACGCTCACCGTTGACCTGGAGCTGGTTGACCGCGTTGGGTCGCTGCAGGTCGGCGGCCACCAGCAGCGGGGCCTTGCCCTGCTCCTTGAGCCACAGCGCGAGCTTTGCGGCCAGGGTGGTCTTACCGGCACCCTGCAGACCCGCGAGCATGATCACCGTCGGGCCGGTCTTGGCGTAACGGAGACGGCGGGTCTCGCCACCCAGGATCGTGACCAGCTCGTCGTTGACGATCTTGACGATCTGCTGGGCGGGGTTCAGCGCCTGGCTGACCTCCTCGCCGCGCGCCCGCTCCTTGACCCGGGCGACGAACTCGCGCACCACCGGCAGCGCGACGTCGGCCTCGAGCAGCGCGATGCGGATCTCGCGAGCGGTGGCGTCGATGTCGGCTTCGGTGAGGCGGCCCTTGCCCCGAATGTTCTTGAACGTCGTGGCGAGCCGGTCGGAGAGCGTGGCGAACAAAGCGGTCCTTCAGCAGAGTGGTGGTCCTGCCAAGACTAACGAACTGTTGTGTGTGGGGTGCTATTCGGCAGGCGTCATCGGAGGTGGCACGGTGCCGCTCAGCACTCGAGCGCCGCGCGGACCGCATGGGCCGCCTCGGCCGCCCGATGCTCGGCGAGGACTCCGGCCGAGGCCTCCTGGAGGTAGAACACGTCGACGGCCTGCGGGCCGAGGGTGGAGATATGGGCGGAACGGACGGCGATCTCCATCCGCGCCAGCGCGACGGCGACGGTGTAGACGACCCCGGGACGGTCGATGGTGCGCACCTCGAGGACCGTGGCCTTGCTGGACGCCTCGGGACGTACGACGACCGAGGGCTCGCTCCCCCGCGCGGCCGCGCTCGGCGCCAGCCGGGTCGTCGGGTCGAGGCGGCCCTCGGTGATGGCGGAGAAACGGGTGCGAAGCACGGCGGCGTCGACATAGGAGTCGTCGAGGTCCCACACGCTCACGCCGAAACCGCCCTGCTGCCAGGCGCGACAGGCCCTGACGGGCAGCCGCGCGACCGCGAAGGTGGCGGCCAGGTCGGCGAGCAGGCCGAGCCGGTCCGGCGCGATCACCCACACCCGGGCGCCGTCGGCGAGCGGCTCGGCACGGAAGGAGGTCGAGCCCGAACGTACGCTCTCGGGGATCTCCACCGCGGCCTGCGACCGCTCCCCCGCCGCGACGCCGGTGTCGAGGACCCGCGCGGCCCGGCGGGCGAGGTCGAGGATGAGCCGGGCCCGCCAGCTGGTCCAGGCCTGGGTGCTGGTCGCCCGCGCGTCCGCCTCGGTGAGCGCGGTGAGCAGGGCGAGCGCCTCGGCGTCGCCCATCGTGTCGACCACCAGGTCGACGGTCGCCGGGTCGTCGGGGTCACGGGTGGTCGCGGTCACCGACAGCAGCAGGTGCCAGCGCACCAGCTGCGAGATCAGCTCGACCTCGTCGTCCGGGAACCCCATCCGCGAGGCGATCCGGCGGGCGATCGGCTCCCCCGCGACGCTGTGCTCGGTCAGCGACCCCTTGCCGATGTCGTGGAGCAGCGCCGCGACCAGCAGCACGTCGGGGCGAGCCACGCGCGGCAGCAGCGCGACCGCCTCGATGCAGGTCTCGATGGTGTGCCGGTCGACGGTGAAGCGGTGGATGATCGAGGCGTGCGGGAGGAGCCGGATCCGCTCCCACTCGGGCAGGATCCGGGAGACCGCGCCGGTCTCCTCCAGGGTCTCCCAGACCGCGAGCAGCCCGCGCCCGGCACCCAGCAGACGTACGAAGAGCCGACGGGCGTCCTCCGGCCACGGCTCGGCCAGCGCCGGGGTGTCCTTGGCCAGTCGGGCGGCGGTCGGCGGCGCCAGCGCGACCCCGTGCTCGGCGGCCAGCGCCGAGGCGCGCAGCAGCATCAACGGATCCCGAGCGGGGCGGGCGCCCGGCACGAGCACGACCTCCCCGGAGGCGAGCGCCAGCCCGCCGCCCAGAGGCGTCAGCCGCGGGCGGCGCGGCGCTCCGGGCCGGGATCGCTCCAGGACCCCGTCGACCCGTCGCCAGGCCAGGCGGGAGAGGTGGGCGAGGCGGCGGCCGATGGTGCGTACGTGGGCCTGTGCCGTGCGGGCGTCGGCCAGCTCGAGCCTCTCGGCGAGCTGGTCCCACATCTCCGGCACGACCCGGTCGGTGGCCCGGCCGCCGGTCTCCTGCACGAGATCACGGACGTCGAGCAGGGCGCGGCGCGACTTCTCCAGGTCGACCGCGGGTACGTCGACCAGCCAGGTCGCCACGATCGCCTTGATCACGACCGCGTCCCGCAGCCCGCCGTACATCTCCTTCAGGTCCGGCACCGAGGCGTGGGCGAGCTCACCGGCACGCCGGTGTCGCTCCACGCTCATCGTCCTCAGCTCGGGCAGCAGGGCCCGGGCGTGCTTGCGCCAGTGCGCCAGCATCGTCGTACGCAGCCGCAGCACCAGGCCGCGGTCGCCGGCCAGGTGCCGGATGTCGAGCAGCCCGAGGGCGACCCGGAGGTCGCCGGTCGAGGCCGAGAGCATCTCGGAGAAGGAGCGCACCGAGTGGTCGAGCTTGGGGGCGGTGTCCCAGAGCGGGTACCAGACCTGCTCGGCGACCGGGCCGACGACGATGTCGTCGTCGTGCACCAGGACCACGTCCCAGTCGGAGAAGGGCGCGAGCTCGCCGCGCCCGTATCCCCCGACCGCGACCAGGGCGACCCCGACCTCGGGGCCGCCGGCCGCGGCGTACGCCTTGGCGCACTGCTCGTCGGCCTCGGCTGTGCGCGCCGCCCGGCCCTCAGCGGTCACGCCCAGCCCCCTTCATGGGATTCAGATAGCGGCGTCGTCGCGGTCGCCGGTGCGGACCCGCACGATGGTCTCCAGCGGGGAGACCCAGACCTTGCCGTCACCGATGCGCTCGGTCTTCGCCGAGGTCTCGATGGCGCTGACCACCGACTCGACCTCCTCGTCGGGAACGGCGATCTCGATGCGGATCTTCGGCACCAGGGCGACGTCGTACTCTGCGCCGCGGTAGACCTCGGTGTGGCCCTTCTGCCGGCCGTAGCCGGAGACCTCGGAGACGGTCATGCCGGTGACACCGACAGCTTCCAGGGCGACGCGGACGTCCTCCCACTTGTGGGGTTTGATCACTGCGGTGACGAGCTTCATTTCTCTCCTCCGGTGGGATTCGATGGACCGGCACTCGGACGAAGCCTAATGGTCGAGCGGTCCACTGGATCAGAGCGCCTCGGCGTCTCGCGCACCGGTCCGGACCCGGACGACGGACTCGATCGGGCTGAGCCAGACCTTCCCGTCGCCGATCCGTCCGGTCTGCGCGGTCTTCACGACGATCCCGACGACGTCGGCCGCGTCCTCGTCCTCCACCACGATCTCGATGCGGATCTTCGGCACCAGGGCGATGTCGTACTCCGCGCCGCGGTAGACCTCGGTGTGGCCCTTCTGCCGGCCGTAGCCGGAGACCTCGGAGACGGTCATGCCGGTCACGCCGAAGGCCTCCAGGGCCTCACGCACGTCCTCCCACTTATGCGGCTTGATCACTGCGGTCACGAGTTTCACGAGAGGGCGCCTCCAGAGGTCCTTGATCCTGTCATCTTCGCCGCCACCTTCACCCGGGGACGTTTCGACACCCCGAAGCGTCTGTTTCCACTGTGTAACAGACCATTTCCCCGTACGTCGCCGAAGCGTCGAAACAGCCGGTGAATCACCCGTGCCGAACCCGCGCGGCGCCACCAAAGGTCGCTACCCTCGTCGCATGTCGCACTACGCCGTCGAGATCGACCTCGATCACGCCAACACCAGCCATGTGCAGGTCATCGACCTGGCTGCGCCGATCTCCTCGGCAGACGGCGGGAAGCGGGTCCTCGACGTCGGCTGCTGGACCGGTGAGATCGGCCGGATCCTCACCGAGCGCGGCTGCACCGTCACCGGCATCGAGATCGACCCCGAGGCGGCGAGCCTGGCCGAGAAGGTCCTCGAGCGGGTGGTCGTCGCCGACGTCGACGCGACCCCGCTGACCGAGATCGTCGAGCCCGGCTCCTTCGACCTGGTGATCTTCGCCGACGTGCTCGAGCACCTCGTCGACCCGCGGGCTGCGCTCGAGCAGGCCCGCGACCTGCTCGCCCCCGACGGCCGGGTGGTCATCTCGATCCCCAACGTCACCCACGGCTCGGTCCGCCTCGCCCTGCTCCAGGGCCGCTGGCAGACCACCGACACCGGTCTCCTGGACCGCACCCACATCAAGTTCTACTCCCGCGAGGGGCTGCTGCAGCTCTTCACCGACGCGGGCTACGCGGTCGAGGACCTGCGCGGCACCACCGCCGACCCGCTCAACGTCGAGGTCGCCGTCGACCCGGGCCTGCTTCCCGAGGTGGCCGTGGAGTGGGTACGCCAGCAGCCCGACGCGCTGGTCTACCAGTTCCAGCTCTCCGCCCGGCCGCTCGCCGACGGCGAGCTCGCGCCGGCCGCCCCCGAGCTCGTCCAGGCCGCGCCTGCCGACGAGGTCCGGCTCCGTGACGTACACACCCGGAAGTTCGAGGAGGTCACCCGCTCCCGGCTGGCCACCCGTGACCACATCCTCGGCATCCAGGCCTCCGCCAACTCCGCCCAGGCCCGGGTCGGCACCCTGTCCAAGCAGCTGCGCGAGGCCCGCGAGGTCAACCGGCGCCGCCGCGAGCGCATCGAGCGGCTGCGCGGCAGGGTCGCCGGCCTCGAGGCCGACCTGACCTACGCCACCCGCCACCCGGTGCGGAACTTCGGCCGACGAGTCGTCCGCCGCCTCCGTCGCGCAGCCCAGGGCTGAGCGCCGAGTCGGCTCGTCCTGACCAACACCGCGGCCGAGTCGGCTCGTCATGACGCGCCGACTCGGCGATGAATCCGGTCAGGATGCGCCGACTCGGCGGTGTTTCTCGTCAGTTTGCGCCGACTCGACGACTTGCGGCGTCAGGATGCGCCGGGTCAGCGGACGCCGTTGGAGTAGGCCTCGCGTACGTCCTTGTAGTTGCCCCAGCGGTTGTTGATGAAGTCCTTCTCCCAGTCGTGGACGGCGTTGTCGCGGCTGACGGACTCGAAGTGGAAGAGCGTGACGTCGTGGAGCCAGACGAGGCGCAGACCCAGTGAGCGACGGACCTTGAGGCACAGGTCGACGTCGTTGTAGTTGACCGGCAGGCGCTCGCTGAAGCCACCGGCGTCGAAGAAGACCTCGCGCCGCATGGCGAGGCAGGCGCCGGTCAGCGCGGAGGTCTCCCGGTTGATGTGCAGCTCGCCGTGATTGCCGCGCTCCTCGGGGCGGGCCCGATAGTAGGCGTGGGTGATGGTGCCGCTGCCGTAGACCAGGCCGGCGTGCTGGATGCGGAAGTCCTCGAAGAGGAGCTTGGGGCCGGTCATGCCGACGTCGGGCTCGCGCAGCGGCGCGATCAGGTTCTCGATGACGCCCTCGGAGTAGGCCTCCATGTCGTCGTTGAGGAAGACCAGGACGTCACCGGTCGCATGGGCGGCGCCGACGTTGCACTTGGCGCTGAAGCTGAACTTCTCGGTGAACTCGACCAGCTTGATGTCGGCGCCCTCGATCGCCCGCAGCGCCTCCAGCACCGGGGCCGGGGTCGGGGTGTCGTAGACGATCACGAACTCGACGTTGCGGTGCTCGGTGGAGGCCACCACCGAGCGGACGGTCTCGACGACCATCGCGCGCTTCTCGCCCCACACGATCGCGCTGGTGCCGATGGTCGGGATGATCACGCTGACCGGGGTGTCCAGGTCGGGCTCCCGCTCGACGCGGTAGAGCCCGGGCGAGACGCCGTGCGAGGCCGTGGCCCGGATCCCGAGCCGGTCGAGATGGGCCTGCACGGCGCGTACGCCGGCGTCCCAGGCGTACGGCTTGGCGTGGTTGTCCGCGGCGGCGGAGCCCGGCACCTGGCGCCAGTGGTAGAGCACGCCGGGTACGTGGACGATGCGGCGCGCGCGCTCGCTGACCCGCAGCACGAGGTCGTGGTCCTGGGAGCCGTCGAAGCCCTCCTGGAAGCCGCCGACCTCCTCCACGACGGAGCGGCGCAGCACCGAGAAGTGGGTGCAGTAGTTGTGGTGGCGCAGTCGCTCCGGGGACCAGTCGGGCTTGTAGTAGGCGTCGCGGAGCTCGCCCGCGTCCGACATCAGGTCCTGGTCGCTGTAGGCGTAGTCGAGGTCCTCGAACCGGTCGTAGGCGCTGGCCATCTTCTCCAGCGCGTTCGCCTCGAGCACGTCGTCGTGGTCGAGCAGGGCGATCAGCTCGCCGCTCGCCTCGGCCAGCGACGAGTTCGAGGCGGCCACGATGCCACCGTTCTCCGCGCGCTCCACGATGCGCACCCGCGGCTCGTTCGCGGCCAGCTCCCGCAGCCGCGGCAGCACCCACGCAGCCGGCGAGCGGTCGTCGCTGAGGACCCACTCCCAGTCCTCGTGGGTCTGGCCGAGAACCGACGCGATCGTGTCCTCGAAGGCATCGGCGGGCGGGTTGTAGACAGCGGTGATCAGCGATACCCGGGGCGATGGCATGGTCTTCAGCCTATGACCCTCCTGGATGGTTCACAGGGCCCGACACGGGGCGCCCGGCCGTTTGGGGATGGTCGTCATCTCAACTTCTCGGCGAGTTCACCGGGTGTCCGCAAGACGACGGCAGCCGCCCCGGAGGGAGGGTCGGGGGCGGCTGCCGGGTCAGGAGTGGCGTACGTCAGAAGCGCAGGCCACGCAGGTAGGAGTAGCCCACCTCCGCGGTCTGGATCGGGGTGACGTCGGGACTGTCGTTCTCCACGATGTAGTCCTCGACCTGGTGGGCGCGGAAGATCTTGGCGAAGTCGATGAACCCGGTGCCGAGGTCGACGTGGTCGCCGGTGGCCTCGTTGCGGTCCTTGACGTGGTACTGGCGGACCTGGAGCGGAGCCCGGTCGACCACGTCGATCGCGAAGTCGATGGCTTCGTCGCTGGACATGCCGAGGTTCACCCCGCCGGTGACGGCCCAGTAGAGGTCGACCTCGAGGTGGACGTAGGCCGGGTCGAGCTCCCGCATGAACACGTCCCAGGGCGTGACCCCGCCACCGAGGTCGGTGGTGAACTCATGGGCGTGGTTGTGGTAGCCGTAGCGGAAGCCGCGCCGCTTCGCGGCCGCCGCCTCGTTGTTCATCTGGTCGGCCCAGGCCTGCCAGTCGGAGAGCGAGCTGGAGGCCAGGTAGGGGACGTTGAGGTAGCGGACCCCGAGCGTCTCGGAGTTGTCGAACTTGGTCTCGAGCGCCGCGAAGCTGCTGCTCAGGCCGTCGTGGCTGGAGTTGGAGCGGATCCCGAGGCCGTCGAGAACGCCTCGGATGTCCGCGGCGGTACGCCCGTAGAGACCGGCCAGCTCGACACGGTCATAGCCGATCTGCGCCAGCTTCTTCAGCGTCGCGTCGACACCGGCCCCGGTCATGATAGAGCGCAGCGTGTAGAGCTGGATGCTGATCTTGTCGGCCGGGACACGGCGGCCGCCGTGTCCACGGCCGGAGCTGACGGCGGCCTGTGCCGGCGCGGCCAGAGCACCGCCGACCCCGAGTGCGGCTGCACCCGCGGCGGCGCCGCGGATGAGGGAGCGCCGGCTCAGCCCGCGCTGTTCGAGTGAGCGCTGCAGCGCACCGTCACCGTCGAATCCAAAACACATCTCGTAACTCCTTCTTCTTGGGTGTTGCGGGTCAGTCGGCGGTCGAGAACGCCGCGTCGAAGGAAGCCTCAGGGGCGTCGAAGGCGAGCCGGCGGACGAACTCGAGCGCCTCGGGGGCGCCGATGAGGCGGTCCATGCCGGCGTCCTCCCACTCGATCGAGATGGGGCCGTCGTAGCCGATGGAGTTGAGCATCCGGAAGCACTGCTCCCACGGCACGTCGCCGTGGCCGGTCGAGACGAAGTCCCAGCCTCGGCGCGGGTCGGCCCAGGCGAGGTGGGAGCCGAGCCGGGCGTTGCGGCCGTTGCCGGTCTGCATCTTCGTGTCCTTGCAGTCCACGTGGTAGATCCGGTCGCGGAAGTCCCACAGGAACCCGACCGGGTCGACCTGCTGCCACACCATGTGGCTGGGGTCCCAGTTGAGCCCGAACGCCTCCCGGTGGCCGATCGCCTCCAGCGTCGCGACCGTCGACCAGTAGTCGTAGGCGATCTCGGAGGGGTGCACCTCGTGGGCGAACCGCACCCCGCACTCGTCGAAGACGTCGAGGATCGGGTTCCACCGGTCGGCGAAGTCCTGGTAGCCGGCCTCGACCATCTCCGCGGAGACGGGCGGGAACATCGCGACGTACTTCCAGATCGAGGAGCCGGTGAAGCCGACGACGGTCTTGACGCCCAGGTTCTTGGCCGCCCGGGCGGTCATCTTCATCTCCTCGGCGGCCCGCTGACGTACGCCCTCGGGGTCGCCGTCACCCCAGATCTTGGCGGGCAGGATGTCGCGGTGGCGCTGGTCGATCGGGTCGTCGCAGACCGCCTGGCCCTTGAGGTGGTTGGAGATCGCGAAGACCTGCAGGTTGTGCTTGGCGAGCAGGTCCAGCTTCGCCTGGACGTACGTCTCGTCCTCGGCCGCCTGCCAGACGTCGAGGTGGTCGCCCCAGCAGGCGATCTCGAGGCCGTCGTAGCCCCACTCGGAGGCGAGGCGGCAGACCTCCTCGAACGGCAGGTCGGCCCACTGGCCGGTGAAGAGCGTGATCGGTCGGGTCATGGTGTGTGTCCTTCCTCAGGGAGCAGAGATGCAAGCAGGTCGCGGACCTCGGTGGCCTCGAACCGGTCGCGCTTGACGGAGGCGTCGGAGCAGACGAGCACGGGTCCGTGCTCGGGGTCGTCAGGCAGCCGGCCGTGGCTGCCGGAGACCGGGGCGGGGTCGAGCGGCACGACGCTCATCGCGTAGCGCAGCCCGGCCGTCTTGCGGGCCAGGGTGGTGGCGGCGCGCAGCTTGACCCAGCGGTCCTCGGGGTCGAGGAACAGCTCGGCGGGGTCGTAGCCGGGCTTCTTGTGGATCTCGACGCCGCGGGCGAAGTCGGGCGCGTTCGCGTCCTCGAGCCAGTAGTAATAGGTGAACCAGGCATCCGGCTCGGCCACCACGACCAGCTCACCCGCGCGCTCGTGGTCGAGTCCGTACGCCGCCTGACCGGTGCGGTCGAGCACCTCGGCGACCCCGTCGAGGTCTTGGAGGAGCTTCCGGACCCGTTCCAGGTCGGCCGGGTCCTTGACGTAGACGTGGGCGATCTGGTGGTCGGCGACCGCGAAGGCGCGCGAGGTCCACGGGTCGAGCAGCTCGCCGGTGGCGTTGTGGTGGACGTGCAGGAGGCCCTCGCGGCGCAGCAGCCGGTTGACGTCGACCGGGCGGGTGGCGCGGGTGATGCCGTACTCGCTCAGCAGCACGACACGGACGCCCGCGGCCTCGGCGTCGTCGAGCAGCGGTGCCAGAGTGGCGTCGACGTCGCGGGCGGCCTGGGCCGCCTGCGGGCTGTCGGGACCGAACCGCTGCAGGTCGTAGTCGAGGTGCGGGACGTAGACCAGGGTCAGGTCGTGGTCGGGCATCACCTTGCGGGCGGCCGCGACGATCCAGGCCGAGCTCTTGATCGAGGCGGTGGGACCCCAGTAGGTGAACAGCGGGAACGGGCCGAGCTCGGTGGTGAGGGTGTCGTGGAGCTCGGGCGGCCAGGTCCAGCAGTCCGGCGACTTCTTGCCGTCGGCGTGGTAGGCCGGGCGCGGGGTGACGGTGGTGTCGACGTCGGCGCCCATGGCGTACCACCAGCAGATGTTGGCGACCTTCGCTCCCGGGCGCCGTCGGCGGACGATGTCCCACAGCTTCTCCCCCTTGACCAGCGCGTTGTGCTGGCGCCACAGGAGCACCTCGCCGAGGTCACGGAAGTACCAGCCGTTGCCGACGATGCCGTGCTCGCGCGGCAGCGCGCCGGTCAGGAAGGTCGACTGCACCGAGCAGGTGACCGCGGGCAGCACGGTGCCGAGCTCGGCGGTGAACCCCGACTCCCCCACCTGCCGCACCCGCGGCATGTGTCGGAGCAGCTCGGGGGTCATCCCGACCACGTCGATGACCAGCAGCTTGTCACTCATGCGGAGGCCTCCTGCAGCTGTTCCAGACCGGCCTCCAGGAGCCGGTCGCGTGTCCAGGCCAGCTCGGCCGCGATGCCCGCGACCAGACCGGCGTCCTCGTTCGGGCGGATCTGTTCGGGCAGGACCCCCCAGGTGTACGTCTCCACCTCGAGGTGGTCGGTGTGGGCGACCGGGCCGCCGAGGAGCGCGTCGAGCGTGCCGGCGAGGTGTTCGCGGGTGCTGCGCAGCGGCGGTGCCGGATCGGCATGGAGAGGTACGTGGAAGTGCACCCGCCAGGGATGCTCGGCCGGCAACGGGCGATGGCCGGTGAGCGCCTCGGGCAGGTCGTCGCGGCTGTCCACCCGTCCTCCGCGCGGCTCGCGGGTCTGGTGCAGGAAGCGGTCCTCGGCGTAGGAGGCCAGGGCTTCCCGCGTCGCCGGGTCGCTGGGGTCGTCGGCGTGCAGGGCCGCGGAGACCTGGACCTTGACGACCGGCAGCCCGGCCACGTGCAGCCGGTCGAGCGCCTCGGTGGCGTCCTCGAACTGGGTGGCGAGGTGGCAGGTGTCGACACAGATGCCGAGGTGGTCGGGGTCCAGCCCGGCGAGCCGGGTCACCGCGTCCCGGGTCGTCTCCACGACGCAGCCGGGCTCCGGCTCGAAGCCGACCCGCACCGGCCGGCCGTGCTCGGACTCGATGCCGGCCAGGCCGTCGGCGAGCTCGCCGATCAGCTCCCGCGCGGCCCGGTCGCGGTCGGTGAACCACGGGGTGCGCCAGCCCAGCGGGAGGGTGGAGATGCTGCCGCGGGCGGCATCGTCGGGCAGCAGCGCCGCCAGCACCCGGGCACAGTCGAGGGTGTAGTCGAGGCGGCGTCGCGTCGACCAGTCCGGTGCGTAGACGTCGCGCTTCACCACCGGGGCGTGGAACCCGGCGTACGGGAAGGCGTTGAGGGTGACGACCTCGAGTCCGTGGCGGTCGAGTCCTGCGCGCAGCCGGTCGAGGGTGGCCGGGTCGGCGGCCAGCTCGTGGGCGGTCGCGGCCGGGAGCCAGAGGCCGAGGCCGAGGCGGGAGACCCCGAGCCGGGCCCGCACCTCGCCGGCGTAGCGGCGCAGCTGGTCGAGGATGCCGTCGACGTCCTCGGCGGGGTGCACGTTGCTGCAGTAGCCGAGGTGGACGACCGTGCCGTCGCGGTGCCGGAACCTCATGCGCGCTCACCTCGCAGCAGCGAGTTGCCCGCGAAGGTGTCACCCTGGCCGGTCTCGGGAACATCGAGCAGGAGCCGTCCGCTCTGACCGAAGAACTCCACCGGGTTGCGCCACAGCACCCGGTCGACGTCGTCCTCGGTGAAGCCGGCCGCGAGCATCGCCTCACCGGTCGCCCGGGTGCGCAGCGGGTCGCTCTTGCCCCAGTCGGCGGCGGAGTTGACCAGCACCCGGTCGAGGCCGCGCCGCTGCAAGATGGCGACCATCCGGTCCGGATCCATCTTGGTGTCGGGGTAGATCGAGAAGCCCATCCAGGCACCCGCCTCGTCGACGACGTCGACGGTCATCTCGTTGAGGTGGTCGACGAGGACCATCCCGGGCTCCATCCCGGCCGCCTCGACCAGGTCGAGGGTGCGGCGGGTCCCGGCCAGCTTGTCGCGGTGCGGGGTGTGCACCAGCGCCGGCAGCGCGAACTCGCGAGCCAGCTCCAGCTGACGGCTGAACGCCTTCTCCTCGTCCTCGGTCATCGAGTCGAAGCCCACCTCGCCGACCGCGACCACCCCGTCCTTGGCGAGGTAGCGCGGCAGCAGGTCGAGCACCGGGGTGCAGCGCGGGTCGTTGGCCTCCTTCGGGTTGAGCGCGATCGTGCAGTGGTGGGCGATGCCAAACTGCGAGGCCCGGAACCGCTCCCAGCCGACCAGCGCGTCGAAGTAGTCGACGAATGAGTCGACGCTGGTCCGCGGCTGTCCGAGCCAGAAAGCCGGCTCCACCAGGGCTTGGACCCCGGCGGCCGCCATCGCCTCGTAGTCGTCGGTCGTACGCGAGCTCATGTGGATGTGCGGGTCGAAGATGCGCATCAGGACTCCCGAGTGGTCTGGGTGGGGGCGGGCAGGAAGGACAGCGCGTCGGCGGGCACCTCGCGGCCGGCCGCGCGCCGCTCGGCGGCGTAGTCGGCGACCATCCGGCGCAGCTCGTCGTCGGCTCTGTCCAGACCGGCGACCAGACGAAGAGGTACGCCGACGAAGAGGCACTTGAGCACCGCCTGGCGCCACGCGGCGTCGTCGAGCCGCGAGGCATACGTCCCCAGGGCCGCGGCCACCAGGCGCGGGTCGTTGGTTCGCAGCGCGTCATGGACCAGGTCGAGAGCGCGGTCACCGATCGCGTCCTCGATGTGCCCGAGGCCGAGCAGGACCGCCCGCCGCTCGTCGGCGTCGCCGAAGCGGTAGAGGTCGTGGATCTCGCTGCTCAACGTGTCCGGATCACCGGCCAGGGCACCGCCGAGCGCCGCCAGCAGCCGGAGGCGTGCGCCGTCCTCGACCCGCTCCGCGCCGGGCTCGGCCGAGGTTCCGGGCGTGCGCCCGATCTCCCTGGCCGCAGCTGGGAAGCAGGTTCTGATCCGGGCGGGGTCCGCCTCGATCTCAGCGCACCACGCGTCGAGTGTCCGCTCGTCGGCAACCGTGTTGGTCTCGACACGCTCGCTGGCGCTCGCGGCTCGACCGACGGGGGCATTGCTGGTCGAGCCGCCGGAGCCGCTAGGCGGAGGCGTGTCGAGCGTTGTATCGAGCTTGTCGAGATGATCAACACGGTCACCTTCAGCTGACGCGTTCATGCGCGCACCTCCTCAGGGTCGGGCAGCCCTTCGAGGGTCTCGCGCAGGAACGCGAGGGAGCGCTCGGCGACGACGGGGGCGGCGTGGGACTGGCGGGGCAGCTCGAGCGCGGCGAGCCCGGTGTAGCCGATCTCGACGAGGGTGCCGAGCGCGGCGGCGAAGTCGACCTCGCCGGTGCCCAGCTCCAGATGCTCGTGGACGCCCTCGACCATGTCGTCGACCTGCACGTTGGCCAGCAGCGGACCGGCCAGGCGGATGGTCTCGGCCATCCCCCGCGGCTCGTTGCACACCACATGGCCGAGGTCGAGAGTGACCCGCAGCAGCTTCGGGTCGTCGAGGCGCCGGCGCAGCTCGAGCACGGCGTCGAGGGTGTCGACGAAGTGCCCGGGCTCGGGCTCGACCGCACACACGACGCCACGGCGGGTGGCGAGGTCGAGGACCCGCCACACCCCGTCGCACAGGCGTCCCCAGGCCCGGTCCTCGTCGACGCCGTCGGGCAGGGTGCCCGACCAGAACGAGACCGCCTCCGCGCCGAGGTCGGCGGCCACCTCGACCGCCCGGTGCAGGTAGTCGACCCGACGGGTCGCGTCCGGGCCCGCGTGCAGCAGGGTCGGGTAGTGCTTACGGAGCGGATCGAGGATGTAGCGAGCGCCGGTCTCGATCACGACCGACAGGCCGAGCTCGTCCAGCCGGCGGCCGACCTGGGCGACCCGGCCCGCCAGGTTCGGCCGGAAGGGGTCCAGATGAAGGTGGTCCAGGGTCAGCGCGACCCCGTCGTAGCCCAGCGCGGCCAGGAGGCTCAGCGCGTCCTCGAGCCGGTGGCTGTGCATGCCGTTGGTGCCGTAGCCGAAACGCAACGTGCCGGTCGTGCTCATGTCGGCGACACCACCTTCGAGGCGGCCTTGACGATCGGGCCGGCGGCCAGCAGCGCGACCGCGGCCAGCGGGGAGCGGCGGGCGACGAGCGCGGCCTGGAGCGGGATCATCCCGCGGATCCCGGCGCCGGTGGCGTGCCGGACCGTACCGGCATCCGGCGAGGAGACCGCGGCGAGCTGGGCGGAGCCGACGCTGTGGGCGTACGTCGCGGCGAGGGCGACGGGCAGCGCCGCCCGGCCGTGGCCGGCCGTGACGGCCGCGGTCGCGACCGTGGCCGCACCTGCGAGACCCGCCGTGACGGGCCGGGTGCCGTGGACCTCGCCCCGGCTGAGCAGGGTGACCCCGGCGGTGTGGGCGGCGAGCAGACCGGCAGGCACCAGCCCGGCCCGCGTACGTCCGCTCGCACTCGCCCCGAGGAGCACGTCGAGACCTCGGGCCGCGGCCATCGCGACCGGCCCGGCCGGGGTGTCCTTGAGGACGGTGTCGTAGGCCCACACCGTGCCGGCCAGGGCTGCCGCTGTCGCCGCGGCCGGACGGCCTCCGACGAGGGCGGCCAGCCCGACGCCCGCCGCGGTCAGCCCGACGGCGACCCCCAGCGCCTGCCGCGGGCTCACCCGCCCCGACGGGATCGGCCGCTCGGGGCGCTCGACGGCGTCGAGGTCCCGGTCGGCCCAGTCGTTGAGCGCCATCCCGGCCCAGTAGAGCGCCACCGAGGCGGCCGGCATCGCGACCGCACGGGCCGCAAGCGGACCAGCAGCGGCGGCCCCGGCCAGGGTGTCTCCCGGCACGGTGAGGGCCGCCGGCAGCCGGACGAGCTCGGCGAAGGCTCGGGCGGAAGACGTCATGCGCCCACCTGGCCGACCCGGCCGCACCACGCGACCAGCTCCTCCCACTGGGTGCCGAGCCGGTGCTCGACCGAGCCCGCCGGGTCCTTGAAGAAGAACCCGAACGGAAGCGGTCCGCTCTCCCCTACTTCCTGCGCGCGCAGCGTCAGCCGGGCCAGGTCGAGCACCAGCGGCGCGGCCAGCGCCGAGTCGCAGCCGCTCCAGGTGAACTGCAGCGACATCCGTACCCCGAGGAACCCCTCGAAGGAGACGTGGTCGATGGCGGTCTTCCAGTCGCCGTGGTCGGGGACGTAGTCGATGTGCATCGGCCCCTCCACCGGGTGACCGAGCATCGCCTCCAGTCCCTGGGCCTTGGTGACGAGCTTGCTCTGCGCGTTGGCCGGGTCGGCGAGCGTGGCGCCGTCCCCGCCACCGAGCATGTTGTAGGAGGCCCACGCGTTGACCTGAAGCGCCCGCGTCGAGAACATCGGCGCCAGCGCCGACTTCAGCAGCGTCTCCCCGGTCTTCCCGTCCGAGCCCGCCCACGGGAGCCCGGCCCGCTCGGCGAGAGTGACGAGCACCGGAAGCCGCGGCCCGGGACTCGGCGTGAACGAGACCACCGGGCAACCGGCCCGGTAGGCGGCCAGGACATAGACGGAGCTGGCCGGCAGCGGTGACTCGCCCGCGGCCAGCGCCGCGTCGAGGGCGTCGGGATCGGCGAGCGGCCCGCCGTCGGTGACCTCGGCCGGCGGCTCGGTGCTCGCCACGTCCACCACGACCACCCGCTCGAGCCCGTGGTCTTCGCGGAAGGCCACCAGATCGGCGGTCAACCGCTCGACGGCAGCACCCTGGGGCTCGGCGCCCGCCGGGTCATAGCCCGTACGCAGCCGCCTCTCGACCTCCGCCAGGTCGCCCGCGATCGCCGGCAGGATCCCGGACGGCACGACCCCGCCCGCGGCGAGCCGCTCGGCCCGCTTCACCAGCGGGTCCGCGCCCACGTCGTGCCCACCGATCACCAGATCCTCGAGCGAGGGCAACCCGGCGGCCGCGATCTCCGGCTGCTCGGCGACCAGCCCGACCCGCCCGGCGAGCCCGGCACGTACGGCCAGCGCACCGACCGTCGTGGTGACACCGACCGAGCCGCGGGCACCGACCAGCCAGAGCCCGACCCTGGCGCTCATCGGTCCGCCTCGCAGCGGAACCGGGCGACGCCGGCGACCATCTGGATGCCGCCGAGCACGTGGGAGAGGAACTCCGGCTCGGTGTAGGACTCCGAGGTGTGACCCATGCCGGTGTAGAAGGCACGGCCGCCGTCGTACCGGTGGCACCAGGCGATCGGGTGCGGGTTCCCCATGGCATAGGGGCCCGGGTCGTAGCTGCGCTCGTCGAGGTCGGCGAGGACCCGGATCGAGTCGGCCGGACGGTCGCGGAAGCTGTACCACTCGTCCCAGCGGGTCCACCGCCTCGGCAGCTCGGCCGTCGCCGCGGTGTTGTGCGCGTGCACCTTCACCGTCGCGGTCTGCTGGGCAGGATGACCTGCGAAGTAGGCACCGACGAGGCCGCCGTACCAGGGCCAGTCGTACTCGGTGTCGGAGGCGGCGTGGACGCCCACATAGCCGCCACCGCCCTGGATGTAGCGCTCGAACGCCGCCTGCTGCCCCGCATCGAGCACGTCACCGGTGGTGGAGAGCCACAGCACCGCCTCGTACGCCGCCAGGTCGGTGTCGTTGAACACCGCCGCGTCCTCGGTGGCGGTCACCGTGAAGCCGTTCTCCGCTCCCAGCCGCTCGATCGCCGCGATGCCGTCGGGGATGGATCCGTGCCGGAACCCGGCGGTCTTGGAGAACACCAGGACGTCGTACGTCCCGTGCCCATGACCCCCACCATGACCCCCACCAGGGCGGTCGGCGGTGGCGGACGGCGCCGGCGCCAGTGCGGCGACGGCCACCAGTGCCGCGCCCGCGATCAGAGTTCTGAACCTTCTCGATCCGTACTTCATGATGAGGTCCCTTCCGAGCTGAGTGGCTGAGTCATTCCAGAGGTCGATTCAGGGCGCGGGCGCGGCGGCGGAGTGGGTCAGGTGGGGATCTCCTGCCACGTCCTGGTGTCGGAGCTGGTCTCGACGGCGGCGAGCACGCGCTGCACCTGGAGTCCGTCGGCGAACGTCGGCGTCGGCTCGGTGTCCTCGCCGAGCGCCCGGACGAGGTCGACGACCTGGTGGGTGAAGCCGTGCTCGTAGCCGAGGCCGTGCCCCGGTGGCCACCAGCCCGCGACCCAGGGGTGCTCGGGCTCGGTGACCACGATCCGGCGGAAGCCGCCTTCGGCGTCCGGCAGGGTCGCGTCGTGGAAGTGCAGGACGTTCATGTCCTCGAAGTCGAAGGCCAGGCTGCCCTTCGACCCGTTGATCTCGATCCGGATCGCGTTCTTGCGACCGGTGGCGAACCGGGTGGCCTCGAAGGAACCGACCGCTCCCCCGGCGAACCGCGCCAGGAAGAGCGCGGCGTCGTCGACGGTGACCGGTCCGCGCTCGGCCCCGGCGGTGGCGGAGAGCCCGGACGAGCTCTCGGCGACCGGGCGCTCCTTGACGAACGTCTCCAGCATCCCGGAGACCTCCAGGATCCGGTCACCGGTGATGTGCTGGGTCAGGTCGATGATGTGGGCGCCGATGTCACCGAGCGCACCCGAACCGGCCTTGGTCTTGTCGAGGCGCCAGCTCAGCGGGGTCTCGGGGTCGGCCAGCCAGTCCTGGAGGTACTGCGCACGCACGTGGTGGAGCTCCCCGAGCCTGCCGTCGGCGACCAGCTTCCGGGCCAGGGCGATGGCGGGCACCCGACGGTAGGTGAACCCCACCATGGCCCGCACCCCGCGCTCGGCTGCGACCGCCGCGGCCGCGGCCATCCGCTCGGCCTCTGCCACGCTGTTGGCCAGCGGCTTCTCGCACAGCACGTGCTTGCCGGCCTCGAGCGCGGCGATCGCGATCTCCGCGTGGGTGTCACCGGGCGTGCACACGTCGACCAGGTCGACGTCGTCGCGGGCGATCACGTCGCGCCAGTCGGTGACGCTCTCCTCCCAGCCGAACCGGGTGGCGGCCTCGGCCACGCGAGTCGCGTCACGGCCGCAGAGGACCTGCATCCGCGGGGTCAGGGGAAGGTCGAAGAAGCGGTGGGCACTGCGCCAGGCGTGGGAGTGGACGGCGCCCATGAAGGCATAGCCGATCAACCCCACACCGAGCGTGGCGTTCTGCTCGGTCATCGGAACTCGATCCTGTGTTTCGGTGGTGTCGCTCCGTGCCCGAGCACGGAGCGATCTTGCGGTCTGGCTGGGTCGAGCTCGGTCAGGACTCGAAGGCCGTGGGCAGGAACTCGTCCACGTTCTCCTCGGTCACGACCGGGGCGTCCAGCTGGATCGTGCGCGGCACGGTCACCTCGACCAGGTCGGACATCGCCTTGTCCTGCACCAGGAGCCGGGCGAGCTTGATGCCGTCCGCGGCCTGCGTGGAGGGGTAGATGACCGTCGCCTTGAGAACGCTGTCGCCGGACTCGATCTCGCGCATGGCGTTCGCCGATCCGGCGCCGCCGACCATGGTGAACTCGTCACGGCCGGCGTTGTTGATCGCGGCCAGCACGCCGACGCCCTGGTCGTCGTCGTGGTTCCACAGGAAGTCGATCTTCGGCGCCGCCTGCAGCAGGTTGGAGGCGGCCTTCTCGCCGCCCTCGACGGTGAAGTCGGCGGCGACCCGGTTGTCGACATCGAGGCCACACTCGGACAGCGCGTCCTTGAAGCCCTGGCTGCGGTCCTGGGTCAGCGGGAGCGAGTCGATGCCGGCGATCTCGGCGACGACGGCGTCGGTCTTTCCGTCGGCCTGCTCGCAGACGTACGTCCCGGCCGAGACGCCCATGCCGTAGTTGTCGCCGAGCACGGTGACGCGCGCGGCGTTGGGGTCGTTGAACTCGCGGTCGACGTTGATGACCGGGATGCCGGCCTGCATCGCCTTGAGCGCGACCGGCGTCATCGCGGCACCGTCGAAGGGCAGCAGCACGATGGCGTCGACCTTGTCGTTGATGAAGGTCTCGACCTGGCTGATCTGGAGGTTGACGTCGTTGGTGCCCTCCGCCAGGCGCAGGTCGACGTCCTCGTAGGAGTCGCCCGCGGCCTTCGCCTGCTCGCTGATCGCGCCCATCCAGCCGTGGTCGGCGGCGGGTGCCGAGAAGCCGATGACGACCGTGTCGCCCTTCTCGTCGTTGGAGCCGGCCTCGGCGTTGGACGTACCGCCGACGTTGTCGGACTTCTCGGGGGTGTTGCTGATGCAGGCCGAGAGGGCGAGCACCGAGGCACCGGCGACGAGGATCTTTGCTGTGGACTTCAGTTTCATGAGGTGCTCCTAGAGCGTGGAAGGGTGGAGGAGGGATGAGTCCGAGACCCGAGGACGGCTGGTGGGACGGCGTAGGGCGGTCATGACCCGGGCTGTCGTGAGAACCGCTTCTGCAGCAGCACGGCGGCGATGATGATCAGGCCCTTGGTGAAGACCTGGGCGGAGATCGAGAGGTTGTTCATGACGAAGACGTTGGTGAGGGTCGAGAAGATCAGCACCCCGAAGACGGTGCCGACGATGGTTCCGCGACCACCCGCCAGCAGGGTGCCGCCGATGACGACCGCGGCGATGGCGTCCAGCTCGTAGGCCCCGCCGTGGGTGGCGCTGCCCGTCGTGGTGCGGCTGACCAGCATGATCGCGGCGATGCCGCAGCAGACGCCGACGAGCACGTAGAGGAGCACGGTATGGCGGCGTACGTTGATGCCCGCCAGCCGCGAGGCCTCCGGGTTGCCGCCGATGGCCAGGGTGCGCCGGCCGAAGGTGGTGCGGTTGAGCAGGACCCAGCCGATCACGGCGACGATGACAAAGATCCAGACCAGGACCGAGATCCCGAGGATGTCGCGTGAGAACGCGTCGGTGAAGCCCGGAACGCTGAGGATCTGGGTCTTGCGCGCCGAGATGATCTCGGCCAGACCGCGGGCGCTGGCCATCATCGCGAGCGTCGCGATGAACGGCACCACTCCGCCGTACGCGATCAACAGCCCGTTGATCAGGCCGGCACCCGCGCCGACCAGGAGCGCAGTGGTCACGATGAAGATCCAGTGGTAATCGTTGGCCATCGCCTGCGTGGACAGTGTGGTGCACCAGACCGAGGAGAGTGCGACCAGCGCACCCACCGACAGGTCGATGCCACCACCGGTGATCACGAACGTCATCCCGATGCTGACCACGCCGATCACCGCAGCGAGGCGCAGGATCGTCATCACGTTGTCGACCGACGCGAACCGGTCACCACCGGTGATCACGCCGACCAGAGCGAGCAGAGCCAGCGCTACGACCAGGCCGAGGTTGTGGCCGGCACCGCCGCGCAGCAGGCGACCGACACTTCCCGATTCCGCCCGGCGTCCCCCGGCGGCCTCCTTCTCCACCCGGGCCGTGTCCGCCGGGGTCACAGCATCCGTGGGGGTGTCGCTCATGCGACCTCTCCTTCCATCACGAGGTCCAGGACCTTCGACTCATCGATCTCGGTGGCGGGTCCCTCGTGGACGACGGAGCCCTCGCTGACGACGAGGACCCGGTCCGCGAGACCGAGCACCTCCTCCACCTCGCTGGACACCACGACCACGGCGACACCTTCGTCGGCCAGGCGGCGGACGAGGTTGTAGATCTCGGTGCGCGCCCCGACGTCGACGCCCCGGGTGGGCTCGTCGAGGAGCAGCACCTTGCAGTCGCGCAGCAGCCACCGGGCGAGCACGACCTTCTGCTGGTTGCCGCCCGACAGGTTGCGGACCGGCCGGTCCACCCCGGCGGGACGTACATCGAGCGAGCGGCTGAGCTCCTCAGCGGCGCGGCGCTCGGCACCGCTGTCGAGGAAGCTGGCCTTCGAGAACTTGTTCAAGGACGAGACGGTCACATTGCGATAGACCGCTTGGTCCAGCAGCAGCCCTTGGCTCTTGCGCTCCTCGGGCGCCAAGCCGACCCCGGCGGCGACCGCGGCACGGACCGAGCCGCGGCGCAGCCGGCGGCCGTTGACGGTGACGGTGCCCGCGCTGGGGCGGCGGGCGCCATAGATCGTCTCCAGGATCTCCGAGCGGCCGGAGCCGACCAGTCCCGCCAGCCCGACGATCTCGCCGCCGTGGACCGCGAGGTCGACGTCGTGGAAGCGGTCGCCGGACAGGCCGGTGGCCTCGAGCACCGGCGCTGCGTCGCGGTCAGGTGGCGTCGTGGGGCGGTTCGGGAAGACGTACTCGATCTGGCGGCCGGTCATCAGCGTGATCAGCTCCGAGGTCGGCGTCTCCGCGACCGGGAGCCCGGTGGCGACGGTACGGCCGTCCTTGAGGACCGTGATCCGGTCGCCGATCTGGCGGATCTCCTCGAGCCGGTGGGAGATGTAGATGATCGCGACACCCTCCGCGGTGAGACCGCGCATCACCCGGAAGAGGTTGTCCACCTCCTCCTGGTCTAGGACCGCCGACGGCTCGTCGAGGATGAGCAGGCGGGTGTCGTGGGACAGCGCGCGCGCCATGCTGACGATCTGCTGCCCGGCGGGCGAGAGGTCCCCGACCAGGCGGTTCGGGTCGACCTCGCTGTGACCGAGCCGGGCCAGGAGCGTACGCACCCGCTGGGTCGCCTCCGCGCGGCGGCTGAACCCGGCGGTGGCGAGCTCGTGGCCGAGGAAGATGTTCTCGGTCACGGTGAGCCCGGGCACCAGGTCGAGCTCCTGGTAGATCGTCGAGATGCCGCGCTTCATGGCGGCGACCGGCGTGGTCAGCCGGACCGGCTCGCCCTCCCAGAGGATCTCCCCCTCGTCGGGCTGGTACGCCGCCGAGAGCACCTTGATCAGCGTCGACTTGCCGGCACCGTTCTGGCCGAGCAGGCAGTGCACCTCCCCCGCGCGGACGTCGAGGTCGACTCCGCCGAGGGCGAGCACGCCGGGGAACCGCTTCACGATCCCGGTCATCTCGAGCAGTACGTCACCTCCGCCCGCGCTGGCGGCGGGGCCGTCCGGCGACGGCTTCGGGCTCTGGGTCATCGGGTTCCTCCGTGCAGTTCGGCGAGGGCGGTGGGGTCGGAGAGCACCGGCTCCAGGGAGACCAGTGCGCCGCCGCGGACGGCGGCGGTGGGGCCGAAGGCCGAGATCGCGACCCGGGTGCCGCCTGCACGCGGCGCTAGGACGTCGGCAGCGAGCCGTGCCTCGACGGCCGGGCGCAGCCACTCGCCGAGCACGGCGAAGTAGCCGCTGAGCACGACGGTGCCGGGGTTGAGCGTGTTGACCAGGACGGCTGCGCCGGTGCCGAGCCAGGTGCCGACCTCGTCCAGCGCGGCCAGGGTGCGGCCGTCGGCGAGCCGGGCCCGCTCGACCAGGGTGGCGAGCCGCTCCTCCAGGGTCAGCACGGGGTCGCGAACCGGGTCGTCGGGGTCGGTGGCCGCCTCCAGCAGCGCCCGCAGGCCGACCACGGTCTCCCAGCAGCCGGTGCGGCCGCAGCCGCAGAGCCGACCGCGCGGGTCGATCGGGAGGTGGCCGATCTCCCCGGCCCAGCCGTGCCGGCCCGGGGCCACTCGGCCGCCGCTGACGATCGCGCCGCCCAGGCCGACCTCGCCGTAGAGCACCACCATGTCGGCGCGGTCGGCATCGGTGGGGTCGAGCTCGGCGGTGGCGGCGAGGGTGGCTTCGTTGGCCACGCGCACCGGCGGCACGAGCCGCACCGACCCAGCCGTGGCGCCCAGCCGGCGGCGTACGTCCTCGGCGGCGTCGATGTCGCGCCAGCCGAGGTTGGGGGCGAGGGTGACCCGCTGCGTGGCGGTGTCGACGAGCCCTGCGACGCCGACGGTGACGCCCGTGACGGTGGTGCCGGCGGTCCGTACCTCGGCGAGGGCGTCGGCGACCAGCCCGGCGAGCTCGGCCAGTACGCCCTCGGGCGGAAGACTGCGGCCGTCGATGCCGCGGCGGGCCTCGGCGATCACGGTCCCGGCGAGGTCGACGGCGACGACGGCGAGGTGGTCGACGTTGATCTCCGCACCGACCCCGCACACCGAGCTGCCGATGAGCCGGACCTGGACGCCCGGGCGGCCGGCGCCGCGGCGGTCGGCGTCCTCGCAGGAGACCAGCCCGAGCTCGGCGAGCTCGTCGACCAGGCCGTTGGCGACCGTGCGGGTCAGCCCGGTCTCCTCGGCCAGGCGGCCCCGCGAGCGCGGCCCGCGGTCGCGCAGCGAGCGCAGGAGCAGGCCCATCCGCGCGGTCCGGACAGCGGCCGGGTCGGCGGTGGCGGAGACCCGCACGGTGATGTCTGCGTCGCGCACGGTCGTCTCCTGTCCGGGGTCTACGTGTCCATCACAGACGCGGGCCTGTGATGGCAGTCACAGAATTCGGTGACCGAGAGACAAACTAGTGACACCGCTCACGTTGTACAACCCTTTCGCGGCGGTTTCTGCAAAGTTTCTGTCGAACTTTGAAAAGTGATTGGACAAAGTAGCCGAAAGGGGCACCCGACCACGGTTGGCCGGATGCCCCTTTCAGGTCAGTTTCGGGTGAGTCCCCGAGAGATCGCGAAGATCACTCGCTGGGTGCGATCACCACCTCGGCGGAGCCGGTCAGCGCCGGCAGACCGTCCTCGCCCGGATCGGTGTACTCGGCCACGAAGACGGCGTGGAGCTCGTCGTTGCCAGGGTCATGCCCACCGGGCACCGTGGTCACGATGGACCCGCTGCAGCCGTTGGCCGTGGTCTGCGGGTGACCGTGCTCGTCGTGCCCGAGGACGTACGTCACCGAGACCTTGCTGCAGTCGACGGCCTGGTCGTCGCTCACCTCGACCTGGAACTGCACGGTGTCGCCGAACTCGAAGGCCTCGCCTGGCGCCGGGTCGGTCGTCAGAGTGACGACCGGCACATCGTTGCCGACGACCACGTCGACGTCGGCCGAGGCGTGCTTGCCTCGCCCCACGCCGCCGTGGTCGGTCACGGTCAGGGTGGCCCGATAGGCCCCCACCTCGTCGTAGGAGTGGGTCGCGGTCGCTCCGGTGGCATCGAAACGGCCGTCACCGTCGAAGTCCCACTGGTAGGTCAGGTCGTCACCGTCGGCATCGGTGGTGCCGGCGCTGTCGAACGCGACCGTCAGCGGAGGCTGACCCGCGCTCTTGTCGGCGGTGATCACCGGCTTCGGGGTGTGGTTGCCGGAGCGGGCGATGTAGTCGATCCGGGAGACCTGGGCCTCCTCGTTCTCGCTGAAGAACCCATCGCCGTACTCGAGCATGTAGAGCGACCCGTTCTTGCCGAACTCCAGGTCCATGACGTTGTCGGTCGCGAAGGTGCTCAGCACATCCTCGATGCCGGTCAGCTCGCCCTTGCGGTCCAGCCGCATGCCCTTGATGTAGTCACGACCCCACTCGGCGAAGAGCGGGATGCCGTCGTAGTAGGCGGGCCAGGCGCCCGATCGGGCCGACTTCGTGTTGCGCTTGTCGTAGTCGTACGCCGGACCGGCCATCGGCGCGATGCCGCCGGCCGAGCCGAGCTCGGGGAACTCCGCCGAGGCACCGTAGGAGTACCAGACCGTCGGCTGGGTGACCGCGGGAAGCCGGGTCAGCCCGGTGTTGTGCCGCGAGTCGTTGACCGGAGCCTCGCAGTCGAAGGACGGGCCGGAGACGCCGGTCGCGAAGTCGTAGTCGCGGTACGGCAGCTCGGCGGTCGCGCACAGCGGCCAGCCGTAGTTGGCGGGCTTGGTGACCACGGTCCACTTGCCCTGGCCGGAGGGGCCGCGGTCCGGGTTGGCCGCGGCGGCGTCGGGCGAGTAGTCGGCCACGAAGAGCCGGTCGTTGTTCGGGTCGATCTCGATCCGGAACGGGTTGCGCAGGCCCATCGCGTAGATCTCAGGACGGGTCTTCGGCGTACCGGGCTTGAAGAGGTTGCCCTTCGGGATCGTGTAGCCGCCGGTGCGCCCCGGCTTGACCCGCAGGACTTTGCCGCGCAGGTCGTTGGTGTTGGCGGCCGTACGCCGGGCGTCGAACGCCGGGCTGCGGTCCGCCCGGTCGTCCAGCGGGGAGTAGCCGTCGGACTGGAACGGGTCGGTGTCGTCGCCGGTGGCGAGGATCAGGTTGCCGTCGGAGTCGAAGACGATGTCGCCGCCGACGTGGCAGCAGCGCCCGCGGTCGACCGGTACGTCGAGGATCTGCTGCTCGGTGGAGAGGTCGATCTTGCCGCCCTTGTACTGGTAGCGGGAGACCCGGATCGCACCCTTGAACGGCTCGAAGTCGGCCGGGGTGCCGTTCTCCGGGGCGTCGCCCTCGTTGACGTTCGGCGTGGCCGGGTCGTCGACCGGGGTGTTCAGCGGCGGGGAGTAGTAGGCGTAGATCCAGCGGTTTCGCTTGCCGTCGTAGCCGGGATCGAGGGCGATGCTCTGCAGGCCCTCCTCGTCGTGCTGGTAGACGTCGAACTCGGCGGCCACGGAGTTGACGCCGGTCTCGGCGTCGTTGAGCCAGACCTTGCCGGCCCGGGTGCTGTGCAGGACATCCCCGTTGGGCAGGACCGCAAGGTCCATCGGCTCACCGGGGCGGTCGTTGAGCGTCACCTTCTCGAAGTCGGTGTCCGGCGGTGGGGCGGCCGTGGGGGCCGCGTCCGCGGACGTGGTGATGGGGAGAACCAGGAGGCCGGAGACCACGGTGGTGGCGACGCTCCAGAGGGTGAATCTGCGCACGGTCCATCTCCTTCTCTCGCTGTCGTGGAGGGGAGCGAGATCGTCCGCGAACGTAGCGATGTGACGCCGGTCACGTCAAGTGACTTGCGTACTTTCGCAAGAAGATTTCGAAAGGTGGAACGATAATGCGCCTCTGGGGCGGTCGGGAGCGGGTCTACGCCTCTCCGCTGCTGGGCGCGTAGACCGAGGCGCTGATCAGGTGAGCGGCCCCGATGACGCCACCCTCGTCACCCAGCTCGCTGAGCACGATCGGGAGGTTGCCGGTCGCCAGCGGCAGCGAGCGGCGGTAGGTCACGCTGCGGATCTCGGCGAGCAGCCCGTGACCCAGCTTGCTGACCCGGCCGCCGATGACGATCAGGCCCGGGTTGAAGAACGAGACCAGGCTGGCGAGCACCTGGCCGATGCGGTGTCCGCTCTCCCGGATGAGCTGGACCGCCTGGGCATCGCCGCGGGCCACCGCGACGGCGATGTCCTCCGCGCTCAGCTCACCCTTCTCCGCGAGCAGCTCGGCCAGCACCGGCGAGCGTCCGGAGCGGGCCGCGGCGAGCGCCTCGCGGGCGAGCGCCGCACCTCCGGAGAACGCCTCCAGGCAGCCGGTGTTGCCGCAGGCGCAGGTGGGTCCGAAGTCCTCGACGCGGATGTGGCCGATGTCGCCGGCACAGCCGTCGACGCCGCGGTAGAGCTCCCCGTCGACGACGATCCCGCAGCCGATGCCGGTGCCGATCTTGACGTAGAGGAAGTCACGAGCAGTGCGGGCGACGCCCGCGTGCTGCTCCCCCGCCGCGAGCACGTTCACGTCGTTGTCGAGCACGACCGGGCAGCCCAGCTCGCGCGCGACCGCGTCACGCACCGGGTAGCCGTCCCAGCCCGGCATGATCGGCGGCGAGACCGAGACGCCACGGTGGAAGTCGACCGGTCCGGGTACGCCGATCCCCGCACCCATCGGCTCGGAGACGCCGTGCTCGTCCAGGAGCGCGCGGACCTCGTCGAGCGCGGTCGCGAGCACCTTCTCCGGGCCGCTGCGGATGTCGCACGCCCGGGTGCGGGTGCCGATCACCGACAGCCGACCGTCGGTGAGGCCCACCGACATGCTGGTGGCGCCGATGGAGATGCCGACGAACCGGATGTCCGGCGCGAGGTCGACCAGGGTCGAGCGCCGGCCGCCCCGGGAGGCCGCCGGCCCGACCTCGTGGGCCATGCCCAGCTCGGTGAGCCGGCCGACCTCGGCCGCGATCGTGGTGCGGGAGACGCTCAGCCGGTCGGCGAGCTGAACCCGCGACAGCGGGCCCTCGTCGCGCAGCTGGGCGAGCAGTCGTGCCTGCATGGAGGTCTCGGCCCGGCCGGCGAGTGAGTGGCGCATACCGGCGATCCTGCCATGTGGCACCGCCTGCTAGCCCAGGAGCGCGTCGACGAAGGCCTCCGGGGTGAACGGGGCCAGGTCGTCGGGGCCCTCACCGAGGCCGACGAGCTTGACCGGGACGCCGAGCTCGCGCTGGACGGCGACGACGATGCCGCCCTTGGCGGAGCCGTCGAGCTTGGTCAGGACGATGCCGCTGACCGCGACGGCCTCGCTGAAGACGCGGGCCTGGATGAGGCCGTTCTGGCCGGTGGTGGCGTCGAGGACGAGCAGGACCTCGGTGACCGGGGTCTGCTTCTCGATGACGCGCTTGACCTTGCCGAGCTCGTCCATCAGGCCGGCCTTGTTCTGCAGCCGGCCGGCGGTGTCGACGATGATGGTGTCGACACCGGTGTCGAGCCCCTCCTTGACCGAGTCGAAGGCGACGCTGGCCGGGTCGGTGCCCTCCGGGCCGCGGACGACCTCGACGCCGACCCGCTCACCCCAGGTGGTCAGCTGCTCGGCGGCGGCGGCACGGAACGTGTCGGCGGCACCGAGGACGACCTTGCGGTCCTCGGAGACCAGGATGCGGGCGAGCTTGCCGGTGGTGGTGGTCTTGCCGGTGCCGTTCACGCCGACCATCAGCACCACGCCGGGGGCGCCGTCGGTGCCGCTGACCTGGAGCCGGCGGTCCATGCCGGGGTCGACCAGCTTGATCAGCTCGTCGCGCAGCGCCGCCTTGGCGTCGGACTTGCCGCCCTCGACGCGCAGCCGGGTGCGCAGCCCGTCGACCAGCTCCTGGGTCGGGGCGACGCCGATGTCGGCGGTCAGCAGCAGGTCCTCGATGGCCTCCCAGGTGTCCTCGTCGAGCTGGTCGGAGGAGAGCAGGTTGAGCAGCCCGCGGCCCAGCGCGTTGGAGCCGGCCAGGCGCTGGCGCAGCCGCACCAGGCGCGAGGCGGTGCTCTCCGGCTTCTCGATGACCGGCGCGGCGGGTTCCGCCGTCGCCGGCTCGGCCTCCCCGGGGGCGGCCTCCTCGAGGGTCGGCTCTTCCGGGCGGGTGATGGTGTCGGTCCCCGCCTGGGTCGGCAGCGAACGCTCCTTGCGGCGCCGGGTGCTGGTGACCAGACCGACGATGCCGCCGCCGATGATCGCGACAGCGGCGACCGCGATGATGACGATGAGGGTGACCATGTCCATGGGCCTCATCCAATCAAACTAGCGGTTCTTTTCCGTAGTTCCTGGCTTGCGCTCACCGAGCAGCTCGTTGAGACGGTCCTCGCGGCGGGTCTGCAGGCGCGTGGCCGGACTGAGCGTGGGGGCGGTGTCGACGGCCCGCTCCATCGCCGCGCCGAGCTTGGAGACGTACGGCATCTTCTGCCCGCGGTGGGGGAAGACCGTGTAGACGATCACGAGTCCGGCCAGCGTGAGGATGAGCAGCATCGCCACGAAGATGACAAGGATGGTCAGCACTGGCTCGGCCAGCCCCCTTCTGGATACGCACGGACGGCGTCCACCCTTTCACACCGCACGTCCGGAGCACACAACGCCGCGCGCGCCCGCACGCATCCCGGCGTACGGCGCGGGATCTCGACAACCCGCACCGGGCCGGTAGTGTTTCACGGCATGAGGATCATCGGGACAATGATGGTCCGGGACGAGGTCGACATCGTCGCCGCGATGATCGAGCACCACCTGGACCAGGGTGTCGACACCTTGATCGTCACGGACAACGCGTCGGTCGACGGCACCACCGAGGTGCTCGAGCGCTACGCGGCAACGGGACGGGTCGAGCTCCACCACGACCCCGTCCACGAGAAGCAGCAGGGCAAGGTCGTCACCTCGATGGCCCGACGTGCCCGCACCCACTTCCGCGCCGACTGGGTCCTCAACCTCGATGCCGACGAGTTCCTGGTGCCCAAGGACAAGGGCATGACCGTACGCCAAGCGCTCGAGGCCACTCCCCTGTCGCTGAACGCGTTCACCGTCGAGGTGGAGAACCTCGTGGGCCCGCCCGCCTGGACAGGTGGCGGCATCGACCGGCTCCAGTGGCGCGACCGACGCTCCGACGAGCGCCTCGAGGCGGTCGGGCTCCACGCCCACCCGACGCCCAACGCCATCCACCGCGGCGAGTCGGACATCAAGGTCGTCCAGGGCAACCACTTCGTCTCGATGATGAGCAACGGCCAGCCCGCCGACGAGGTCGCTCTCGAGGTGCTCCACCTCCCGTGGCGCTCCTGGGCCCAGCTCGAGCGCAAGGTGATCAACGCCGGCAAGGGCTACGAGGCCAACCCGGACCTGAAGCCGAGCCCCCGCCACCACGGGATGCGCGACTACCAGCGCTACCTGAACGGCACGCTGCAGGACGCCTACCTCGCGCGCACGCCCACCCGGGCCGAGCTCGCCGCCGGCGCCTTCTCCGGGGACTACTCCTTCGATGACTGGCTGACCAACCACCTGCACATCGTGCTCGGCCGCTCGCTCGCCCCCGACCTCATGCGGGACGTGCTCGACCCCGAGAACGACAAGGCCGTCCCCGACGACGAGCACGCCCTCGGTGCCGAGCGCGGTCGGTCCGCACTGGCCGCCGAGCCCTACATCCCACCCCGCAAACGCTGAAACTCATCACCAGGAGGACCTGTCTTGCCCACCTTCAGGGGCGCCGTACGCCGCGGCCTCGCCGCCGCGGGTCTGCAGACCGTCCGCGCCGCCGATGCCGAGGCCGCGCGCCTGCACGGCCGGATCGACGAGCTCAAGCAGCGCAACCAGAAGCTGCGTACGAAGGTGGAGGGGCTGCAGGGCGACCGAAACCGCACCACCGCGGTCCCGGCCATCCCCGGCCTGGACCGGCTCGAGCTGCGCCGCGAGCAGGTGCTCGCCGGGGTCAAGCCCGACGCCCTGATCCTGGAGATCGGCCCCGCGCACAACGCGATCCTGCCCAAGCGGGACGGCTACGACGTACGCATCGTCGACTATCTCGACCGCGGCGGTCTGGTGCAGCGCTATGCCGGCTTCTCCCAGTACGACCCCGATGACATCGAGGAGGTCGACTACGTCTTCCGGCCGGGAACTCCCTGGTCGGACGTGATCCCGGAACGCTTCGACCTCGTCGTGGCCTCCCACGTCATCGAGCACACGACCTCGATGATCGACTTCGTCAACGAGTGCGAGAAGCTGCTCAACCCCGACGGCGTGCTCGCCCTGGTCATCCCCGACCACCGCTACTGCTTCGACCGGTTCCGCGAGCGCGCCTCGCTCTCGCGCGTCATCGACGCCTCGCTCTACCCGTCGTCGGTGCACACCATGGGCGCGGTCATCGAGGAGCGTCTCAACGCGGCCAAGCACGGTGGCATCACCGCCTGGGGTCCGCGCCACAAGGGGGACTACACCTTCGCCAACGGCCTGGAGACCGTGAAGGCCAACGGCGAGGAGGCCCGGCGCGGGGAGCGCTACATCGACACCCACAACTGGGTCTGCACCCCCAACCACCTCCGCCTGCTGCTCCAGGACCTCGCCGACCTCGACTTCGTCTCGATGCGGGAGACCTCCTTCCACGACACCGTCAAGCACGAGTTCTTCATCAACCTCTCCCCCACCGGCGAAGGCACCGGCCTCACCCGCGAGGAGCTCGTCGTCCTGGCCGACGACGAGCGCCGCGTCCTGGACCAGGCAGTCTTCGAGAAGGCGTAGCTGGGTGTAGCCGAGTCGGCGCAACTGCACGCCTTGGAGCGAAGCGAAGCGAGCGAGGCGTACGGTTGCGCCGACTCGGCGCGAGATCCTCTACTTCAGCCCCGAGCAGCCCGAACCTGACGGAGGGCCAGGGCGGCGGCGAGCCCGACAACGACCCCGAGGACCGTCTCGGCGAGACGCGCCCAGAGCAGAGCGTCGACAGGCTGCGGGTGGCCGAGCTGGACCATCAGCAGCGAGAGCGGGGTGATGGTGACGAGCGCGAGGCCGTAGTGACGCCCGACGAGCAGCTCGGTGACCGCTTGGAGCGCGGCGACGACCACCGCGACGACGAGCGCGGGGAGCGAGACCGAGAGCAGCACCGCGGCCAGGACGAGGCCGACCACGGTGCCGACCACGCGTTGCAGTCCGCGGGTCGTCTGCGCCAGCAGCCCGGTGACTCCGAACGGCACCGCCGCGGCCACCATCGCCCAGTAGGTGTGGCTGAGCCCGAGCGCGGTCGAGACCGTACCGGCGACCACGACCGCGACGACGACCGCCGTCGCATGGTCGAGCCGTACCTCACCACGGCTCGCCTCGACCGAGGCCCCACTGCCGACCAGTCGTTCCTCGAGCAGACCGAGGAGCACGGCGATCAGGGCCGCGGCGGCCGCGACGCCGACCGCGACCGCGACCCCCGACAGGGTCACCGGAAGCGCGGCACACGTCGCCACCGCGAACACCGGGAACATCGGTCCCGGCGGCCGCAGCACGAACCGGTCCGAGAGCATCGACCCGACCGCGGCCCATACCGCGGCGACGGGGATGACGAGCCAGGCCCGGTGCGGGGAGGTCGCGACGAGCGCACCGCACAGGACCGCCACACACATCAGCGCTCCGGCCGCGGCTTGGGTCCGCCACCGTCCTCGCAGCGGCTGGCGGCCGCCGTAGATCGAGGCGAAGGTGCCGAAGCAGGCGTACGCGGCCAGCTCGATGTGTCCGGTCACGGCCAGCGCCACCAACCCGACGAGCAGCGTCACGCTCGCGCGCCAAGCGGGCGAGTGGCTCCACGGGGCCTGCGAGACCCGGACGGACTCCTGCATCAGCCGCTCGAGCCGGCCCCGGTCGCTGCCCAATCCATTTCCCCCGTGCCGCTGTGCCGTCATCGCACCAGACACCTTACGGCTACCCGAACCCACCAGATAGTTCGGGACGCTTCCGCCCGTTACCGGCGGGTAGAGCGACCGATACGTCCCGAACTACCTCGACCTCAGCCGAGTCGTTGCGTCAACTCGGGGACGCCATCCCCGACGAGGCCATCGAGCACCTCGCGACGGCCGGCCATCGCCATCACCAGGTCGAGGAGCCGGCCACTGACCTCGGGGCCCTCCCCGGAGACGTACGCCGCGTCGACCGCTCGGAGGCGAAGTCCCGCGACCAACGACTTGCTGTTGACCGCGAAGTCCTTGGTGGCGAAGAACGTCGCGACCGCCAGCAGCCCTTCAGGGTCGGGGTCGTGCCGGATGCCGAGCGGCCGCCGGATGTCCTCGCTGTGCACGATCATCTCGCCCAACCCGCCGACGCTCTCCCGGCGCGGCAGCCGGATCGGTCCGATTCCGACGAACCTCGCGAGCGTCTCCTCCGGCGAGGATCCGCGGAACTCCTCGAGCCGCCGGCGGTTGTGTACGTCCGGATCGAACCGGGCCCCGATCATGCTGCGCAGCCAGCCCGGGAACGAGAGCCGTGAGGCCGCACCGAGGTGCGCCACGACCTCCTCCACGTCCCACTCCCCGCAGAGCGTGGGCGAGCGCCACTGCTCGGGCGACAGCGACCTCAGGTCATCGGCCAGAGCGTCCCGTTCGCGCAGCTGGATCACCGACAGCTTCGTCATGCGGACACTCTGACAGGTTCGTACGCCGCCAGAAGTGAAGCCTCGGCCGACGCAAGTGACTTCTCGACCGACGTACGTGACATCTCGGCCGACGCAAGTGACTTCTCGACCGACGCAAGTGACATCTCGGCCGACGGGGGTGACGCCCCGGCTAGTGCTTGGCGCGCTCCTCGAGCGCGATGTCGAGGAGGGAGCGGGCGCGGGCGTCGAAGCCGTGGTCGCGGTGGATGCGGGCGGCCTCGGCGCGGATGTGCTCGTCGGTGCCGAAGACGACCGAGGGGTCGGGCATCGAGGACCACTTCACCAGGTCCTCGGGGGTCTCGTAGACCTGCACGGTGTCGCCGAAGACGTCGCGGAGGCCGACGACGTCGTCGGAGATGACCCGGGCGCCGGAGGCGACGGCGTCGAAGAGCCGGTTGGAGATGAAGCCGTAGTCGCGCATGTCGGCCCAGTGGTCGTTGAGCACGACGCCGGCGGCCCGGTATTCGGCACCGAGCCGGGTGTTGGACATGTGCTGGGCCTTGACGTAGTGGCGCGGGATGTAGGGCTCCCAGCCGTGGCCGTAGACCGACAGCGGCAGCCCGCCCTCGACGGCGTCGTGGATGATCGGGCGCTCGACGTCGCGTGAGGTGCCGACGAAGAGCACCGGGTGACCGGAGTCGGGCAGCGCCCGGTCGGGGTTGAAGAGCTCTGGGTCGGTGGCCTGCAGCAGCGGGTCGATGCGGATCCCCCATCGCGCCGACATCCGCTCGGCCCAGATCGGACCGGCCGCCAGCAGCCGGTCGAACGAGGCCGCCTCGGCGCGGGTGACCGCGTCGGGGTGGGAGATCACCCAGCCGATGTTGATCCGGCCGTCGGGCGAGGGGAAGTAGCGCGAGAGGCCGCGCAGGGTGACGACGACATCGTCGTCGAGCGCGCTCGGCCGCTCCCACTCGTAGTGATGGTCGACGACCGCCGACTGGCCGAGCTTGCGCAGCGAGCGGGCCAGCGCGCGGGCGAAGTGGGTGTCGCCCCACCGCTCGCCCTCCGGTGCCCCGGGCGCGGAGATCTTGATCGACCAGCGCAGCTGCGGGACGCCCTCGACGACCGAGGCGCGCGGCATCGGGGCGAGGATCGGGCGGGTGGCGGCGTACGTCTTCGCAGGACCGGTCGGGTCCCCGGCCGCCGCCCGGCCGACGACCTGGTAGCCGCAGGCCGCCCAGGCGGCCACGTCGTCGCGAGGCTCGGTGCGCCCGACCCAGCGGTCGAGGTAGATCAGCCGGTTGCGCGGGGCGCGGGCGAAGCGGCCCTTCGACTTCGACTCGTGGTGGACGACCTCCGAGGTGGTCACGACCCGGAACGAGCCCGGACGGAGCGCGGCGAGCCGATGGCACAGATCGACGTCCTCCATGCCGTTGGTGAAGATCGGGTCGAAGCCCTCCAGCGCGACCACGTCGCGGTAGCGCATCACCAGCGCCGCACCGGTGAGCGCCGAGAACGGGTGACCCTCGAGGCCGGCGGCGTCCTCGGGCGGGTACTCGGCGAGCATGTTGTAGGGCAGCCCGCCGTAGGGCGGGAAGACGACCCCTGCCGACTGCACCGACCCGCTCGGGTAGAGCAGCAGCGGCTGCACCGCGAGCACCTCGGGGTCGGCGAGCGCGTCGACCAGGGGCGAGAGCCAGCCGGCCAGCGCCGTGGTGTCGTTGTTGAGGAAGACCACGGTCTCCCCGGTGACGTACGGGATGGCGAGGTTGTTGCCGAGCGCGAAGTTGTGGTTGACGGTGCTGTGCACCACCTTCACCTCGGGGAACCGCAGCGGCAGCGAGTCGAGCACCGCCGAGACCCGGTCCGAGGAGCCGTTGTCCCAGACCACGACCTCGAGCCGCTTGTCCCCCGCACCGTGCCCCATCACGGCCTCGACCGCGCCCACGGTCAGCAGCGAGTCGTCGTAGGTGGGGATGACGACCGAGACCACGTCCGGGTCAGGGGTGTGCGAGGCGAGAGCTGCCCAGTCGACGAAGGTCCGGTTGCGTACGACGTCCTCCCACGACTCCAGGTCGTGGGGGTCGAGCGCGAGCCGGTCCTGGCGCGGGCGGCGCGGGTTGATGCCCTGACGCCGCTCGACACCGACCTCGGGCACGACCTCGACGGTGGCCTCGGAGGTCAGCCGCAGCGCGAGGTCGTAGGCCCAGCCGAAGCCGATGTCGTCGCGGGGACCGCCGACCTCGGCCAGCAGCGGCGCCGAGATCAGCAGCCGCGAGAGCAGGGTCCGCATCAGCGGACCGGGCACGTCGGGTCCAGGCGAGAGCGGAGGTACGTCGACGGCGAACCGCTGCTCGGCCTGCCACGGGCGCTCCAGCACGTCGGCGACCAGCGGCCTGCCTGCCGCCTCGGCCACCGAGACCAGCCGCGCGAGACGACCGGGCCTCCAGACCTCTCCCCCGGCGACGTACGCGACGAAGTCGCCGCCCGCCTGCGCGAACGCCGCGACCACGCCGGGCTCGCCACGATCCGGGTCGCCGAGCACGACCTGCGCGCCGGGGAGGAAGTCGGCGACCGACGGGGTCAGCCCGCGGTCGATGACGATGATCTCGGTGCTCACCCCGGTCTGGGCGGCGACGCTGTCCATCGTCGCCCGGGCGAGCTCGTCGGAGGAACCGAGGTCGACGACGACGGTGACCGTCCCGACCGGCTCACGACCGGCCGGGGCGGCCGGGATCGCCGGGCCGCTGTCGATGGCCGGCCGCCAGGTCTTCGGGCCGCCCTGTCGGGCCTGCCACTCCGCGTGCCGGTCCCGGATCCAGTCGCGCAGGTCGGGGAACCGGCCGTCGACCTGCTCCATCCAGTCGTTGGCGCGGCGTCCGTTGCGGGCGCCGCGGTCGACGTAGTGACCGATCGCGCCGCCGTAGAAGCTCTCGGTCCTGCGCCGTTCGGTGTAGCCGTCGGTGTCGAAGAGCGGGTGGGTCGGCTGCAGCCAGAGCTCGGCGCGCAGCCAGTGGAGGAACGGGTCCTGGTCTCCCATCTGCTTGCGCAGCCGCGGGGTCAGCCGCGCGACGAAGAACTCCGGGTCGAAGAGCGGACTGGGCTGAGCCAGCGGCTTGGCCGGGTCCTGCTCCAGATAGTGCCGGGCGGCCCGCTTGCGGTCGAGGCGCTGGCCGACCTGCTCGGCGTACCACTCATGGTCGAACAGCGGGCAGTCGACGAGCAGACGTACGTCGTCGGCCCGGCTGTAGAGGGGTGAGTCGTTGTAGACCTTGCGAGCAAGGTCTCGCCCCCGGCGCAGGCCACCACGTGCGATGCGCTTCAACTCTTCGTCCACAGAGGGTCCCCCAAGACGCTCTAGATCGTGCTACGACGGTGGATCAGCCTGTCACAGTGCACGACAACGGTGAATGGTGCCACGCAAGGTTTAGCCAAGCACGGTCAGTTCTGCCGCCACAGCGGCAGGACCGCCTCCCGGATCTCGTCCGGCATCGGTGTCACCGGCCGCGACGGGTCGGTGTTGTCGACGTAGACGTGCACGAACCTGCCCTCGGCCGCGGCCTCCTCGCCCGGCCCCTGGAAGAGCCCGATCCGGTAGATGACCGACGAGCTCCCGACCTTGTCGACGACCAGGCCGGCCTCGACGGGCTCGGGGAACCCGATCTCGCGCAGATACCGGCACGAGGTCTCCGCGACGATGCCGATCTTCGGCAGCTTCCGCACGTTCACACCGGTCGTCTCGAAGAGGTAGGCATTGACGGCGGTGTCGAAGTACTCGTAGTAGGTCGCGTTGTTGAGGTGACCGTAGGCGTCGTCGTCGCGCCAGCGGGTGGTGATCGTGCGCCAGTGCACGTAGTCGGCGCGGGTCGGGGCCTTGCGGTCAGGAGTGCTCATCGCCGCCCAATAATAGGCAGAGCCTTAGGAGAGAGACCCCTCGACCGCGCCGACCAGGTGGGGAGCCAGCGTCTTGGAGAAGGTCGCGGTGATGTGGGTCTGGTCGCGGTAGGCAAGCACGTGGCCGATGACCAGCGGGCACCGGTCGGACGTGCAGTAGGCGTCCGAGAGGTCGACCAGGGAGGCCCCGGCGCCTGCGCGACGGACCGCGTCGGGGAGCGGGTCGGAGGTGGCGTACGCCTCCTGGCGGGTCATCTCGCACCGCGACGCCTCCGCCAGCGACTCCGCGCCGTCGAGACACGTCATCGCCTCGGAGGTCAGCATGGGGTTGTCGGCGAGCGCGACGACCTTCGTCCCCCGCTTCATCACCGGGCGCCAGGCCTCGACGAGACGGGCGACGACCGGGTCGGGCTCACCGGCGGCCAGGGACGGGCTGCGCCGCTGGGTGACCAGCACGACGTCGTACTTCTCCGTGCCGGTCAACCGGGCGAGCAGCGCCTCCCGGTAGGCACGGCGCTCGTCACCGGCCTCGGGCGCGACCAGGCCGCCGCCGTTGGCGACCATCACGTCGACCGACCACCCCGAGTCCTTCGCGACCCGGGACAGCCCGGGGATCAGCGAGGCCGCGTGGGAGTCGCCGACCAGCGCGACCCGGAGCGCGTCGGGCTCAGTCGAGCCGAGGTGGCAGACCTGGGGGCCGGCGTCGGCGGCGTAGGTCCGGCGCTCGGTGAGATAGCAGTCGTAGGCGGTGCCGGTGTCGTCCTTGCGGGCGATCGGGGCGGGCAGCAGCACCCCGTCGAGCTCCGGGTTCTCGCAGAACTCCAGCAGGGCCGAGGCCCCGAAGCACTCGACGTCACCCGAGGCCAGCGCGTTCGCCTGCTCCCGGCTCTGCTCGACCAGGTTGCGGCCGTGGACGATCCCGGGCACGGCGACGGCGGCGACCAGCGCCATCCCGACGATGGCGAAGAGGTAGGCCCGTATCGATGTCCCCAGGACCCGCCCGGTGCGGAACGGCGTCTCCACGAACCGGTAGGAGAGCGCCGAGAGCCCGAGGGTGACCAGCAGGATCAGCGGCTCGCGCAGCCAGGTGCCGAGCACCGGGCCGGTCGTGGGGACCACGACGACGAGCGGCCAGTGCCACAGGTAGAGCGAGTAGGAGACCGTCCCGACCCACTGCACGACCGGGTTGCCGACGAGAGCGCCGCCGACGTCGCGAACCGCGCCCGCCCAGATGACCAGGGCGGTGCCGAGGACCGGCAGCAGCGCCACCCAGCCCGGGAACGGCAGCGACTCCCGGAACAGGATCAGCGCACCGAGCAGCCCCGCCCAGCCGGCGATCGCGGCCGGCGCCGCCCACCGCGCCGGCGCCCGGCTCAGCGAGACCGGCAGCACGGCCAGCAGACCGCCGACGGCGAACTCCCAGGCGCGGGTGTGGGTCACGAAGTAGGCCGAGGCGCCGTTGGTCGCGGTGATGAGGACCGACGCCGCGAAGCTGGCCACGAGGACCGCGGCGATGATCGCCCGGATCGCCGGGAGCCGCAGCTCGGCCCGGCGCCGGGTGAGGAACGCGGCCGCGACGATGAGCAGCGGCCACAGGATGTAGAACTGCTCCTCCACCGAGAGCGACCAGTAGTGCTGCGCCGGCGAGGGCGGGTCCTCGGCGGCGAGATAGTCGACCGCGGCCCAGGACAGCTGCCAGTTCTCCACGTAGAAGGCGGCCGCGACCGTCTCCCGCAGGAACTGCTGCCACAGGGCCTCCGGCACCAGGACGTACGTCGCCACCGCACCGCACACGAGCACCAGCAGCGCTGCCGGGAGCAGCCGCCGGATCCGGCGGGCCCAGAAGGCGCCCAGCCGCACCCCGCCGGGCTTGGCGGCCTCGCGCACCAGGTGGGAGGTGATCAGGAAGCCCGAGATGACGAAGAAGACGTCGACCCCGGCGTACCCGCCGCGGATCGCCCCCGGCCACAGATGGAAGAGCACGACCCCCAGCACCGCGGCCGTACGCAGCGCCTGGATCTCCAGCCGCTTGTCCCGGACCAGCCCGGACTGCCCGGGCTGCCCGGACTCCCCGGTGCCGGGGGACGCGACGGCGACTGTGGTCACCGGCGTACCCTGCGGACGATCCGGCCCGCCACCCGGCGGGCCTTGCGGACGCCCCGTTCGCCGAAGGTCAGCGGGATCTCGATCCCGTGGCGCGGGCGGCCGTCGAGCTGGACGATCTGAGCGCGCTCGCCGATCCGCTCGCCGATGACGTCCTCGTGGATGATGACCGGCCCGTCGAACTCGCCGAGCGCGTCACGGCCCTCGAACCGGACCCGCCAGCGACCGCCGGAGAGGGCAGCGGTCGGCAGCGCCACCTCGAGCTGCCCGGAGGCGAGCTCGGCGGCGGTGTAGTCCAGGGTCCGGCGCTGGCGGTCGCGGAGGAACACCACCCGGAGCCGCTCGGGCTTCAGCATCGTGTGCGCCAACCGCAGGTGTGCACGTCCCTCCACGAGCGAGAGCGAGGTGGCGGTCACCGGGTCGGTGGCACCCGAGACGACCTGGCGCAGCAGCTCGGGACCCTCCTCGAGGGCCGCCATGATCCGGCCGAGCCGCCAGACCGGTGCCTCGCCGGACGCGCCGGCCTCGACCGCCTCGGCGACCACGGTGAACAGGTCGCGGTGCTTGAGCACGAGGTCGGCGAGGTCGTCGCCGACGAGGGTCTCATCGCCCAGCGAGATCGTCGCGACGGCGTTGACCAGCGGCCGCTGGAGCGTACGCAGCGGCACCACGCCGCTGTCGGCGACCAGCTGCAGCGTCTCCAGGACGTCGGCGACCGTCCGGTCGCCCCAGCGGACGTCGTCGCCGATCAGCCGGGCGGCGGTGGCCCACTGGCCCGAGGCGACCAGCCGCCAGCCCCACCGCTTGTCGCGCTCCAGGTCGTCGATCAGGTCGTCGATGACGGCGTCGTCGAAGAGCCCGACCAGCTCGGCGACCAGCGCCCGCGCCGGCTCCAGCGCGACCGGGTCGATCACGGCCATGCCCCGCAGCGCGCGCACGATCGCCATCCAGCCGTCGGCGTCGAAGATCAGCGAGGCGTACTCCGCACGCACCTCCGGGTCGCCGAGCGCGACGATCCGGCGGGCGCAGCGCAGCTCCTGCTCGAGGTAGCTGATGATCCCCGCCGGGGAGTGCGACTTCGCCGTCATCGACCCCGGTCCGGGCCGGTCACGGTAGACGTAGACCGTCTCGGTCACGATGTCGAAGCGGGCCGTGATCAGCGCGTGCACCATCGGCTCGATGTCGTTGGACCGCGAGGCGTCGGGGAACTCGATCCGGGCGGAATCCCAGAAGTCGCGCCGGAAGACCCGGTTCCAGCAGGCCCGGTTGCGCAGGGCCGACGGCACGTCTGCCAGCCTCACCAGGGTGCGCTCCTCGTCGAAGGCCGGCCACGCCCGCACCGGCCACCAGACCCGGTCGCTGAAGAGCTTGAAGAACCGGCCGACGACCATGTCCGAGCCGGTCTCCCGCGTCTTGCGCAGCATCGTGGCGTACGCCCCGCGGGGCACCAGGTCGTCGCCGTCCGCGAACGCGAGGAAGCGGCCCCGCGCCAGCGAGACACCGTGGTTGCGCGCGTGTCCCCCGCCCCTGCCGGGCGAGCGGACCACCCTCAGGCGCGGGTCGCGGGCGGCGTACGCCTCGACGATCTCGAAGGTGTCGTCGGTCGAGGCGTCATCGACGACGATGACCTCCAGGTCCACCGGATCGGCAGGCGTGGACTGGTCCTCGAGGATCGAGGAGAGCAGGTCCCCGACCCACAGGCCGACATCGTGCGTCGGGACGACGACGGAGAGCTCAGGCGTGGTCATCAGGCCACACCCTTCAGGTCGCCGGCCAGGTCGCCGGAGAGCCCGTCGAGCAGCCGAAGGTAGTCGCGCGACATGTCGTAGGGCGTGTACGCGCGAGTGAACTCGTGGGCGGCCCGATGCCGCGCCTCCTGCCCCTCCAGGGCCTCTCGAATCGCTTCGGCCAGCGCCACCGGCTCATCGGGCTCCGGTGCGTACGTCACCACCCACGGCTGGTCGGCGAACTGCCGCGCGACCGGGGTGTCCTCGGGGATGAGGGCGGTGCGGCCGAAGGTGCCGGCGGCCAGCAGCGAGCCGGAGTTGAGGATGCGGCGGTAGGGCAGCGCCACCACGTCGCTGGCCCGCATCCAGTCGGAGAAGTCGGCGGTCTCGACGAACCCGAGCCGCTTGACGATCTTCGGCGCCGAGAGCATCTCCTCGACCGTCTCCACGTCGGTGGCGGGCACCACCTTCCCGGCCACGACGAAGGTCAGGTCGGGCACCTGCTCGGCGGCGATCTCGACCGCCCGGCACAGGACGTCAAGGCCCTTGTACGCCCGGATCTGACCGATGAAGCCGACCGTCGGCACCCCCTGCGGGACGCCGATGCGCTCGCGCGAAGCGGCGTCGTCGCCGCCGTCGGGGTAGACGCCGAGGTAGGACGAGTGCGGCAGGTCGACGACCTTGTCCGGTGGGAGCGCGTAGTAGGCGGCGGTCTCCTCGACGGTGGCCGGGTTGAGCTGGATGATCCGGGTCGCGTAGCTCGCCAGCGCCTTGGCGACCGCAAGCTCGACATCGACGTAGTCGGCCTCGTGGGCGATCGAGTTGTGCACCGTCCACAGCACGTCGGCGCCACGGTCGCGCAGACCGCTCAGCACGTCCTCGAAGCGTGCGGCGTTGGCCCAGGCCTCCTCGAGACTCTCGCAGCCGGCGGTCACCGGCGAGGTCCAGTGGACGTGGAGCACGTCGCCCCGCCCCATGTGCCCCGCACGAGCCTCGAGCCGGTGCAGGCCCTGCACTCCCTCGACCACGTCCCAGCCCGCCGCGCGCGGTGCCACGGTGAGCATCGTGAGGTAGGGGTTGCTCCGGTAGTAGGGGAACGACAGCAGGGTCGAAGGCATGTGGTGGGGTCCTCAAAAGTACGTAACCGTGACGATCCCCCGAACGCCGAGAACACGTCTCGCCGGTGCCCCGGTTGGCCGGTGACCGCAGGATTCTAGGCAGGCAAAAGAACCCACTTTGACCACTCGGACGGCTTGCCCGCATGCCTTCATCACGGGTTCATCGACGGTTCATCGAACCCACCCCCGCTGGTGGTCGAGCCTGTCGAGACCCCGTCACCCAGCGCCGTCTCTCGCCTTCACCCACTCGTCGTACGACACCGGGTCGGCGTCCTTCTCCGCCTGACCGACGATGCTCTCGGTGAACCAGGTCCGCAGCGACACCATCTCCGGCGTGGAGCGCAGAGTGAGCAGCTGGTGGGTCTCGCTGATCTCGTCGGCCAGGTTGTCGGCGGCCAGCAGCTCCCGCAGCAAAGGGCCCATCTCGCGGGGAAGGGTCATCTCGATGTCGACGTGCTCCAGCCCCGCCGCGGCTGCGTCCAGGGCGGTACGACGGCCCAGGTGGCGTGCGAATGCCGGTCGAGTCACCAGCCGTTCGATGAGCTCGCCGAGCTCGCGTGGAGGGGTCGGGCCGTCCTCGGAGTCGATGAGCTGGAGCTCGCGGACCAGATCGTCGAGGCGCTGGTCGATCTGGAGCCCGAGCTGCACCGGGCAGCGGGGAAGCCGCACGGTGACCCAGTCCGCAGGCAGGGCTGCCGGCTCCGGCATCGCCTGCTCGCCGTACGCCACCAGGGGAGGCCGTACGTCATGCTCGACGCCGTCGCCGGCGAGCTCGGCCCAGATGCGCCGCCCGTCGACACGCTCCTCGATGCCCCACGACTGCGCGAGCACCGAGACGATCGCCAACCCGCGCCCGGTGGTGCCCTGGCTCACGACAGGGGGCGGAGAGACGGCTGGGAGCGGGATCAGTGCGCCGTCGTCCTCGACGCTGAGCCGTATGCCCGGCTCGAGATCACGCAGACGGACGTGCATGTACGGGCTGCCGCTGTGCAGGGCGGAGTTCGCCGCCATCTCGGTGACGCACAAGGCGGCATCGTCGATGAGATGCCGGCGGCCCCACTCGACGAGCCCGTCGGTGACGAATCGGCGCGCACCAGGCACGCTCGCGGTCTCAGCGGCAAGACGCACCCGCAGCTCGGGACGGCCTCCGTCGGACACGGACTTCATGGAGCCAGTGTGCCCCGCGTCCGCCCCGGCCGTCAGCGACTCGACCTGACGGCGCCGGTCAGTAGGCGGGTTCGGTGGACGGGGTCAGCGGACGGCCTGGGAGCGCCGGGCGCGGTGCCGTCGGACCGCGGCGCGGTTGGCACAGCGGACCGAGCAGTAGCGCTGCCGCCCGTTTCGGGTGACGTCCACGACCACAGCGGAGCAAGGGTCCCCCTCCACCTTCCCGGCTTCGCACCGGCTCAGGCGATGGATGCCTCGCGTGGTCAGATGCAGCGCCGTACCCACGCTGATCACCGCCCGCAGCACGTCGGGAAGCGAGTCGTTGGCATCGTCGCGGAAGTGGAGGTGCCACCCCTCCCCGTCGTGGTCGGTCAGCCGCGGATACGCGGTCGCAGCCGCCATCAGATCGTTGAGCAGCCGCGCCCGCTCACCGGGCTCGGGAGCATCGACGACGCGAAGCCACTCATCGATCACCTGCCCGGTGCGCCGGTGGTCGTCCGCAGACTCACCGAAGTCCATCGTCATCCCGAACTCCCGGGTCCGGGCCTCGATCCCGGCCCGGTCCTCGGGCCAGTCGTCGGCGAGCGAAGCGGCCATGAGCACGGCGTACTCACCGTAAGGGTTGAGATGCATAAGACCATTACAGCAGAGTGGCGACCATGACCGACAGCGCAACCGAGGAGTCCCGGCGCACGGACGCCACCCATGAGCACGGCTGGCTCACCGAATCCAGCCATCAAACCTCGGAGGGCCGAGTCCTCTACGTGCGCTGCGCGCAGTGCGGCGTACGTCGCGTCGATCTCCTGCCTCATCCGCACCTGCCGCCGCGGCCGCTGAGCCGCGAGCAGGGGTGACGGGCGGAGCCTCGGTCAGGCCGGCTGGGCGTCGCGGAGACGCTGCGAGATGACGGTGGTGACACCGTCGCCGCGCATGGTCACGCCGTAGAGGGCGTCGCCGACCTCCATGGTGCGCTTCTGGTGGGTGATCACCATCAGCTGGGAGTTCTCGCGCAGCTCCTCGTAGATCTCCAGGAGCCGGCCGAGGTTGGTGTCGTCGAGCGCGGCCTCGACCTCGTCGAGGATGTAGAAGGGCGAGGGGCGCGCCTTGAAGAGGGAGACCAGGAACGCGACGGCCACCAGGGACCGCTCGCCACCGGAGAGCAGCGAGAGCCGCTTGACCTTCTTGCCCGGGGGCCGCGCCTCGACCTCGATGCCGGTGGTGAGCATGTTGTCCGGGTCGGTGAGCACGAGCTTGCCCTCACCTCCGGGGAAGAGCCGCGCGAAGACGTGGTCGAAGGCGACGCGTACGTCCTCCCAGGCCTCGGTGAAGACCTGCTCGACGCGGTTGTCGACCTCCTTGACGATGTCGAGGAGGTCCTTGCGGGTCTGCTTGAGGTCCTCGAGCTGCTCGGTGAGGAACTTGTGACGCTCCTCCATCGCGGCGAACTCCTCAAGAGCCAGCGGGTTGACCTTGCCGAGCGCGCGCAGGTTCTTCTCGGCGATCTTGAGCCGCTTGGCCTGCTCGGCTCGGACGTAGGCGATCGGCTCGCGCTCGTTGCCGTCCTCGTCGGGGTGCTGCGGGACCAGCTGGTCGGGGCCGTAGTCCTTCACGATCGCCTCGGCGTCGAGACCGAGCTCCTCGAGGATCCGCTCCTCGAGCTGCTCGATCCGCATCCGCTGCTGTGCGCGGGCCATCTCGTCGCGGTGGACGGAGTTGACCAGCTCCTCGAGCTCCTTGCCGAGGTTGCGCAGCAGCGAGCGGCACTCGCGCAGCGACTGCTCCCGACCGGCACGTGACTCCTCGATCTCGGTGCGGGCCCGGGCGGCCTGCTGCACCGAGTCCTCCAGACGATCCAGCGCGTACGCCACCGCGGTGCCGACCGCTCGCGCGGCCTCGCCCTCGCGGCGCATCTGCTCGCGGCGGGCGGCCGCCTTGGCGCGCTGCTCGCGCTCCTGACGGGCCGCGCGGAGCAGCCCGTCGGCACGACCGGCCAGCGCGCGGGCGCGCTCCTCGGAGGTGCGTAGCGACAGCCGGGCGTCCATCTCGCGCTGTCGTGCGTCGCGGGCCGCCTGGGCCAGCTCCTCGCGGGCGCCGACGTCGGGCTCGTCCTCGGGGTCCTCCTCGGCCATCGCGAGCCGCTCCTCGAGCTCGGCGAGCCCGGCGACGGCGTTCTCGCGGGCCTCCTGGGCCTGGGTGACGGCCGCCAGCAGTCGCTCGGCCTCGCCGCGCGCCGCCCGCGACTGCGCGCCGAACTGGCCGAGCTCCTCGGCCACCGCGGCCAGGGTCGCGTCGGACTCGTGCAGCTTGGCCAGCGCGACGTCGACCCGCTTCTGCGCGGCCAGCCGCTCCGACTCCAGGCGGGAGGTCTCGAAGGTGGCCCGCTCGGAGACCGCGTGGGCCTCGGCGAGCTGGGAGGTGGCCTCGTCGACCGCGGCCTGCACCTCGATCAGGCTGGGCACGCTGGAGGAGCCGCCGGAGGCGAAGTGGGCGCCGATCAGGTCGCCCTCGCGGGTCACCGCGGTGATCTCCGGCGAGGCCGTGACCAACGTCTGTGCGGCGGCGAGGTCCTCGACCACCGCCACCTTGTCGAGCAGGCGAGCCACCGCGGGCCGCAGGACGGCCTGGCACTCCACCACGTCCAGGGCGTACGCAGCGCCGGCAGGCAGCGCCGGCCAGCTGCCGGTCTCCTCGGGCGAGCCACCCAGGAGCAGCCCGGCCCGGCCGAGGTCCTCGGTCTTGAGATGCTCGATCGCGCCGATGGCCTCCTCGGAGGAGGAGACGACGACCGCGTCCGACGCGGACCCGAGCGCGGCCGCGACCGCGGCCTCGTAGCCGGAGCGCACCGCCAGCAGCGAGGCGACCGATCCCAGCACTCCCGGGAGGTCGGAGCCGAGCAGCGCACCGGCGCCGTCCTTGCGGTTCAGACCCATCTCCAGGGCGTCCTTGCGGGCGGCCAGCGTGGAGCGGTCCCGGTCGGCCTGCTGAGCCTCGGCCTGCAGCTTGGCGAGCCGCTCCTCGAGGTCCTCCAGCACGGCTGCGGCGGCCTCGTGCTCGGCGTCGAGGCCCTCCTCGCCCGCGTCCAGCCCGGCGACCTTGGTCTCCAGGGCGGTGAAGTCGCGCTGCGCCCGCTCGGCACGCGCCAGCGCCTCCTCGCGAGCAGCGGTCAGGCGCCCGACCTCGTCGTCGGCGGCAGCGGCGCGCGACTTGAGCGCGTTGACCTGACCGGTCAACCGGGCCAGCCCCTCACGACGGTCGGCGGCGGCGCGCTCGAGGCCCTTGACCCGGCGCTCCTCCTCGGCTGCCGCGTCTTCGGCCGCCTTGCGGGACTCGACGGCCTCCTCGAGGGAGTAGCGCAGCTCCTCGACCTCGGCGTCGGCCGTCTCCTCCTGCTCGCGGGCCACCTCGGCCTGTGCCTCGAGCTCCTCGGGGTCGCGCCCCTGGCGCACCTCCAGATCCTCGGAGCCGGCCGCGTTGCGCACCCGCTCGGAGGCCAGCGACTGCGTGCCTCGCAGCCGCTCGCGCAGCGAGTTCAGCGCGAACCAGGTCTCCTGTGCCGCGGCCAGCGCGGGCAGGTCCTCACGCAGCGCCGCCTCCAGGACGGCCTCCTGCTCGCGCCCCTCCGCGATCGTCTCCTCGACCTCGGCGCGCCGGGCCAGCAGCGCACCCTCGTCGGCGACCTCCTTGTCGAGCTCGGTCTTGGCGGTGACCAGGTCGTCGGCGTAGATGCGGGCCTTGGCGTCGCGTACGTCCATCTGCACCGTCTGCGCCTGCCGGGCGACCTCCGCCTGGCGGCCGAGCGGCTTGAGCTGGCGGCGGATCTCGACGAGCAGGTCCTGGAGCCGGTCCAGGTTGACCTGCGTGGAGTCGAGCTTGCGCAGCGCCTTCTCCTTGCGCTTGCGGTGCTTGAGGACGCCGGCGGCCTCCTCGATGAAGCCGCGCCGGTCCTCGGGGGTCGCGCGCAGGATCGTGTCGAGCTGGCCCTGGCCGACGATGACGTGCATCTCGCGGCCGATACCGGAGTCCGAGAGCAGGTCCTGGACGTCGAGCAGCCGGCACGGGCTGCCGTTGATCGCGTACTCCGAGCCGCCGTTGCGGAACATCGTGCGCGAGATGGTGACCTCGGCGTACTCGATCGGCAGCGCGCCGTCGGTGTTGTCGATCGTCAGCGAGACCTCGGCCCGGCCCAGCGGGGCGCGCCCGGAGGTGCCGGCGAAGATGACGTCCTCCATCTTGCCGCCGCGAAGGCTCTTGGCGCCCTGCTCACCCATGACCCAGGCGAGCGCGTCGACGACGTTGGACTTGCCCGAGCCGTTGGGGCCGACGATGCAGGTGATCCCCGGTTCGAGCTCGAGGGTCGTGGCGGAGGCGAACGACTTGAAACCCTTCAGCGTCAGACGCTTGAGGTACATCGGCTTCTCCCCCGGCTCAGGACCACGTGGTCGTACACAGTTCGCAACACATCAGCGTGGCTGAGGTGAGCCAGCAAATCTAATCGCCGCTGCTCAGGGGAACCCCAGCGGGTCGAGGATAACCCGCCGAATGCCGCGATCTGCGGACCTGGCGGGTCTCAGCGCCCCAGTGTCTGCTTCACCTCGGCCCGCAGCTCCCGCAGATGAGCGTCAGCGGCCGTACGCAGCCCCGCGACCGCCTCGGGATCCGGGACGACCCGGTCGGCGAACCTCTCGGCCAGGTCGGCGGCGTCGAAGGCGGAGACGTTGGCCTCCAGCCCGATGCGCTTCATGAAGTTGCGGTTCTTGTTGGTCGCGATCATCACGATCGACGGCACGCCGTACATCGTGGCCACCACCGAGCCGTGGAACTTCATGCTCGCGAACGCGGTGCACTCCCCGATCGTCCGGGTGAGCTCGTCGAGGTCCTCGGTGTAGACGACCTCCTTGCCCGGGATGTCGAGGTCGTCCGCGTTGGACACGTCGCGGCGGCCGACGTCCATCGTGCCGAGGATGAGGTGGCGTACGCGCCAGCCCTCCGCGATCGCCTTGCCGGCCATCTCCTCGACGCGCGAGTAGTCGTCGGGCTCCTCGAGGTTGGGGCGGTAGCGGGTGACCACGCCGAGGATCGGCGCGCCCTCTGGCTTGGACGCCGCGGGGAGGTCCAGCGAGCAGACCATGTCGGGGGCGACCTTGATGTCCAGGTCGGCGGAGATGTTGGCGAGGACCCAGTCGGCTGTCGGCTGGTCGCGGACGCCGATGAACTTCACGTTCGGGTGCTCGAGGAACCTCTTGTGCCGCTCGATGATGTGCGGCTTGATCTCGGTGTTCTTGTAGATCGGCACCCCGATGCCGACCACGAAGACGGGCTTGGCCAGCATCTTGTGGTTGAAGTAGCGCGGGTCGGCCTGCCACGGCTGCAGGATGTCGCCACCACCGATGAGGATCGCGTCGACCTCGTCCACGATCTCTGCCAGCGGCCGGTCGTAGTAGGGCTTGGTCATGTTGTCGGCGAGCACCCGCAGCTCGAACTCCTCGCCGAAGTACTGCTCGTAGACCGACAGGAACAGCTCGTCGCCGTAGTTGCCGGCTCCGAAGAACCCGGCGAGCCCGATGACGGGCTTGCGGCCGCGCCGCTCACGACGGGCCAGCGCCGCCCTGATCTGCTCCTTGAGCGGGTCGGGCAGGCGGCGGGCCGCGGAACGCAGGACCGGGTTCTGGCGCAACGAGGACAACGGAGGGCTCCTGGGGGATCACGATACGGGCCGCCGACGGCGGCGAACCGCGCGAGCGTAGCGACGCCGAGAAGTCCTGGGCGCCCACCGGCCGAACCCCAGGTGAACGCTCGGCGATCACTTCGTACGGCCTCCAGAAAAGGTCGAAACCGACCCTGAGTACAGAGTCGGTTCCCCCTGAGCGAGGCCAGCCTTGGAAATAGCTCTCGCTCGTGGTGTTGCAGAGTTGCCCGCAGGTCAGGCGGGCTGCATCTCCTGCATCGAGGTGTCCAGGTCGGCGGTGTGAGCCGCGACCAGAGCGTCGTTCTCCGTCTTCAGCGACAGAACGAGATCCTCGAGCTCACGCACACGCGCACGAAGCCGAGCATTCTCGGCCGTGAGGTGGGCGGGAGTCCGCAGGTCGCTGCTCATGTAACCGATCAGCGCCTTCGCCATGAATACGTTTCCTTCGTTGGAATCACTAGAAGTTCCCGCGATACCGGGCCGTCTACAAGAGTGACACCGTAATCGGCGAGCGTCAACGTCGGGCGTCCAAAGCTGGGACCTCTGACCATACGACCCAGGGGATTCCGCCGCATTTCGGGCAAAACTTGAGCGCATCGCACTCAACTTCGGCTCAGCCGCGGCGGCGGCGCTCACGCAGCTGCATGAGCTCCTTCTTCTCCTTGCTGGTCAGCGAGTCGGCGCCCTCGGCGTGGATCTTGTCGAGGAGCTCGTCCATCCGCTGGTCGTCCTTGGAGACCGTCGAGGACTCCCAGGGACCGGTGACCACGGTCGGGCCGGACTTGCGCTTCTTGGCCTTGGCGGGCTTGGCCGCCTTCGGCTGCCCGGGAGCGCCGGCCACCTGCGGGATCCAGGCGAACCGGTCGAGCAGCCCGAACTGGCGCGCCACGAAGGCGTTGACGAAGAGGCCGACGACGAAGACCAGCAGCATCACCCAGCTGCGGTAGCCGAGGTACTGGATCAGCTGGATGCCGACGAGGATCACACCGAAGAGCCAGGCAGGGATGTTGAACATGAACATCCGGTCGGGCCACTGCGCGATCCACAGCAGCACCACCATCATCTCCAGCATCCCGAGGCCGGCGAGGACGTAGGTCGGGTCCAGCACCGCACCGAAGAGGACGGCCAGGAACGAGAGCACCGCGGTGAACGCCACCAGCAGCCAGGCGAACCGGACCCGGCCGAGCTCGTTGCGCTCGAGGTCGGAGCCGAAGTACCAGAAGAAGAAGATCGCCAAGACGTCGAAGATGCTGAACTGCGGGTAGGCGAACGGCCAGGTGATCAGCGTCCACAGCTTCAGATCGGCGAGGTTGGGCTGGATCAGGGCCAGCCCGGCCAGCACGCCCTGGCCACCCATCACGGCGAACAGGACCAGCCCGACGATGCTCGCGAAGACCACGAGCCACGTCGTGGTCACCCCCAATGAACCGATGTGGAACCAGGGCTCGTGGGGGTAACGACCGCCTGGGGTCAACCGGAAACGTTCTCGCACGGGGCCGAGCCTATCCACGCATTGGTTGCCGCGTCAGCAGGGCACTCCCACCGACCTTCTCGATGTTGCCCAGAACCGGGGGCAGCGCCGGATCGTTGCGCCACGGATGCTGCCGAAAGGCCGCCCGCGCGCCGTACCTGTCGATCATCGCGATCAGCGCGACGAGGTCCTCGGCCCGGTTCTGGGCGACCAGCCACGCCATCAGCCGCTGGGCAGGTGGAACCGCGGTGTTCTCGAACGGCACCCCGGCCTCGTACCAGAACTCCAGGACGGCGCCGCGCAACAGCTTCCAGTAGCGGTTCGGGTCCTCGGTGTCGGGGTGGACGGCCGCGCGGAAGTGCTCCCACATGTCGATCGGCAAGACCTCGACGAGCAGGGTCTCCATGAGCTTCGCCGAGCCGGCCGCGCGTACGAGATCGATGGTCTGGCGCTTGGTGTCGATCCGCTCGACGAGGTTCGCGATCTGCGCGCGCCGCTGCGTCGCCGAGGACCGGTCGGAGCGGACCTGCCAGTCGTAGACGATCTCCGTGATCACGTCGAAGGAGTCCGCGGCGAGGAACGCCTGGGTGAGCGCGACCTGGTCCTGGTAGCGAGTGCGCTCGGGGAAGGCGATCGCGTTCTCCGTCCAGAACGACCGGCGGAAGATCTTGTTCCACACGAAGATGTCGGCGAGCATCAGCGGTGCGTCCTCGATCCGGCACCTGAGCCGAACCTCGGCGTGGTTGCGGCGCATCAGCGGTGTCATGAACCTGCGCTCCACCCCACCTTCGACCGCGACCCGCTCGGCCGCGCCGACCGCGAAGTCCGAGCCCGTACGCCGCAGCGACCGCACCATCGCCGACCACGCATCGTGCGGAAGGGTGTCGTCGGGGTCGACGAACGTCAGCAGCTCTCCGGTCGCGGCGTCGATCCCGGTGTGACGTGCTCGGGACACCCCCGAGTTCGGCTGGGTGATGACGTTGACGCAGGGCTCCTCCGCGGCCAGTCGCCGCAGGATCTGCGCGGACCCGTCGGTCGAGCCGTCGTCGACGACGATCACCTCGAGCCTCGAGATCTCGGTTCGCGGCTGGTCCAGGATGCTGCGCAGGCTCTTCTCGACGTACTCAGCCACGTTGTAGACCGGCACGACCACGCTGAGCGTGGCCCTGCCCCGCAGCAGGCCTCGCACTCGGCGGGCAGCTCTCACTGCGGGAGGCCCTTCTCCGCGGCCGTCCGACGGTCTCGGTCCTCGTACTCGCTGATCCGGTCACGGAGCGAGCGCTTCAACGAGTTCAGGCGGTAGATCTCCTCGGTCGCCGCCACCAGCGCCGCGGCCACCTCTGCCTCCTCGGGTGTTCCCGAGGCGGGGCGGTAGACATGGGTCGGCGTGAGGTTGTAGGTGCCCGTCTGGACATAGCCCATCCGGCTCGTCCAGGAGGAGACCTTCTGGTATCCCGGCAGCGTCCCGCACTCGACGTAGAGGAGAGGGCGGTCGCGGGCGATGAGCTCGGCCGCACCGGCGAGCACGTCGATCTCGGCCCCTTCGACGTCGATCTTGAGCGCCGCCACCCGCGTCGGGAACTGCTCGTCGTCGAGCGCGACGACCGCGAAGTCGCCCTCGTCGTCCGCGACCGCGACCGACTGCGCCCCCAGGTTCGTCGCGTCGAGGTCCGCCAACGTGCCGCGCGCGGACTTCGCGTGGACACCGACCTCGCGGACGACGACCCGGCCGTCGAGCTGGTTGGCCTCGACGCTCGCGCCGATTCCGGCGACCAGCTCGGGGTTCGGCTCGTACGCGACGACGTCGAGCCCTCCGACCACCGCCAGGTACAGGGTGTGGTTGCCGATGTTCGCACCGACATCGACCACGAGCTCTCCCGGCTCGAGAGCAGCGACCATCGCCTCGAGCATCTGCTCCTCGTAGGGGCGGCCGGTTCGCACCAGGTTCGACTGGATGTAGTCCGTCGCGGCGTGCGGGACACAGACCGCATAGCTCCGCCCCGCGACCTCGATCGAGGTCATCTGGGCCGAGGATGTCGTGCTGTCAATCATTCGTGATCACTTTCGCAACGCAAGGATGGGACGCAGCTGGTTCCGCGACGCTCGAGGCTTGTCACAAGGCGTCCTCGATGGCGCGGCCCAGATACGGCGCAAGGGTTCGCGTGAAGGTGAGGGTCAGGTGCTCACCGTCGTCACGGTAGACGATGACGTGACCGACGACCGGCCGGCAGAGCCTCGCTTCGCAGTAGAGGTCTGTCAGGTCCACCAGCACCGCGTTGGGGTCGATGGCCACGGCCTCTGCCAGCCCAGAGGGCGGAAGAACCTTTCGGCGCGGCTGCGCACAGGCCGAGGCTGCGTCGAGCAGCTGCGCCTCCACGCAGGCCATCGTTCCTTCCGGCATCGCGGGGTTGTCCTCGATCGCGATCACGGGCACCTTTCGAGGGGCCGGCCGGTGCGCCCACGCGCGAGCCAGCCCGTCGGCGGTCTCACCGACCGAGGTCGTCACCTCGTCACCGGCCAGGATCGGCGAGGAGTTTCGCGCCTTGGAGGTGAGGATCGCGTCGAGGTCATCGGCCTTCTCGACGTACGCGCTGATGCCGCGCCGCCACTCCTGGCACATCCGGTGGTCTGCGGTGCTGTTCTTCTGGAGGTCCGACTCCGTCCAGTAGCAGCCGACTCGGCCGGCGACGTCGATCCGCCACCCGAACTCGTGCGCGATGTCCTCATACGCCCCGACCAGCTGGTCGTTGTGGGAGTCGCCGACCGCGAGCAGTCGCCTGCTGTAGCCGGTCTTCGGACCGAGCCGGCACATGACGACGTCACCGGTCTTGGCGGCCGAGCTCGACCAGCATTCGCCTCGGTTCGCCTGGTCTGCTTCGAGGTCGGACGGGTTCGGGACGAGGACGCCGTCCAGGTCGGGGTTCTCGCAGGTCGGATCGGCGAGCTCGGCGGCACCCAGACAGGGCAGGTTTCGGGAGAGAAGGGCATTTGCCTGACGTTCCGACTCCGCTGCGCTGATCGCCTGTGCTGCCAGCCCCGTAGCCGCGACGGCCAGCACGACCACCATTGCCGCTGCACTCCACAGGCCGACCGATCGCGGAGAGCGTCCGCCAAGAAGCTTTGGGGAGAAGCGCACGCGGTTCTCCCACTGAGTCGTGCTGAGCCACGCGAGCGGGAAGGTCACGCAGAGGATCAGCAGCTTCGTCCCCACGTTCAGCGGCGCACCGGTGATGTACGGCACCAGGATGATGAGCGGCCAGTGCCACAGGTAGATGGCGTACGAGGTGTCTCCGACGATGGACACGGGCCGCCACGACCCGATGCGGGCGAGGAACGTACCCCGGCCGAGCCAGATGGCGAGTGCGGCGCCGCTCACCGGAACCAGGGCGGCGACCCCTGGAAATGGCGTGCCGCTGGTGTAGCGCGTCGCCGCCGTCGCGATCAGGGCGAGGCCCAGCGCCACCCCCGCAGCGCGCGCCCTCCTCGAGGCGACCATCGGCAACATCCCGATGAGAACTCCGGCGGCGAACTCCCAGGCCCGGGTGAAGGTGGAGAAGTATGCCTCCGGGGTGTTCGCGGTGAGCCAGACGCCGTAGGTGAAGGAGGCGCAGGCGATGAGTGCGAACAGCGATCCGGCGAGTCGCCGGGTCGTGACGTACGACCCAGGGCCGATCAACCGGGAGACCAGCACCACGAAGAGCAGCAGGAGCGGCGTGAACGCGTAGAACTGCTCCTCGACGGAGAGACTCCAGAAGTGCTGAACCGGGGAAGGCCTGTTGTCGGCGGCGAGGTAGTCCACGCTCGCCCAGGCCAGCCGCCAGTTCTCGACGTACAGGCTCGACGCGGCGACCTCGGTCAGGAACTGCGACCAGAGACTTCGCGGCACCCAGACGAACGTCGCGACGGCGCTCACCAGCAGGACGAGGAGCGACGCCGGCAGAAGCCGTTTCGCTCGGCGGGCCCAGAATGCGCCCAGGCGAATACGACCGGTTGTCTCCATCTCCCGCAGGAGGTGACTCCCGATGAGGAACCCGGAGATGACGAAGAACACGTCCACACCGACGTACCCGCCGCTCAGTCGGCCTGGAGCGAGGTGGTAGGCGAACACGGAGAGGACCGCGATCGCGCGCAGCGCCTGGATGTCCGGCCGGAACGCACCCGCCCGTGCCTGCGCGCTCGATGTCGTACCCGCATCGGGCGACCGCGTGCTCGTCACCGTCGTCATGAAGCTCACTCGTCCACGTGCATCGTCATAGCCGTCACAGAAGCGGCGCAGTGTCGACGTCTTCCGAGCCGATCACGCGACCGTCGTCGGCGACACCTCGGATGCGCTGCAGGAGAGCGTCGCGGGAGACCCCCACGCCCTGATCGAGGTGGCCGAGCACCTTGTCCAGCACGAGGTCGTTGTTGCCCTGGAACGCGTTGCGACGCCACAGGGCGACGGTCTGGGCCTCCGGGATCTGCTGGTAGCCGGCACGCTCGCGCGGCATCCAGACCGGGTAGCCGTTGGCGGTCGCCATCGCCTTGAGCCACAGGTCATCGGCGTACAGCGCGGTCTCGGAGAGCGCCTCGAGGTCGAAGGTCGCCGCAGGCAGCGAGTGCGGCGGGTAGAGCACCCCGCCGATCCCCGTCGGCAGGAGCTGGTAGCTCGCCTTGCCGCGCAGGTAGTTGCAGTCGTAGACCCACCCGTCGTAGGAACGAAGGGTGCCGTCGGGCCGGAACATGGCCAGGTTGGCCCGCTGACAGACGATGGCCCGCGGGTTCGCCAGGTGGCCCTCGTACAGGGTCTCGACGAGGTTCTCGTCGTAGACGACGTCGTCGTCGACGGTGACGACGAGGGCGTCGGGATACTCCTGCACCGCGTAGAAGTACTTCTTGTGCGGCGCGATGTCGCCGTCCACCCAGCGGATCCGGAAGCAGTCGTCCTGACGTTCCAGGACCTCGTTCGGGACGTCGGCCTCTCGGTTCGGGAAGTTCTCGGTGGAGAGCCACAGGAGCACCTTGTCGGGCCGCTTCGTCTGCTCCAGCAGGGAGTCGATGCACTGGCCGATGGTGAGCATCCGGTGAGGAATCGAGGTCAGCGACACCACCACGTCCCGGGTGGCCGAAGGAACTGCTGCACGGCGTCGCGCGACCTTCGACGTGACCGGCTGGATCCTGCGGCCGGCACCGGCGGCGATCCGGCGCTCGAAGAGAGCTCCGAGGTCCTTGGTGTAGGCATCCATGCTGGCCCGCTCGTCGTACGCCCTGCGGGACGCGTGGCCCATCGCCTCGAGCGTCGCGGAGTCCTTGTCCATCATGGCCATGAAGGCGGCGCGCAGCGACATCACGTCGCCGGTGTCGACCACCAGGCCGTTCGCGTCGCCGACCATGTACTTGGCGCCGACGTTCTCCGTCACGATCAACGGCTTGGACAGCATCGCTCCCTCGAGCGCCACCAGGGAGCACGACTCATCGCGCGAGGCGACGACCACGGTGTCCATCTGCGAGAGGAGCTCGATCTTCTCTCGCTCCTCGGAGATCACACCGTGGTAGTGGATGTTCTCCTCCTCTGCGATCTGGCCGAACACGTAGGAGCTGACCGAGGTGCCGCTGTTGATGAACCCACCGGCGAAGTGCAGCTCCGCGCGAGCCCGGTACTCCTCCGGCATGGCCTTGTAGGCGGCGATGAACACGTCGTATCCCTTGCGGTGCTCGATGGTGCCGAGCTGGACGAACTTGAACCTGCCACCGGCGGCGATCTCGTACGGCTGGGCGTACTGCGAGACGTCCACGACGCTGTTGCGCACCACCTCGACGGGGCCTTCGGCGTGCTCCGCGACGGCCGCGGCGGCGTACTCGCTGACCACGCAGATGCTGCGGCTCTGCCGGAGCGTCTCCTGGCGCTCCGGGGCCGCGGCGAAGAAGTCCGGCAGGTTGGTCGCCTCACGGACGTACCAGACGAGCGGGATCCGACCCTCCAGGGCGCGCACGTAGTCGTCCGTCGCGACCGTGTTGCACACGACGAGCTCGACACCGCTCTCGATGAGCTTGTTGATCCGCTTCGGACCCAGCTGGCCGGCACGCATCACCTTCACGGAGATGCCGATGGCTGCGAACTCCTTCGAGAAGGGACCGGGCTTCGCGGTCCAGACCACCGGCTCGTACCCCAGGGACATCGCCACCGTGCACATCCGGTGCAGGCTTCGGGGCGTGCCGGTGTAGGTCATCTCGGGCGAGACGAACACGATGCGCCGCGACCGCGAGACCTGCGCGGACTCCTCCGAGGCGGCAGCAGGCTCGAGGGCCTGGATCGGCCCGCCGAGGTCGAACAGGTCACCGAATCGCTCGGTGTGCGTCTCCTCGCCGAACAGGGCTGGTGTGGCGTCGTAGAGGAAGTCCTTGTAGACCTCGTGGGAGTACGACTCGTTCTCGATCGCCGCCTTCAACGGGTTGAACGCGACGTAGGCAGAGATCGGGCGGATGTCCCGGTGGCCCCTGGAACGGTTCACGTACGCCTCGACGAAGTCGACGATCCCGCGCTGCATCTCGGTGATCTGCTCGACGTTGCGCGGAGCGTTGTTCCCACGGACGGCGACGGCCCGGCCGTTCTCGAACCCGTAGCCGACGACGCTGGATGCGACCTCGGTGAACAGGTACTCGAGCGGGTGGTGCAGCAGGTCCGTCTTGCGCGCCGCCTTCGGCCCGCCGGGCATCATGAACCTCGCCAGGTCCAGATTCGCCAGCGGCGAGTAGGCATAGGCGCTGATGAAGCCGTCGGAGACCATGTCGGTGACCTGGTCCGTGCGGCTGGTGCACATCAGCGCGCCGGAGACCTCGAGCGCGCGGTCGGCCAACGCGGTACGGAAGAAGTGCCGAAGGGCGGTGATGCAGGTGCCGCTCCAGCCGATGTCGACGATCAGAACCCGCTTCGCATCGCCGACGGCCGCACCGAAGTACTCCTTCGCCGCCTCGATGCTGGTGCGGTTGTGCTCCTCGATGACCTGCTTGTGGTCCCAGAAGAACTGCTCCAGACGTCGCCGGGTGGCGCTGGCGGGGAAGAGGAACCGCTCGATGTCGGCCTTGTCCAGGTACGGCAGCAGGTAGTCGAACCCCGTGTCGATCAGGAGCTGCTCGATGGTCTTGGTGTTGTTGGACTCCTTGAACCAGCGGAAGAAGGAGCGCCCGACGAAGTCGTCGAAGTTCAGGTCGAGCGTGATCCCGGCGGCCGCGTAGCGGGAGATGTCGATGTAGACGCCGTCCGCGCTGCCGTAGAAGCGGTCGTAGACGCGCGAGATCACGTCACAGTCGCGCCCGCAGAACAGGATCCGGTCGATGCCCTTCTCGCGTACGACCGACTCGAGGAACTCGCAGAATCCCGCGGCCAGAACACCGCCGACCCGGTAGCCGTGCGTGTAGTGCAGGCCCTCGGTCCAGGTGCCGGACCCGATCGAGTTGTTGAGGGTCGCGCCGTAGAAGCTGCCGGCCAGCGTCTCCATGTACGGCTCCCGAACGAGGCGCCGCTGGTCCTGGTTGTACACCGCCGGAAGACCGACGCGCTCGGACTGCTCGACGTCTGCCTCGAGGTTGTCGCCGACGTGGACGATCGACGTCTCGCTGCCGTAGTACTCCAGGAGAACCTGCTGCAGCGTGCCGTCACCCTTACGGCGAAGGTACTCGTTCGACAGGTAGATCTTCTCGAAGCCCGCGTACCCGTTGCGTACGAGCATCTCCTCGATGACCTCCCGCGAGAGGTACATGTCGGAGGTGAACACGATGGTCTTGCCCTGGGCGAGGAGCCGATCGAAGACCTCCTTGATGTACGGGTTCGCTTCGGCCAGCTCGATCTCGAGGTCCTGCTCCAGCACCTCCCACCCCGGCTCCGCGCCGTAACGGTCCTCCATCACGGCATAGATCTCGCGGAGGGTGACCTCTCGGGACCCCTTGTGGTTGTCGTTCTCCCGACGCGCGTGATCCTCCGCCTGCTTGCGGATGCTCGGGAACCGGTCGATGCCGAGCCTCGAACCCAGGATCCGGAAGACATCCTTCGGGAACTCCACCGCTCGGTACAGCGCCGTGTCGAAGACGTCGAACGAGACCACGTCGTACGCGGCCAGGGTCTCGACCATCTCCTCGACGCTGAGCCGCTCGGTGCTGTCGGGCCTGAGGTAGTACGGCCGTCCGGCCTCCAGCTCGTCGCCCGCAGGTTCGCCCAGCCGAGCGCGCAGGCGCTCGATCTTCGCGTTCAGACCCGACTGTCGGTCCAGGAGCCGGGTGTAGCGGGACAGAACCCGGCCACCGCTGGTCGGACGACCGAACAGCACCAGCTTGTGTTCGCCGTCCACTTCCGCGACGCGCACCATCCGATGACGCAGCCCGAGCTTGTTGGTCGGCTGCTCGCCCATACCGGCAGGCATGGTTCCTCCTTGTGTTTCTGGGGTGACGACAGTGCGGGCGGACCCGCGGTTGGTCCGGTTGCGATCGAGCCGGTTCACGGCTGTGGCGAGCGGACATCTCGCTTGAGCGAGTTGCGGATGACGCGAGGTCCAGACGTCATCAGCGAACCGATCCGGAAGGACACCGAGCCGCGGGTGTCGGCGAGCTCCTGGTCACGGCCCTGGAGCTCCTGCTCGAGAGTCACCACCCGACTCCTCAGCCGCTTGCGGACGGCCGAGGTCGTCCCGGCGCCCTCGGTGACCGCGTCGGCGAGATAGGTAGCCACGATCTCGGCACACATCGGGCTCATGGCCGCGTACTGCCACCATCGTTCCGCGAAGTCGGCCGAGACATCCATCCACGGCTTGCGCTTGTCCGCGAAGTGGATGATGACCGGCGAGCTCATCGCCTCGTCGTACTCGTCGCGGGACCAGACCCGCTGGACGGCCGGCCTGCTCCAGAACTCCTCGACGTTCTTGGGGCCGTACTTCGTCATCAGGTTGAAGCGGAGCGGAAGATGGCGGAGGCCGTCGTAGCAGACGATGTTGATGATGTCCTGATCGTCGGAGTCGAACTCCTTCGCGGAGAGCTCGAGGAACTGCTCGACCAGGCCGTCGGCACGCATCTTCTCCAGGTTCATCACCATGACGCCGGAGTTGACGTAGCGGTCGAAGGAGGGGAGGCCGATCGCCCGGGCAGCCTCCGCCGAGCGGAGGTGGTAGACGGCAGCCGGCACCGCGGCGATGTAGACGTCACGTACGTCCTGCCCGTAGAGGGAGGACAGATCGCTCTCGATGATGGTGTCGACGTCGAGGTAGATGATCTTGTCGACGTCCGGGAAGAGGTCGGGCAGCTTGAGCCGGAAGTACGCAGGTGCCGTCAGGTGCGAGGTGCTGACCTTGACGTCGGCGAAGCCGTCCACGACGACGAACGTGATCGTGTTACCCGGGTAGCGACTCTCGAAGCTGAGGATCTGGTCGCGGACGCCTGCCGGGTACTCCTCGGCCACCAGGATCTTCAGGTCATATCGGGTGTCGGTCCCGGAGTTCTCCAACAGCGACGTGATCGCCACCGACATGGGCTTGGCGTAGTTGAGATCGGCGGCCATGGCCACCGGGATCGTCCGGGTCCGCTCGGCCTGAGCGTTGGCTGCACGGGGGTGCGGTAAGTCCAGATCCTGCGTGCGCGTTGTGGGCGCATGGTCGGATACGGCGAGCTTGTGGGGAGCCACCTGTTGTCCTTGTCGAGCTTGACCACCCGAGGGCAGGGCATGGTGGTTCACGCCCGTGCCGGTATGGGTCGGCCGTGGTTTGTCTTCCCCGAGATCCGGGTGGCCACGTCGCCACCCGTCAAACCGCCGGCCCGAACGCGGCGGTGCGTCGTCTGCTGCCCCCCGGCTGGTGCAGAACCGCACCCAGAACGAACGAGCGAGAGACTAACCCAACCGAATCCGGTTCACTTAACTTTCGCCGGCGATTTTCGGAAGCGTCACAGTGCTGCAACATTCACTGACCCGAAGGGGCCGTGAGCAATAGCCCACGTGGACTATCTCGCCGAGATTCTCCGGGCCCGCGGTGCCGGCTGGCAGGTCGGGCAGAAGTAGGAGGAGCGGTTCATGAAGGCGATGCGGCGCATCGGGGAACCGCACCGGTCGCAGGGCTCGCCCTCACGTCCGTACGCAGCGAGCGAACGCTCGAAGTAGCCCGACTCGCCGTTCACGTTGACGTAGAGCGCGTCGAAGGAGGTGCCGCCCTGGGCCAGCGCCTCGGTCATCACGTCGCGTACGTGGCCGAGCAGCTCGCGCACCTTCGGGCCGGTCAGCCGGTCCCCCGGCCGTTCGCCGTGCAGCTGGGCGCGCCAGAGGGCCTCGTCGGCGTAGATGTTGCCGACGCCGCTGATCACGGTCTGGTTGAGCAGGATCCGCTTGATGCCGCTGGCCGACCGCCGGACCCGCCGCACGACCGCCTCCGCATCGAAGGCGGCCTCGAGCGGGTCGGGGGCGATGTGGACGATCTCGGGCGGGAGCTCGGCTCCCCCGGGGCTGATCGAGAGGCCGCCGAACATGCGCTGGTCGACGAAGCGGAGCTCGCGACCCTCCGCGGCCCCTTCGAGGCGGATGCGGACGCGCAGGTGCCGTTCGTCGGGAGATGCCGGCGGCTGGACGAGGATCTGGCCGCTCATGCCGAGGTGGGCCATGAGGGCGTCACCGGAGTCCAGCGGCAGCCACAGGTACTTGCCGCGGCGGCGAGCACCGACGAGCGCGCGGCCCGTCAGCTCGTCGGCGAAGGCTGAGGCACCGGCGAGATGGCGGCGTACGGGCCTGGGGTGCAGGACCTCGACGGCGATGATCCTCGCGCCGAGAACGTGGCGCTCGAGGCCGGCGCGTACGACCTCGACCTCGGGGAGCTCAGGCAACGACGGACCTCAGGCGGACGAGGCTGCGGCGGCTTGGATCTCGCCGTAGGCCGTCTCCGCGGCGGCCTGCTCGGCCTCCTTCTTGGAGCGGCCGACGCCGTTGCCGTAGAGCTGCTCGCCGACCCGGACCTTCGCGGTGAAGGTCTTCATGTGGTCGGGGCCCTCGTCGGTGATGACGTATTCGGGCACACCGAGGGCACGCTCGGCGGCGAGCTCCTGGAGGGAGGTCTTCCAGTCGAGCCCGGCACCGAGGTCGGAGGCCGCCTCGATGAGGGGGTCGAAGAGTCGGTGGACGAGGACCGTGGAGACCTCGATGCCACCGGAGAGGTGGACCGCCCCGATCACCGCCTCGACGGTGTCGGAGACGATCGACGCCTTCTCGCGCCCACCGGTGGCCTCCTCGCCACGGCCCAGCTTGATGTGCTGGCCGAGACCGATGGCCTGACCGACCTCGGCCAGGGCGCGGGCGTTCACAACTGCCGCCCGCAACTTGGCCAGCTTGCCCTCGGGCAGGTCGGGGTGGGTGCGATAGAGGGTCTCGGTGACCACGACGCCGAGCACCGAGTCACCCAGGAACTCCAGGCGCTCGTTGGTGGGCAGGCCACCGTTCTCGTAGGCGTAGGACCGATGTGTCAGCGAACGCTCAAGCAGCTCGGGGTCCAGAATCGGATCCCCGAGCGCTTTGCGAAGCTCGGCGTAGTTGGTCAGGAGACTAACCGCGTGTCAGATCAGAGGACCTGGCGACGCTCGGCGCGAGCGCCGTACTGGCCGCACTCGCCGCACGCACGGTGCGGGATGTGCTTGGCGCCGCAGGCGGGGTTCGCGCACGTCACCAGGGTCGGCGCAACGGCCTTCCAGGCCGAGCGACGGTGGCGGGTGTTGCTGCGCGACATCTTCCGCTTCGGAACAGCCACTGTTATCTCCTCATAATTCGACCGGCCGGATCTCGGCCGGCTACTGAAAGCCTATTTGCTGGGTAAACCCTAGTTGCTGGGCTCATCGTTCAGCGAAGCCAGCCCCGCCCAGCGCGGGTCGACCTTGTCGCCATGGGTGTGCCCGGGCTCGTCCGCGAGCCGCGCCCCACACTCGGGGCACAGTCCCGGACAGTCGTCCTGGCACATCGGCTGGAACGGCAGTGCGAGCACCACCGCATCCCTGAGCACCGGCTCGAGGTCGATCAGGTCGCCCTCGGTCCGGCTGGTCTCGTCGTCCTCATCAGGGGCCTGGCCGTCACGAGAGTCGTTGTAGACGTACAGCTCCTGGATGTCGACCTCGGCTTCGTCCTCGATCGGCTCCAGGCACCGCACGCACTCGCCCTCGAGGCCGGCGATAGCCGTCCCCGTGACCAGCACACCCTCCATGACCGCCTCGAGCCGCAGGTCGAACTCGACCGGCGAACCCTCGGGGACGATGAGGACTTCGATACCAAGATCTGCCGGCGCCGGCACCGTCAGCTCCACGTGACGCTCGGACCCCGGACGTCGGCCGAGCTCGCGTGTATCGAGCACGAGCGGCGCTCTCGGGTCCAGCGCAGTCATGTTTCACTTCCGGATGAGGGCACGACAGATCAGAGATGATCCTAATGGCCGATGGCAGACACGGCCAAAAGCACGGTTGCACAGAGACTTCACAAGGTTAAGGTGCCAGGGAGTAGTCGATTCCGACCGCGCCTCACGGGGGTTGTCTTGCGCGAAGACCACTCGGCTCCGGCCACCACGCAGAGCGCACGGATGCTCCGGCTCGGGCTGTACGGCGTGCTCACGACGTACGCCGCCCTGGTTCTGCTGGGGCTGCTGGGACAACCGGTCTTCGCGCCCGACGAGCCGGGACACGTCCACTACGGCATCGCGCTCACGCAGGGACGGATTCCGGTCATCGGGGAGACCTCGGCGGGCCAGTTCCCGGAGATCAGCGATGCCGACATGCTCCAGATCCAGTCGTTCCATCCGCCGCTCTACTACCTGATCACCGGACCGATCGAACGAATCGCCCTCGAGACCGGCCTGGGCTACCCGCTGCTGCTTCTGACCAGACTGCTCAACCTGGCGCTCAGCGCTCTGACGGTGTTCATGGTCGGCAGGATCGCCTGGCTGCTCACCTCGGGGACCTCCCAGCGTCGGGCGACGATCGCGCTCGCGGCCGCCGCCGTGGTCGGCACGGTGCCCGCGCTGCTCATCGCCTCCGGCCGGGTGATGAACGACTCCTTGGCGGTCGCCCTGGCGACCGGGACCCTCCTGGTTCTCGTCCGCTCCGCACGCGCCGGCCTGCGTCTGCGCGAGGTGGCCCTGATCGCGGCGCTGTGCACGCTGGGCATGCTCACCAGGATCTCGTTCCTGCCGATCTGGCTGCTCGCGATCGGCGCGGTCGCGGCGCTCTCGCTGTGGCCGGGTCTCCGGTTCGGCCCGCCGCGTACGCCATGGCGCACCGCGCTCGGCCGCGCGAGCGCGGTGCTCGCCGCCCCCGTGGCCGGGGCGGGCTGGTTCTACGTCCTCAACGTGCAGCGCTACGGCGACATCACCGGCGGATCCGGCGGCAAGAACCTTCCCGTCGCGGCCGACCGCACCCTCGACCCGGCCGCCGCCGACGGGCCGCTCCTCTACCTGCTCGACCCCGCGTCGTGGTGGGAACAGATGCAGCAGTACGCCGGGGTGAACGCGTCCAGCGTCCGCGAACCGCTGCCGCTCCTCAACCACGTGCTCATCGTGGCCGTGGTGACTCTCCTGCTCCTCGGAGTGCTGATCAGGCTGTTTCGCTGGGTCGACGGGGGCCGGCCCGCGACCGACGCCGTCGGCTCCTGGTGCCTGGTCGCCCTGGCGCTGGTGGCCGTGGCGACCTGCCTCGAGATGGCGACGCATGTCACCCACAAGGGCTGGCCGAACGCGCGGTATCTCCTCAACGGCGTCGCCGTGTGGGGCATCGCGGCGGCGGGCCTTGCGCACACGTTCGGCCGACGCCTCGCGCCGTACGCAGTGCTCCTGATCAGCTTCACCGGCGTCCTCGGCTATCTGACCTTCCTGGTCACCACCCTTCGCTGGAACGAGCAGCTGGAGAGTCTCTCCTGGTTCGACACGATCGCCGGGGGCATGAACATGTCCGGGTTTCCCGTCCCCCATGTCCTCACCGCGATCCTGCTCGTGGCCGTGATCGCGGGGTTGGGACTGCAAGCGAGGGCGCTGATCGGGCTGTCCCGGGCGGAGGCCGCGGTGGCGACCGGGCGCCACGCTCAGGGCCGACCGTCGCGGCCTGCTGCCACCGAACCGCACCTGCCGGAGCCACGGCTCGCACCCGACGCCGTTCAGGCGCGGATCGTCCGACGTACGGCCGCCACGACCCACCGACGGGGAGATCACCCGCATGACTGAGCCTCTCGTCGGCCCCGGCGCCGTGGAGTCGACGCCGCACGCGCTCGTCCGCCCACGGGCCCGCACGATCGTGAGGGTCGTGTTCGTCGTCGCGGTCTTCCTCGCCGCGGCGTGGACGATCTGGACGCAACGAGCACGTCTCGCCGAGTCCCTGGCCCAGCTCGGAGCCTGGCCGATCGTGACGAGCTGCGTGCTCGCGACGGCCGGGACGGCGCTCACCTACCTCCAGTGGCGGGAGGTGCTGGGCGGCCTCGGCGTGCGCATGCGGTTGGACGAGGGGGCGCGGGTGTTCTTCCTGAGCCAGCTCGGCAAGTATCTGCCCGGGTCCATCTGGCCGGTGGTCATGCAGATGGAGGCCGGTCGCGAGCGTGGCGCCTCACGCTCCACGATGGTGGCCGCCAACCTCTTCACGATCGTCCTCGGCTGCACCGTCGGCCTCATGGTCGCCTGCGTGCTGCTGCCGTTCGCCGCACCGGGCACCATCGCCCACTACTGGTGGGCGCTGCTCGCCCTACCCGTGCTGCTCGTGCTGCTGCACCCGGCGACGATGCCCGCGCTCCTCAACATCGCGCTCCGCGTCCTGCGCCGGGCACCGATCACCGAACGGCTCTCCATGTCGAGCACCCTGCGCGCTGGAATGTGGGCGCTGCTGTCCTTCGTCCTCCTGGGCTCACATGTCGCCGTGCTGGTCGGCGCCTTGGCGGGCTGGACGGTCGAGTCGCTGGCCATCTCCATCGGCGCGGTCTCGCTGGCGGTCTGCGTCGGCGTGCTGGCGATCCCGGTGCCGGCAGGCATCGGCGTACGTGACGGGGTCCTGGTGCTGGCTCTGAGCCCGACCGTCGGCCTGGCGCCGGCGGTCCTGCTCGCGGTCACCTCACGCTTGCTGATCAGTCTCTCGGATCTACTGCTGGCGACGATGGTTCTGGGAGTGCGACCGATTGCTTCCGATAAATACCAATTGGGGTAATTGACGCGCTGAACAAAGCGTTGACGGCGTTTAATTCCAATTGACTATTGAAGATATTCATTTGTCCCGCATCATGGCGTGTTGACGAAATTTCCCCTCATTTGGGGAGGCTGATGCGTAATGTGCATCGTGTGCGAATCCACATTTTCGGGACGTACGACGCCAGGTCCCATCCTCGGGTTGCGGTCCTGATCGAGGGCCTGCACGCCATCGGTGCCGACGTGACCGAGGTGAACCGCCCACTCGGACTGGACACTGCGGCGCGGGTCGCCATCCTGCGGCAACCATGGCGGCTGCCGCTGTTCGCGTTCCGCCTCCTGGCCTGCTGGATCGGGTTGGCATGGGGCTCGATCAGGGCTCGGGGCGAGGGCCCACCCGATGCGGTCCTGGTCGGATATCTGGGTCATTTCGACGTGCATCTCGCACGAATTCTCTATCCCAGATCGACCATCGTCCTCGACCATATGGTCTCGGCCGCCGGAGTTGCCGCCAACCGTCGTCTGGCGTCCTCCGGCGATCTCAAATACAGGCTGATGAAACTGATCGACAAGGCCGCCGTCAGCAGTGCTGACATCGTCATCGTCGACACCGAGGAACACCAGGACGCATTGCCGCAACGAGCACGAGATCGGTCGGTCGTGTGCCCGGTGGGAGCGACCCAGGAGTGGCTCGACGCGGGCTCCCGAGCCCTGGGGCACGCGACCGGCGATCCACTGCGCGTCATCTTCGTCGGCCTCTTCTCGCCGGCCCACGGGACCCCGGTCATCGCCGAGGCGCTCGACATGCTCCGTGACGACGAGAGGATCGAGGTGACGATGGTCGGACGCGGTCAGGAGTACGCCGACGCCCGCCGCGTCGCGGCTCCGAACCCGCACATCACCTGGATCGACTGGATCAGCGCCGAGGACCTTCCCACCTTCGTGTCCGGGTTCGACGTCAGCCTCGGGCTCTTCGGCACCGTGCCTCAAGCCCTGAACGTCGTGCCCACCAAGGCTTTCCAAGGCGCTGCCGCCGGATGTGTGGTCCTCACCTCCGACACCGCACCACAACGACGCGCCCTGGAAGGCTCCTCCATGCTCGTGACCCCAGGGACCGCCACCGAGCTCGCCGCCGCTCTGCGGAAGCTGGCCGGCGACCCCGACGAGACGCAGCACCTGCGTTGTGCGGCGCACGACCTCGCCAGCGAGCTCTACAGCCCCAGCGCCGTCGTCGCGCCGCTCCTGACCCGCATCGACCCGGCCGCCTGAGCCTCCGCCGCATCCACCACGAAGGACCCGATGATCACCACCTCCTCCGCCGCCACTCCCCCGATGCCGCCACTCGCGCCGCGAGCCTGGCTCCGATACGACGTGGTCAGCCGCATCCTCGACCGTCTGGCCCCGACCACCGCTCTCGAGATCGGCTGTGGGCAGGGCGCGTTCGGGGCGCGCCTGGCCCAGCGTGCCGACTATGTGGGCGTCGAGCCGGACGGCGACTCCTTCGCGGTCGCATACGAGCGCATCACGCGAAAGGGCGGCACCGTGCTCAACGCGATGTCCTCCGAGCTCGAACCGGGCACGACGTACGACCTGGTCTGCGCCTTCGAGGTGCTCGAGCACATCGAGGACGACAAGGGAGCGTTGGCCGAGTGGGTCACCCACCTGCGGCCCGGTGGGCATCTGGTGCTCTCGGTGCCGGCGTTCCAGGAACGCTTCGGGCCGATGGACAGACATGCCGGCCACTTCCGGCGCTACAGCCCGGAGGAGGTCACCGCACGGCTGGAGGAGGCCGGACTGCGCGACGTCGAGATCACCGTCTACGGATGGCCGCTCGGCTACGCGCTGGAGGCGGTGCGCAATCGCATCGACGCCAAGAAGCTCGCGACGGTGGGCGACCTCACCCCCGAGGAGCTCACCAGATCGACCGGGCGCACCTTTCAGCCGAGCAGCAGGATCAGCGGCCGGGTCATCGCCGCCGCGACCGCCCCGTTCATGGCACTCCAGCGGCTACGCCCTCGCGTCGGCACCGGCCTCGTGGCGGTCGCGACCGTCCCAGGATGAGGCCGGTTCGGTGAACCCGGCGACCGAGACCAGCGTTCCGACCAGAGCGAGACCGGCCAGCACCACGGCCACCGCTACCGCCGCCGGGAAGGTCGGCGCCATCACCTCACCGGCGCCGTCGTTGGGCAAAGACACGTAGCCGATCAGGAGCACGAGGATCGCCACGAGCCAGAGTCCTGAGACGACCCAGGAGAGCCTGGGCGCGGCGGTCAGGCCGATGCCGCTCAGGAGTGCCGACACCACCGTCAACGGCACCAGGTAGCGCCAGGACGCGCCACCGCCTTGTGCGACATAGGTCAGCTGCAGCCCGATGATGGCCACGACCAGGACGACCGCCAGCAGCCCGGTCCAGATCTCTGCCGCCCCCCATCGCCTCGACCGCCGCAGGATCACCACGACGCCGGCGAGCACGGGGGCGATCGTCAGCAGCAGCCCGATGAGCCGATGGTCCTCGAGGGCGAGCGGGGTGAGGAGCTGGCGCCAGACCTCCGGATCGAACGCGACCTCGTGCACCGGGCGTACGGTGCGGTTCTGCAACGGCCCGGGCTGACCGACCAGCTCGCTCTGGGCACCGGAGAGGTTGCCGGTGGCGCGGAGATTTCGCAGATAGAACCAGGCGTTGACGAGCACGGCGAACGCCACCGCACCGCTCAGCCTGGCCAGGGCCGTCCAGCGACGGTCCTCGAGCAGCCACCGCACCCCGAGGACACTCGCGCACACGGCGATGACGACCGCGCCGGGCAGGCGGGTGGCAAGCGCCGCGGTCGCGCACAGCGCGAAGGCTACGGCCGTTCCGGTGCCGATCCCGCGCCTGAGCATCTGCGCGCTCAAGCCGACCATGAGCGTGACCCAGAGCGCGAACACGGTGTCGTTGAGGATCATGCCGCCCAGCGAGGCGACGCCCGGGGTCACCGCGGTCACCGCTCCGGCCATGACGGCGGCCCGCGGCCGGGTGGGCACGATCACGTACGCCGCCCACATCACGGCCACGACCAGGCCGCACGTCATGCCCACCGTCACGGCACGGCCGGCAAGCCCCGCGATCAGCAGATGATCGGCATCGGTCAGCGGCCCGATGACCGGGGCCTGGAAGAGGTAGTAGAGCGGAGGATGCTGCCCGGTCCAGTCGAAGGGCGGGTGGAACCCCCACAGCTGAGGCATCCGCATCGGATCACCGATCCGGACGAGCTCGCCGTGCCAGAGCCGATAGGCGTGGTCGGCGTGCGCGGACTCGTCGGCCGTGCCGTAGAGCGGTTGGGAGAGGGCGTACGCAGAGCACACGGCCGCGCAGGCAAGGACGTTGGCGACCAGGCCGATGGCCCAGAGCCGACTGGTCTTCGACACGACGATCTCCTGAGCCGGTCGAGGGGGCCGGCCGAGCCCTTGACGTGCTCTGCAGCAAACCATTTCCGCCCGCGCATCCGCACGCCGAATCTCCGACAACTCTTGCGACGTACCGCCCCAGATGATGTCTGCAGGCCGGGGCAACTCATAGCCTTCCGAGTTGTGAGTTCATCCGATCGGTGGCGCTCAGGCGTCGTCCTTGCGCTTCTCCTCCTCTTCGTCGCGGTGACCTTCGGTCCCGCGCTCGTGGGTCAGGGGATGCTGCTGGACACCGGATGGCTGCACGCGATGATGCCGTACGCCGCCGACGGGCCGATCCCGCAAGGGACCCTGTGGTGCCGCGGCGACACCTGGGACTACTACCTGCCCGGCGTCGAGAACATCGTCGAGGGCGTACGCCACGGCAACTGGCAGACCTGGGCGCCCTACGAGGTGGGCGGCGCACCGCTGGCCTCACTGCCGAACCACGCGGTGCTGAGCCCGGTCTCGTGGCCCTACTGGGTGATGCCGATGTGGCTGGCGCCCGCCTGGGTGAAGCTCACCGAGCTGGTGCTGGTGCTGGTCGGGATGGTGCTGTTCCTCGGTCGGCTCGGGGTGCGGCGCAGCATCGCGCTGGTCGCCGGGCTGGTCTTCTTCACCTCCGGGTTCATGATGATGTGGACCAACTGGCCGCACACCAAGGTCGCCTGCCTGATCCCGCTGCTGCTGTGGGCCCTGGACCGCGCGGTGCGCGAGCGCGGCGCGCGGGACCTGGCCGCCGTCGGCCTGGTCGTCGCGGCGATGCTGCTCGGCGGGTTCCCCGCGGTGACGATGTTCGCGCTGACCCTGGGTGGGATCTACGTGGTCGTACGAGCGCTCGCGCTACCCGGCCTGCGGCGCACGCTGGTCGCGGGCGGCGTCGCCGCCGGCGGCGTCACGCTCGGGGTCGCGCTCTCCGCGGTCCAGGTGCTCCCCTTCGTGCTCAACATGAGCACTCTCGGGCTCGACGGGCGGGTCCCCAATCAGGTCAAGCCCGCCAGTCTCGTGCTGACGACCGTCGCCCCCGACGTCTACGGCACCTGCGTCGACGGGCTCTGGTCCGGCGAGGACAACCCGATCGAGTCGATCTCCTTCGTCGGCGTCGCCGCGCTGATCCTGGTCCTGTGCGCCCTGGTCGTCCGGCTCCCCGGCGGTCGCCGTCCCTCGACGCCCGCACTGCTCGCGGTCGTTCTGGCCGCGGTCGTCTGGCTGCTGTGGATCGGCGGCCTGCCGCTCGAGCTGCTCCAGAAGCTGCCCGGCTACAGCTCCAACAGCTTCGGGCGGGCGAACTCGATCTTCGGGTTCCTGTGTGCGGTGCTGGCCGGGATCGGGCTGGAGCGGCTGGTCCAGCGGGCCGAGGCGTCTCCTGACGGGGAGGGTCGGTCCCGGCGTCCTCGTCTGGTGGTGTCGCTGGTCGTGCTGTTGGCGGCCGTGGGGGTGGCTGCGTACTTCCTGTATGCGGCCTACGCCTACATCGACGGCGCCCCGCGGCCGATCCCCGAGCTCGCCGCGAAGCTGCGGGTGCCGGCGCTGCTGGGAGTGGCCTCGGTCCTCGCGGTGGCGGCGACGCTGCTGCTGCGGGGCCGGTTGCGGCTGCTGGGGCCGCTGGTGCTCGTGCTGGCGGTGCTCGCGCAGAGCACGATGTTCGCCCGCGAGGTGCTGCCGCTGACCGACCGCGAAGACTTCTACCCGGTCACCCCGGCCCACGAGTTCCTGAAGGAGAACCTCGGAGCGGAACGCTACGGCGCCTCGGGCTGGGAGCACTCGGCCGTCGCCGACCACTACCGGCTGCGTACGCCGACCGGTCATGAGTTCACCTCGCCGGAGTGGAAGGCGCTGATCGCCGCGGTCAGCCCGGACGCCCAGCTGTCGCCGACCTACACCGACTTCCCCGCCAACGTGCCCTCGCCGGGACGTCAGCCGGTGCTCGACCAGCTCTCGGTCCGCTACTGGGTGACCCAGCCGCTGGAGGTCATCGGCGTCGCCGAGCCGACGCCGGTGCCGGTCGCGCAGCGGCGACGGTTGACTGTGATGCCCGGCGAGCAGGCGACCTGCCAGGTCCCGCAGGGCGACCTGCGCGGGATCGAGGCGACCGTTCCGGAAGGCCTGAAGCCGCGGGCGCAGCAGCCGACGGTCGTCCGGGTGAGCGTCGGGACCGGCGCGGAGAAGATCACCTCCGAGCGCGCGGTCGCCGTGAACCGGCCGCTCAAGCGCGGCGAGAAGCTGCGCGTCGCCGTGCCCGACCACCGCTTCACCGCCGGACCGGTGCCGGTCACCATCTCGTTCTCGGGGAAGCGGAAGCCCGTCCAGCTGGCCGGCCGCACCGACGGCACCGCGGTCTGCGCCGCGGTCCGGCCGGAGCAGGGCGACGGCCTCAGGGTCGTGCACGCCTCGGCCGGCGCGGTCGTCTACGAGCGCGCGAGCGCCCTGCCCCGGATCCGCTGGGCCGGCACCAGCGAGGTCGTCACCGACGGGCCCACGCGAGTGCGCCGGCTGGCCGAGGGCGTCGCGCCCGGCACGGTGCTCCTCGACGACGACTCGACGCCGGCCGCCTCCGGCTCGACCGCCCAGGTCGAGGTACGCCGCGACGAGGCCGAGACGATCTCGGCCGAGGTCACCGCGGACGGAGCCGGCTACCTCGTCGTCGCCGACTCGATCGCCCGCCCGGGCTGGTCGGCGACGGTCGACGGCCGCCCGGTGGACCTGGTTCCCGGCAACCACGCCTTCGCCGCCGTGCCCGTCCCGGACGGAACCCACACGGTCACGCTGACCTACGAGGCTCCGGGGCTTCGTATGGGTGCCGTGGTCTCGTTCCTCGGCGCCCTGGTGACGCTGGGGCTGCTGCTCGTTCCTCGGGTGCTGGACCGGCGCCGTGGCAGACGCCGCGTGGACCTCTCCTGAACGCCAGGTTTCCCTAGCACATACGCCTGATGACACCCGCGAGGGGGCGTGGGGCCGCGGATTCCACGCGGTAATGTGGCAGCTCGGAAGCCCCTCACCTGCCCCGAATCCGTTCGGTCCCACTACCTGCCCTGAGGTCCCTGTGAAGCTTGTCGTTCAAGTCCCCTGCCTCAACGAGGAGGAGACGCTCCCGTCCGTGCTGGAGTCGATTCCGAAGCAGATCCCCGGAATCGACGAGATCGTGATCCTCATCGTCGACGATGGGTGCACCGACCGGACGGTCGAGGTGGCCAAGGAGCACGGCGTGCGCGAGTTCGTGCACCACTCCCGCAACCAGGGTCTCGGCCGGAGCTTCCACGACGGCGTGGTCCGCGCGCTCGAGCTGGGCGCCGACATCGTGGTCAACACCGACGGCGACAACCAGTACCCGCAGGACCGCATCACCGACCTGGTCCAGCCGATCATCAACGGCCAGGCCGACATCGTCATCGGCGACCGGCAGGTCGACCGGATCGAGCACTTCTCCGGACTGAAGAAGAAGCTGCAGAAGGTCGGCTCCAAGGTGGTCAACATGGCCGCCGAGACCGACCTGCCCGACGCGGCCAGCGGCTTCCGCGCCTACTCGCGCGAGTCGCTGATGCTGCTCAACACCGTGACCCGCTTCTCCTACTGCATGGAGACGATCATCCAGGCGGGCAACAAGCGGATGAAGATCGCCTCGGTGCCGATCGAGACCAACGCCAAGACGCGTGAGTCGCGACTGTTCAAGTCGATGCCGGAGCACATCATGAAGTCGGGCGCGGCGATCGTGCGCTCCTACATGATGTACAAGCCGTACGCCATCTTCGTCTGGCTCACCGCCTTCTTCTTCGTCCTCGGAGCGATCCCGTTCGTCCGCTACCTCGTGCTGTGGATCAGCGGCGACAACGGCAACCACATCCAGTCGCTGCTGCTCGGCGGCGTGCTGATCAACCTGGCCTTCATGTCCGCGATGCTCGGCGTGATCTCCGACCTGATCCGCACCAACCGGGTGCTCATCGAGGACGACCTCGAGCACACCAAGAAGGCTCGCTTCGGCAAGTCCGGCACCGAGATGCTTCGCGACCAGACCTCGGTCGCCGAGTTCGACCTGCCGCACACCCCGCGGACGAGCCAGACCCAGTCCGGCGAGACGTGGACGACCAGCCTGTGACAGTGACCCACTCCGACTCGGTCTCCGCCACGGAGGCCGGTTCTTCGACCACGCCGGACCCCACGAGACCCAGCCTTGCGAAGCGGCTGCTCAAGATCGGGCTCGCCCTCCTCGTCGTGCTCGGCGGCGCCTACCTGGTCTGGCGCCAGCGCGCCGACCTGGCCACCGCGGTCCAGGAGCTGAGCCTCGGCCGGGTCGCGATCGCCGGAGTCCTGGCGCTCGTCGGCACCATGCTGATCGGCCAGATCTGGGTAGCCCTCCTGCACGGCATGGGCATCCGGCCGTCGATGCGTGAGTCCCACTCGGTCTTCTACGTCTCCCAGCTGGGCAAGTACCTGCCCGGCTCGGTGTGGCCTGTCGTCGCGCAGATGCAGTTCGGGCTGCGCTGGGGCGTCGCCCGCCGGACGATGCTCGGCGTCAACATCCTCTTCATGGGCATCGTCGTCGCCAGCGGCATCGGCGTCGGCGCGCTCCTGCTCCCCTGGTCCTCCTCCGAGGGCCTGAGTCGCTACTGGTGGCTGCTGCTCCTGCTGGTGCCGCTGGCCGTCTGCCTGCACCCGCGGGTCGTCCCAGGCGTGCTCGACTGGCTCTTCGCCCGGCTCGGCCGGGAACCCCTCGGCGTACGCCTCACCGCGCGGGGCCTCTTCACCGCCATCGGCTGGGCAGTGCTCGCCTGGGTCGCCTTCGGCCTCCACCTGGCCGTGATGATGCAGTCCTACGCCTCGATCGGGCCGCTCGAGGTCGCCGCCGCGACCGGCGGGATGGCCCTGGCGTGGGCCGCGGGGATCGCGTTCATCCCGGCCCCGGCCGGCGCCGGGATCCGCGAGGCGCTGCTCGCCCTCACCCTCGGCCCGATCATCGGGGTCCCCGAGGCACTCACCGTGGCGCTCGCCTCGCGCGTACTCCTGCTCCTTGCCGACGTGGTGCTGGCCGGACTGGGAGCGGTCCTCGGGCGGCGTACGTCGGCCTAACGGGTAGGTAGAGGTGCGGAGGTCCTGGTGCCGTCGAGCTCGACCGTGACGCTCCGCTTCTCGAACGGCTCGAGGGAGCGGTGAGCCCAGATGCGGATCCGCTGATGATCCTCAGCGATCCAGACCTCGGCACAGGGCTCGTAGCCCTTCTCGATCGCGGCTTCCACCCAGCCGCCGGGGGCCATCGCGGTCATCTGCAGCACCACCGGGACCTCTCCGCTCTCCATCGTCGCCGTCAGCTGCTTCTGGTTGCGGCCGAAGTCGTAGTGGAAGAGGTAGAACGGCGTCGGGTTCTCGATGTCGAGGGCGTCGTACATCGACAGGTGGTTGCCCAGCACGAAAGCGGTGCGGCCACCCTTCAGGCACCGTGTCATCTCGGGCCGTACCGCGTCCGCCCAGGCATCGGCGGCCTCGATCTGACGACTGTCCCGGCTCAGGTCGTCGACATGCTCGACGGCTGAGGCGAGGGGGACCGCCGCCAGGACGAGGCAGGCACCCGCCGAGACGGCGACCAGCCTCGCCGGCAGCCTCGTGCCGATCATCATGACGCCGACGACGAGCACGAGGATGACCGGCCCGATCAGGCTGTGGGCGCCGAACCCGAAAACAAGAGCCGCACCCACCCACGCTGCTCCGGCCGCGAACCCCACGATGGCGGTCACCACCTGCCAGCCGGTCATCGATGTCGGTCTGCTCGGCAACGAGACCTGCTCCCTGCGGTCGTACGCGTCGCAGAGGACGAAGACCAGAGCCGCGAACAGCAGCGCGCTCACGGTCTCGGTGTGCCCGGGGCCGGGGCGCCGGATCGGGACGGTCGCGAGAAGAAGAGCGCACAACGCCAGGAACCGTGTCGGCTCGCTCGCCAGACGCCACACGACCGGCACGAAGATCAGCAGCAGGAGGAACGGGTAGAGGGCCACGATGAGATAGCCCTCCCCGTCCGACGGCACGTCGAAGAAGGGCCAGCCGAAGTGCTTCGGAAACTGCTGGGTCTGACCCAGAATGACCTGTCGGTTGAGCTCGCCGAGACTCATCCCGTAGCCGATCCGGTAGAAGAGCACCTCCGAGACGAATCCGGCAAGGATTCCGACGGCGAGGGCGACACATCGTGCCAGTCTGTCCCGCATCGGCGCCTTGTCCCGCCCGATGAGCTCGTACACTCCCGCCGCGCCGGTGAGCAGGATCGCCAGCTCGACGTGCTGCCAGAAGAGAGCGGCCGGGACGAGCATCCGCACCGCCAACCCCCAGCGTCCGGAGTCGAGCCGGCCTCCAGGCAGGAGGAGGAACGCGAAGACCACCGGTAGGACGTACTTCACCTGCGCGGGCGACGCGAGGGTCAGGACGGCCAGCGCCATGGCGCCCATCGCGGCCGGATGTACGCGTCTGCGCAGGCCGATCGCGGCCACGAGGACGGCCGACAGGGTCACCGCGAAGAAGCGCCCCAGGAGGAACTCCCACCACATCGGGTCCCCGCCTGCCAGCCGGTAGACCAGGCTGTTCACCCACCAGGACCCGGCGTTCCAGCCGTGCTGGAAGTCGACCAGCGGTATCGCACCCTCGGCGGTGAGCTTGCCCAGGTAGTACTGCGCTCCTCTGTCCCCAGTCAACGGGTCCATCTGTGCCGTCAGGGTGTAGGCGGCCCGTACGACGGCGACGACGACGATCACAGCGAAGGTGGCCCATCTGACCGGGCCGATGGGTTCACGCACTCGGTGCGCATGCGATGGGGTCGCCGTCGCGGCCGACGCATCGGGCATGGTCCGAAGGTACGCGCTGCGGCAGCCTCCCGCAGGTGGATCGCCAGGACCTAGGTCATGGAGCCCGATGATGCTCGGGCTCGTGGCGGTGGCGCATCACCCGCGCCGCGCGGCTGCCACCGGCGTACGTCCTGGCCGACCGTGCCGCGAGGCAGACTGCGGCCACGCCGCACACGAGTCCCGCGGCCACCACGACTCCGGCGCCCCTGGCGTCGGAGTTCGGTAGCCGGCCCACGTAGGTCACCGAAGTGATGAACCAGTCGAAGATCAGCAGGGCGTAGACACCCAGCGCAAGCGTGATCACGGCCGCCGCCAGCCGACTCCGCGACTCGCGTGAGCCGGCCGGGATGACGTCGACGATCGCCATGACACCGACCGCGAGCACCGACGCCAGCAGCGGCATGAGCGGCATCAGGTAACGGTCGTTCGGGTTTCCGCCGGCCGCGACGAAGCCGATCAGGTTCACCAGGACGAGCGCCGCGTGGGCCGTGAGCAGCAGCCATCCGGCCCGTGTCGAGGGCGCGTCCGTCGGTCGGGTGGTGCTGCGGCGGACGAGCAGGACGAGAAGACCGAGCACCGCGACGACGGCGAGCACGTCGGCGCCCGCCGCGTATCCCTCGGCGAGCAGCGGCGCCCATAGGCGCTCGTACCAGTCCACCCAGAGCGAGCCGTCGGTCACGATCTGCCACCACGTCCCGTTCGGTTCCCGGTCGAACTTGTCCAGCAGCGCATGGCTGGCGGTCGGGTCTCCGTAGAGGACGATGTTGCGGACGTAGAACCAGCCGGTGGCGAGGGCCGGAACACCTGCGGCCACGGCCGAGGCGGCCAGCGCCCGGACCATCCCGCGACGGGTGTGGTCCCTCAGCAGCAGAGCCACCGCGATGGCCGCGCCACACAGGACGACGGTCAGGACCCCCGGCGCCTTCGCCCCGGCCGCGGCGGTCCCGGCCAGCGCGACCAAGGTCAGCCGCCCCGGCGACAGGCCGCGGTTCAGGATCCGGATCGTGGCCAGCAGGGTCAGCGAGGACGCCGCGACCGCAACCCCGTCGTTGGCGATGTGCCCGCCCGCGCTCACCAGCACGGCGCACGAGGCGCTGATCCCCGTGGCCAGGAACGCGACTGCCGCCCGCCGGGTCACCTCGAAGGCGATCAGGCCCACCAGCAGTACGCACAGCGCGGAGGCGACGGCATTGATGAGCCGCATCCCGACGATCATCACCTGAGGCGCGTCGAGCGCCCCGGCCGCGGCTACGAACGGCAGCGAGATCAGGTAGTAGAGCGGTGGGTGGTTGGCGGTCCAGATGTGGCGGTGCGGCTCGTCGGCCATGGTCCCCAGCCCCTCGACGACCTGCGGGTACCGACGGGCATCGGTCGTCACGGGCGTGTCGATCGTCGGCAGCCGTCCCGAGGCAAGCTCCACCGCGTAACCGGCGTTCGGCCCCTCGTCCCGGGTCTGATACTGCAGCACCCGGGTGAGCGCGACGTAGCTGCTCAGGCTCAGCGCGAAGATCGCGACCAGCACCATCGCTGCCAGCAGCCGCTTCGGGAGACGTTCCTCGGTGTGGTCCTCTGGTGTGGACTGGAGCATTCGGACCTTCGGGTGGGGCGTGTGGGCTTTGGTGAGCCTATGCGTGATTCTCTGCTGTTCTTCTCTACTTAGGGCGTGTCGTTTGAGGTGGGCCTTGTCGTTGGGTGTGTGCGGGGTTTGCCTTGTGTTTTTCGACTGTTGCGCGGGGCTGGTGTTGGGCCGCCGACCCGTTCTTCGAGGGTCTTCTCGACCTGGACCGGAGTAAAGGACGGCCTGCGGCCGCCGGCTGACGCCGGCCGCTTCGCGGTCCTTGACACCGGACCACGTCGAGAAAAGATTTGGCTGGCTATCGGGGCGGCGGCCCGGGTGTGGTCGCGGGGAACCGCCCCGGGCAGGGGACGGCTTCTACGGGCGAACGAAAATTCGTTCGCCCCACCGAGCAGAGCCTCCTCCAGCGGAAAGAAAATTCCTTCCACCAGCAGGGCCCACACCCGGCGGAGACCGACTCACGCTGCGAACGAAAATTCGTTCACCAACCACCCCACTCACTCACACGGCGAAGCGATCAGCCGATTCCCAGGCCCCTACCCAACGCAACATCTCCGCGCCAAACCCCTGCCGCCGACCCGATAGCCAGCCAAAATTCTCGCCGGAACCCGGTGTCAAGGATCGCCGAAGGCGACCGGCGTCAGCCGGCGGCCGCAGGCCGTCCTTTACTCCGGGATCCGGCGAGAACACCCTCCCCGAAAGGGTCGGCGGCAAACCCCAACCACAAAGCACCGCAACCTCAGCGCGTCGCCACGATCTCCCCACGCCGAACGGTGAGGTCACGCTGAGCGATGTCTCCGCGAGACTTGTGGGTCCAGATCGTGACAGTCGTCGCCTGCTTCTCGATCCGCACGATCGAGCAGGGAACGTAGTTGGCACGGATGGCATCGGTGAGCCACGGCTGCGGCGTGTGCAGCGGCATGGTCTCGATGATGACCGGGATCGACCCGTCCTCGAGCTGAGGCATCAGCACGTCCTCGTACTGCGCGAAGTCGTAGTGGAACAGGTAGTAGGGCGTCGGGTTGGTGATCGGCAGCGCGTCGTAGAGCGCGAGGTAGTTGGGCATGACCAGCGCCTCGCGGGTGCCGCCGCTGCATCGCTCGTACTCCGGGCCCGCCCAGCGGGCGATCGCGTCGGTCACCTGGAACGACTTCGCGTCGCGGCGCATGTCGTCGAGGTGGTCGACGGCGGCAAGCGCGGGTACGCAGCCGAGTGCGACGAGTGCGCCGGCGGAGACGGCTGCGGTCGCTCCTCGGAGGAACGCTCCCCCGAGGACCGCCCCGGCGACAGCCAGAGCCACGAGGAGCACGGCGCCGGCCATGCTCTGGAGACCGAAGCCGATCCAGAGGGTGGCGGCTGCCCAGATCGCTCCGGCCGCGGCGAGGGGTAGCGCGGACAGAAGCTGTGTTGGTTTCGACACCAGTTCGCTCGTTCCTCGCGAACCCGGCTCAACCAGCGGCGACGTGCGGCGCTCGTAGAGCTCGGCCACCGCCAGGACGACGGCGAGCAGGACGAGAGCCGAGACGGTGGTGGTGTGGGGGTTGTCGACGCGCCGGATCGGGACGACGACGAGGACCAGCCCGGCCAGCGCGACCAGCCGGGTGGAGTCCGAGACCCGCTGCCACACCAGCGGCACGAACGGGATCAGCAGCGCGAACGGGTAGAGCGCCAGGATGAAGAAGCGCCCCGACTCGGTCGGCAGGTCGAAGAAGTTCCACACCGCGTACTGCGAACCCGCATGGGTCTCGGTCTGCCCGAGGATCACCTGCCGGTTGAAGTCGGCGAAGGAGAGCCCCCACAAGACCCGGTATGCCATGGCCTGGAGGACCAGCCCGAGCACGAATCCACCGGCCAGCTGAACGCAGTTGAGGATCCGGGTCCGCCAGGGCACCGAGCGCCGCGCGAACAGCTCGAAGAGCCCTGAGGCGCCGGTGAGGAGCACGGCGAGCTCGACGTACTGCCAGAAGACGAGGGCCGGGAGGAGCACCCGGGCGGCCGCGGCCAGGCGCGGGCGTGACTCGAGCCAGCCGGTCGGCAGCAGGACGAAGACCCACAGCAGACAGATCGTGTACTTGATGTGCAGCGGGGTGGCCAGCAGGAGCACCCCGAGCGCCAGCGCGATCATCACCGCCGGGTGCAGGCGGAGACGGAGGCCGATGGCGGCGGCGAGGACCGCGCCGAGGCCGGCGCCGAGCAGGCGGCCCCAGAGGAAGTACCAGATCGTCGGGGACCCGGAGGCGACCCCATAGAGGACGGCGGAGACCCAGAACGAGCCTGCGTTCCAGCCGTGCTCGAAGTCGACCAGCGGGATCGCGCCGTGGGCGGTCATCTTCGCCAGGTGGTACTGAGCACCGAAGTCCTGGGTCAGGAAGGTGCCGTTCTGGGCGCCGACCGAGTACGCGGACCAGACCAGCGCCAGCACACAGACCCCGGCGAAGGTCGCCCAGCGCACGGTCCCCACACGTTCGGCCCGCTCCCCCGATGTCGCCATGAGGAGGACCCTAGGGCGAGCAGGTGGCGGCGCGGAAACTCCACGCCGTCACCTACGAGAATCAGCCTTTGGTGAGGACCGAGGTGCGCTCCGGGTAGGGCAGCGTCGGGGTGAGACCGGCATGGATGGTCTCCTTCATCCCCGATGCGGCGATGGCCTCGACGTAGCGCTTGCGGCGGCTGTTGTCGAAGACGATGATCCCGCCGGGAGCGAGCCGGTCCTTGGCCTTCTCCAGGCACGCCTCGCGGGCGCGCCCGTCGACGACCACGAGGTCGAACTCGCCGTCGACGTCGTCGATGGAGTTGACGTACGCCTCGAAGTCGAGGCCCGCGTGGCCCTCCTTCTGCGAGGGGACGACCGGGTTCTCGGAGGCCACCGGCTCGATGACCCGCAGCGAGATCTTCTCCTCGCCGGCGAGCTCGGCCTGCATCATCTCGCCGAAGCCCTTGTGGTGCTCGACGGAGTGGATCTCGTCGGCGCGGCGGGAGAGCCAGATGGTGGAGGCGCCGGAGCCGTACTCATAGACCCGGATCGGGCGCTCACGCTGGCTCAGCCAGGCGTCGACGGCGGTGATCGCGTCGTAGGTCCACCACGGCACGTCGAGCTTCGCCATCGCCAGGGAGTCGTAGACCTTGGTGAGCGAGTGGGCCCAGTGACGCCAGCGCTGCTCGACCGGCGGTGCGGCCTCCTTCGCGAGTCCCGTCTTCGTCAGCCCGCGACCGACTGCCTTGAGCGAGGCGGCATAGGACTGCTTGGCCAAGGAAAGCGGGGAACGACCTGAGGTGGACATTGATCTCCAGAGAAAGGATGGCGGGCAGCATTCGAAACGATACCGGCGAACCGTGCCCGCTACTCGGAACGTTCTGCCAAACGCTTGGTGAGTCGTGCGAGAACATCCGGCGGCAGGAAAGCCGACACATCCCCACCGAAATGGGCCATCTCCTTGATCAGCGAGGAGGAGACCGCGGCCCAGCGTGGGTCGTTGAGCAGGAAGACGGTCTCGACGCCGCTCATGTGGGCGTTCATCTGCGCCATCGGCGCCTCGTACTCCAGGTCGGGCGCCCCGCGCAGACCCTTCACGATCGCCTGGGCGTCGATCTCGACGCAGAAGTCGGTGACCAGACCGGTGAACCCCTGGACCCGTACGTTGCCCAGCGCAGCGGTCATCTCGGTGAGCATCTCCATCCGCTCCTCGGCCGTGAACAGGCGCTTCGACTTCGACGGGTTGACCCCGACCCCGACGACGACCTCGTCGAACATCGCCGAGGCGCGGGTGAAGATGTCGAGATGGCCGAACGTGGGCGGGTCGAACGAACCGGGGCACACCGCGCGACGCGTCATTGTCTTCTGTCTCCTTCGATCTGTGTCGATCAGTCGGCCCTTGGTTCATTCCGGCGCGTGGGCGTACCAGAGCGTGGTCTCGCCGTACTTCTTCGACTTCTGGTCGGTGAACCCGTCGGGCCAGACCGGCTCGGGGCTGCGCGCGGACCGCTCGACGACGACCAGGGCACCCGGAACAAGCCAGCCGTGCTTGACCAGCAGCGCGATGTCCTCGGAGACGGCGTCGTCGGAGAGCGGGTAGGGCGGGTCGAGGAAGACCATGTCGTAGGGGGCCACCGGCGGCGTCACCAGGGTGCTCGCCACGGTGGCCGCGACCACGTTGGCCCGCGGGAAGCCGAGCTCCTTCGCGTTGGAACGGATCACCCCTGCCGTACGCCGGTCCGACTCGACGAGGGTCACCACCCCGGCGCCACGGGACCACGCCTCCAGACCGACCGCGCCGGTGCCGGCGTAGAGGTCGAGGAAGCGCAGCCCGGCCAGGGAGCCGTAGGAGGACTCGATCGCCGAGAAGAGCGCCTCGCGGACCCGATCGGTGGTGGGACGGGTCCGCACCCCCTTGGGAGCGAGTAGGCGTCGCCCTCCTGCGACGCCACCGATGATCCGAGTCATTGGGATACCTTAGGACTTTTCCAAGTAGTCGGCGGAGGCGGACTCCTCGATCTCGGTGACCCGCTCGGCCAGGAGCGGTGCGGTGGCGAGATCCGGGTCGTCCCCGAGCAGTGCCTCGGCCGCCTCGCGCGCCTCCAGGATCGTCTCCTCGTCGCGCAGCACGCGGAGGCTCTCCAGGCTCGATCGCCGGCCGGACTGGGAGGCGCCGAGGACGTCTCCCTCGCGGCGCTGGTCGAGGTCGACCCGGGACAGCGCGAACCCGTCGGTGGTCTGGGCGACCGCGTCGAGGCGGGTCCTGGCCGGGGTGCCGGCCTCGGCGTGGGAGACGAGCAGGCACAGCCCGTGCAGCCCGCCACGGCCGACCCGGCCGCGCAGCTGGTGGAGCTGGGAGACCCCGAAGCGATCGGCGTCGAGGATGACCATGGTGGTGGCGTTGGGTACGTCCACGCCGACCTCGATCACGGTGGTGGCGATCAGCACGTCGACGTCGCCTGCGGCGAAGGTGCTCATGGTGCGCTCCTTCTCCTCGGCGGGGAGCTTGCCGTGGAGCTTGGCGACGCTCAGCCCCTTCAGCGGACCGGTGGTCAGCTCCTCGGTGACCTCGTCGACGGCGGAGAGCTGGGCCGGGGCGGCCTTGACCTCGTTGCCGTCGGCGTCGAAGTCGCGCTGGTCGCTCTCCCCCTGCTCGGACTCGTCGCCGCTGATCCGCGGGGCGACGACGTAGACCTGGTGGCCCGATCCGACCTCTTCCTTGACGCGTTCCCACACCCGGGCGATCCACGCGGGATGGTCCACGAGCGAGACCAGGTTGGTCTGGATCTCGGCCCGTCCGGCCGGGAGCTCGGTGAGCGTGGAGACCTCGAGGTCGCCGAAGACGGTCATCGCGACCGTACGCGGGATCGGCGTCGCGGTCATCACCAGCAGGTGCGGTGGGGTGCCGGCCTTGTCGGTCAGGGCGGCCCGCTGCTCGACGCCGAAGCGATGCTGCTCGTCGACCACGACCAGGCCGAGGTCGTCGAACATCACCTGGTCCTGGAGCAGGGCGTGGGTGCCGACGACGATCCCGGCCTCGCCGGTGGCGATCCGGCTCAGCGGCCCCTTGCGCTGGGTCTTGGTCATCGATCCGGTGAGGAGCTCGACATGGGTCTGTTCCTGGTCGCCGGCGAAGAGCCCGCCGGCCAGGCCGCTGGCGGCCAGGTCGCCGAGCATCGCGGTGATCGAACGGTAGTGCTGCTGGGCGAGCACCTCGGTCGGCGCCAGCAGCGCGGCCTGGCCGCCGGAGTCGACGACCTTGAGCATGGCGCGCAGCGCGACCAGCGTCTTGCCGGAGCCGACCTCACCCTGGAGCAGGCGGTTCATCGGGTGGGGCTGGGCCAGCGCCACCTCGAGCTCCTCCCCGATCTCGGCCTGCCCCTTGGTCAGCGTGAACGGCAGCCGCTCGTCGAAGGCCCCGAGCAGATGGTGGACACCCCCGGTGCGGGCAGTGGTGCCCAGCGCCTGGAGCGCCCGTCGCCGTCGCCCCAGCACCAGCTGCAGGCCGAGCGCCTCCTCGAACCGGAAGCGGCGCTGGGCGCGCTGGACGTCCTTGAGCTCATGAGGTGCGTGGATCAGGTCCAGGGCGTCGCGCAGTCCCGGGACGGCGTACGTCTCCCGGAGCTGCTCGGGGAGCACGTCGGTGACCTCCTCGACGACCTGCCGGGCGAACCGCACCGCGCGCATCACGTCCCAGTGCTGGAGCCCGGCGGTGAGCGGGTAGATCGGGAAGAGCTCGGTCAGCTCCTCGACCGCCATCTGGTTGTCGGCCGCCTCGGCGGCGTTCTCGGAGTCGGACGGGTCGCCGAAGACGACCATCTGCGGGTTGGCCAGCTGCCATTCGCCGCGGAACGATCCGGCCTTGCCGACGAAGACACCGCGGACACCCGGGGCGAGCACCCCGCGGCGCCACTCGGCGATCCGCTGGGACTTGGAGAAGAAGGTGAGCTGCAGGTCGGCATCACCCGCGCGGAGCTGGGTCTCGACGCGGAAGGCGGGCCGGCCGGTGCGGCGGTCGGTGTGCTGTCGCACGACGCTGCGGACCACCTCGCCGAGCACCGTGAGCATCTCGCCCTCGTGCAGCTGCGGGGTCTGACCGAGGTCGGCGGTGCGCAGGTAGCGCCGCGGGAAGTGGTAGAGCAGGTCGCCGACGGTGCGCAGCCCGAGACCCTTGGTGAACTTCGTGGCGTGCTTGCTGTTGCCCAGAACGGCCTCGATCGGCGACTCGAGGGTGATCGGCACCGTCTCTTCTCCTCTACTCCACCGACATCAGGAGGGGGTAGCGCTCCTGGCCTCCGTCGTACACCATCACATCAACGGCCGGATGGTTGGCAGCCAGCCACGCCGCGACGGCCCCGGCGAGCTCGCCGGTGGGGTCCTCGAGGCCGGAGACCAGCGTGACCAGCTCGCCGCCACCACCGATGAGCCGGGCGAGCACGTAGGTCGCGCACGTCTCCAGGTCCTGGCCGACCTTGACGAAGTCTCCGTCGAGCACCCCGAGAGCGTCACCCGGCATACACGGCCCAGCCATCGTAATCGCTCGGGTGTTCGAGATGGTGACCGCACCGTGCCGCGCGTGTCGCGCGGTGGCGGTCATCTCGAGCACGTCCTTGTCGAACTTCCGGCCGGGCTCGTGGACCGCGATCGCGGCCAGTCCCTGCACCTGGCTGCGGGTCGAGATCACCGCGACGTTGATGTCGAGGTCGTCCTCGGCGGTCCGGGCGGCGGCCTCGGCCGACTGCCGGGTCGGGGCGTCGTTGGGGAGCACGATCACCTCGTCGGCGCCGGAGGCGGTGATCGCCTCGAGCAGCTCGGAGGTCGTCGGGCGCCGATGCGGGCCGCCCTCGATCACGATCGCGCCGGCACCGCGGAAGAGCTCGGCCAGACCGGGCCCGGCGGCGAACGCGATCACCGCACGGCCACCGCGGGTGGCGTGGCGATGGGCCTGGCCGGCGATCTGCTCGGCGAAGTGGGTCACGTGGATCCGGTGGGGCCGCCCGGCGTTGATCCCGGCCTCGATCGCGGCGCCGACGTCGTCGACGTGGACGTGCACGTTCCAGATGCCCTCGCCTCCGACGACGACCAGCGAGTCGCCCAGCGGCTGGAGCCGCTTGCGGAGGTCGGGGATCGCGGCGTCCTCGGCGTCGAGCAGGTACATCACCTCGTACGCCGGGCCACCGGGCTCCAGCGCGTGACCGTCGGCCGCGCCCATGCCGGTCTGGATCGGGATCGGGATGTGCGGGGTGCTCATCGGCACCTGCGGGCTCGGACGGCGTCCGGTCAGGGCGGTCTCGAAGGCGTCGAGCAGCACACAGATCCCGCGGCCACCAGCGTCGACCACCCCGGCAGCGGCCAGCGCCGGCAGCTGCTCCTGCGTGCGGGCAAGAGCGGCGCGAGCCGCGCTGGCGGCGACCGACATCACGTCCCGGGTCCGTGCGGTCTCGTCGATCTCGACGCATGCCTCGGCCGCGTCCGCGGCGGCCCGGAGCACGCTCAGCATGGTGCCCTCCTGGGGCTCCCCCACCGCGGCGTACGCGGCGTTCCCGGCATTGCGCAGCGCGTCGGCGAAGACCACCGCGGTGCGCTCCTCGTCGGTGGCCTGGACCAGGCGGCGCAGCAGGGCGCCGATCATCTCGGCCAGGATCACGCCCGAGTTGCCGCGCGCGCCCAGCAGCGCGCCGCGGGAGAAGGCGCGCAGTCCCTCGCGCCAGTCGGGACCGGTGAACTCGCGCAGCCGGTCACGGGCCGCGGCGATGGTGAGATAGAGGTTGGTGCCGGTGTCGCTGTCGGGCACCGGGAAGACGTTGAGCGCGTCGATCTCCTCGCGATGCGACGCGAGCGCGTCGGTCGCCAGGTCGCCGAACCGGCGGAACAGATCGAGCTTGACCTCGGCCACGCTGCCCTCCTACTCCTCGACACCTGAATGTAGCCAGACACCGTGACGCCGGACACACTGCCCGGTATCGCGGCACCCAGGGTAGGCGGTGCCCGGGTACGGGGTAAACGACGGGTGAACAAATCCGAGGCCGCAGGAAAGACACGAGCGAGTAACACCTTCTGCCGAGTTACGCCCCACCTCGGTGACGATCATCCCTAGTGTGGTGGTGACCCCAACGCCGAAGGAATCCCGGATGTCGATCCCGACCCCGACCCCACGCGCCGAACGCGTCAACGAGATCTTCGACTTCTCGGCCGGACGCGGCCTGGAGATCGGACCTCTGCACCAACCGCTCATCCCCCGAGATGCCGCGGAGGTCTCCTATCTGGACCTCTACGACCGCGACCGGCTCTACGAGTCCTACGCCGAGCATCCCCAGGTGAACCACGACACCATCCCCGAGATCGACTATCCGATGTGGGACGGCACCCGGATGCGTACGCTCGAGGAGGCTGCCAAGGATGGCGCTCCGTACGACTGGGCGCTGGCCAGCCACGTCGTCGAGCACGTCCCCGACCTGGTCGGATGGCTGGCACAGGTCGAGGCCGTCACCGCACCCGACGGGGCCCTCGTCTTGGTCGTCCCCGACCGGCGCTACACCTTCGACGCCCACCGCCCACCCACGACGATGGGTCAGATCCTGCAGGCGTACGAGGCAGGCGACACGACGCCGTCGGTGCGTGCGGTCTACGACCACCACCGGGGTGCGGTCAACACCGACGCCAAGCGTCTCCACCACCGCGGGCCGAGCGAGGCCGAGACCTGTATCCACGACCTCGGCTACACCCGGAGCCAGCTCGAGCGGGCCCGCCGGGGCGAGTACGTCGACTGCCACGTGTGGACCTACACCGACCGCTCGTTCCCCGAGATCATCGCCGAGCTGCGCCGCCTGGGGCTGACCGGCTGGTCGGTCGAGTCCCTCCTGCCCGTGCCCGAGAACGACATCGAGTTCTACGTCGTCCTGCGCCGCGGCCTCTCCCCCGACCTCCCCGCGGCGCCCGCTCTCCCGGACTGGGTCGAGCAGGGCCTCGAGCTGCGCGAGGAGGTCGCCAGGCTCCGCGAGGTCGTCGCGGACCAGCGGCGACGGCTCGAGTCCCAGCGCAAGCAGGTCGCCGGCCAACGCGCGGAGATCGACGATCTGCGCGGGTCGAAGCGGTGGAAGCTGGCCACCGCACTGGCCGCGCCGCTGGACAGGTGGCGGGATCGCCGCGCGGGCGACTGACGATTTCGCCGGGCGCAGCCGGACGGGCTACGCTTGTTCGGTTGTCTCGGCAGGGCAGCCGTTCATCGCGCCCGCCGACACCATCCAATCGTCCTCGATCATCTATTCAACCTCAGGAGTTCACGGTGGCTGCCGTCTGCGACATCTGCGACAAGAAGCCGGGCTTCGGCAACAACCGGCCGTGGTCCAAGAAGGCGACCAGGCGCCGCTTCGACCCCAACATCCAGCGCGTCCGCGCCGTCATCAACGGCACCCCGAAGCGCATGAACGTCTGCACGACCTGCATCAAGGCCGGCAAGGTTTCACGCTGAGGTAGCACGAAGGGGCCCCGCAGCAGCGCGCAAGCGCTGAAGCGGGGCCCCTTCTGCTATCTCATGAAAAGCGGGGGGGGGGGGGGCCCCCCCCCCGGGGGGGGGGGGGGGCCGGGCGGGGGGGGGGGGGGGGGGCCCCCCGGCGCCCCCCCCCCCCCCCCCCCCCCCACCAGGCAAACAACCCACCCGGTGTGTGCGC
>NZ_JBIWNX010000002.1:473569-489234 GCF_044767415.1 Nocardioides sp. NPDC101246
GCCGCCCCGCCGGGCGCGCCCCCCCCCCCCCGCCCGGGCCCCCCCCCCCCCCGGGGGGGGGGGGGGGGCCCCCCCCCCCCCCCGCAAACCCGACGCAAGCCAGACCGAAAGACGAACCCAGGCACGGGTTTCTGGACGCTCAGAAGTGCGTCCACCCCGTAGCCCCCTCGTAGACCTCCCCGTCGACCGTGACCGGCTCCCCACCCGGCTCACCGATCGTCCCGATCACGGTCCACCCCTGCGGCAGCTCGACGTCAGGCGGGAACGCGGCGAGCAGGGAGTGGTCCTCTCCCCCGCCCAGCACGAACGCGAGCGCGTCGGCGCCCGTGGCCGAGGCGACCGCGTTGAGCTCGTCGGGGACGGTCAGCGCGGCGGTGTGCACGTCGATGGAGACCTCCGAGGCATCGGCGATGTGCCGGGCCTCGGACAGGAGACCGTCGGAGACGTCGATCAGTGCCGAGGCACCGGCCGCCGCGGCGGCGGGACCGGCTGCGTACGGCGGCTGCGGGCGGCGGTAGGCGTCGACCAGCACGCGTGGTGAGCGGAAGCCTCGCTTGAGGATCGCCAGGCCGGCCGCGGCCCACCCCTGGCGGCCACACAGCGCGAGTACGTCGCCCGGCTCCGCACCGGAGCGAAGGACCGGTGCCTGGGCGACCGCGCCGATGGCTGTCACGGAGATCACGATCTGGTCGGCACCGGTGATGTCACCGCCGACGACGGAGGCCCCGACCAGCGCGCACTCCGCGGCGAATCCCTCGGCGAAGTCGACCGCCCACTCGGCCGGGAGGTCCGCGGGAAGGGCGAGCCCGAGAGTCATCGAGTGGGCGACGCCACCCATCGCGGCGATGTCGGCGAGGTTCTGGCCCGCCGCCCGGTGGCCGATGTGGGACGCCTCGGCCCAGTCCCGCCGGAAGTGGCGGCCCTCGACGAGCAGGTCGGTCGAGACCACCACGTGGCCCTGCTTGACGCGCACCAGCGCAGCGTCGTCACCGGGGCCGACCAGCACCTGCTCTCCCTGGGCGAAGTGCTTGGTCATCTCGGTGATCAGCCCGAACTCACCGATGTCGGCGAGCGTCGTGTCCCTCGGAAAAGCCATGGCTCCATCCAACCCTCCTCGCGATGCGCGGAGATACCGGGACACGCATCGCCGTGTCTTATCCCAAGGGTCGGTGTAGGTCGATCGACAGATAACGCGATAGGTTACTTGCCTGACGTTGTGCCAAGGAAGGCACGGAGAACAGGAGCAGCACCATGGTCGTACAGGCGTACATCCTCATCCAGACCGACGTCGGCAAGGCCGCGGAGGTCGCCACCGAGATCGGCAAGATCCAGGGCGTGACCCTGGCTGAGGACGTCACCGGTCCGTACGACGTGATCGTCCGTGCCGAGGCCCGCAACGTCGACGAGCTCGGCAAGATGGTCGTGGCGCGCGTCCAGAGCCTCGAAGGCATCACCCGCACCCTGACCTGCCCGGTCGTCCACATCTGATTTACGGCTGCACCCGGCCGTCTGTTACAACGAACTCATGAGCACACCTCCTCTTTCCGGGCCCGTCGCCGTCATCGCCGGCGGGCTGAGCCACGAACGCGACGTGTCGCTGGCCTCTGGCCGCAACCTCGTGCGCGAGCTGTCGGCGCTGGGCGTGGAGGTGGCTGCGTACGACTTCGACCGGGCGCTGCTGCACAACCTCGAGCGCGACAAGGCGGTCGTGGCGCTGCCGGCTCTGCACGGCCAGTTCGGTGAGGACGGCGAGATCCAGACGCTGCTGGAGCTGATCGGGATCCCGTACGTCGGCACCGTCTCCACCTCCTGCCGCGTCGCGTTCGACAAGACGGCCGCCCGCGAGCTCCTGCGCCGCGGGGGCATCCCGGTGCCGGACTCGGTCTCGCTGTCGTCCACGACGTTCCGCGACGTCGGGGCGCCGGTGCTGATGGAGCACGTCATCTCCCGGCTGGGTGAGCGGGTCGTGGTCAAGCCCTCACGCGGCGGCTCGGCGCTCGGCGTCACCGGCGTCGACGGCCTCTCCGCCCTCCCCGCCGCCCTGGTCAAGACCTACGCCTACTGCGACGAGGCGCTCATCGAGCGCTTCTACGGCGGCATCGACGTCTCCGTGGTGGTCCACGAGACGGATGAGGGGGTCAAGCCGCTGACCCCGATCGCCATCGACTTCAGCAAGGGCCACGAGTTCGACTTCGCGGCGCGCTACACCGCCGAGTTCGTCGGCTTCGGCCGCCCCGACCTCCCCGACACGCTGATCGCCGAGCTCGGCGAGACCGCCGTACGCGCCCACGAGCTGCTCGGCATGCGCGACATCTCCCGCACCGACTTCATGGTCACCCCCGACGGCAGCTTCGTCGTCCTCGAGGTCGCCATCACCCCCGGTGCCACCGAGACCAGCGTGTTCCCCTTCGCCGCCAAGCACGACGGCACCTCGATGGGCGAGGTCACCCTCGCCCTCCTCAAGCGCGCCCTCGCCCGCTGACCCCTTGCCGAGTCGGCTCGTCCTGACGCAAAACCACGCCGAGTCGGCTCGTTAGAACGAGCCGACTCGGCGTGGTTTTCGGTCAGTTGGAGCCGACTCGGGCTCAGCTGAGGCCGGTGAGCTTGCCGGCGATGCCGCCGGCGGCCTTGAGGGCTACGCCCTCCTCGAAGTTCCGGGTGACCTGGGGGACGTGCTTCTCGGCCTCGGCGATGGCGCTGGTGAGCACCTCGGAGGCCGGGGTGTCGGGCCACAGGTAGAGCGAGAGGGCGCCGGGGATCGAGTTGACCTCGTTGATGAAGACCTCGCCCTTGCCGTCGGAGAGGAAGTCGATGCGCAGGATGCCGGTCAGGCCGGTGAGCTCCACGACGCGTACGGCGAGGTCCTTGATCTGCTTGGTGATCGACTCCTCGACCTGGGCCGGGAACTCGCGCGGGGAGGAGGAGAGGCCGTCGGTGTGGACGTACTTGGCGGAGTAGTCGTACATCTTCGCCTCGTCCGAGCGCAGCGGACGCTCGACGTCGCTCACCACGACCTCGGGCGCGGTGCGGACCGAGGCGTTGAGGTCGAAGAGGTCGGGGCGGTACGGCTCGACGACCGCGCCCGCACGCAGGTGCGGTGAGGTGTTGAGGAGCGCCAGGCCGGTCTCGTAGTCGTCGACGACCTCGATGCCGATCGAGGAGCCACCGAAGCGCGGCTTGACGATGTAGGGGCCCTCGAAGGACGGGGCGGCGTAACGCGAGAGCAGCTCGCGCTGCAGCGACGGGAGGTCGGCGTTGAGCATGACCGCGCCGAAGGCGAGCTTGTCCATGCCGAGCGCGGCGGAGGCCGGGGTGGCGCCGGTGGCCTTGAGGCCGGCCAGCTCGAAGAGCCACTGGATGCCGCCGGCCTCGCCCGCACCGCCGTGGAAGGCGGAGAGGATCGGGCCGGTCTCGAGGCGCTTGCCACCGCCGAAGCCGCCGACGGTGTAGAACCCGTCGCCCTTCTCGGAGCCGAGGCGGAACTCGACCGCCTTGGAGCCCTTCGGCTCGCCACCGATGAAGTCGCGCGCCTCCTGCTTGGCGGGCACCAGGAACCACTTGTCGGAACGCGCCCAGTAGAGGCACGTCACCTCGACGCCGGCACCGGAGAGGACCCGCTCGGCCTGGAGGCCGGTGAGGATGCTGATGTCGTGCTCGGCGCTGGGACCGCCGAAGACGATGGTGGCCTTGGTTACGCTCATGGTGAAAGCTCCTGGGGGTCCTACGCGTAGTGGTCGGGGAGGTCGTTCTCGTACAGCACCACGTCGCCCTCCTTGGCGGCGGTCAGCGCATGATCCGCTGCCGCCTTACGGCTTTCGAACGCAGTGGTTCGCGCAGGCTCCCCCGCCTGCAGCGCTTTTCGGTTGGTGCGACCGACGATGCACAGCTGCATCTTGTCGGAGGCCGTGGCAGCCTGCGCGAACTCGATGTTGCGCGCGGCCTGCTCGGTGCCCAGCTCGACCATACCGGGCGTGATGGTCCACACCGTGCCCGACTCCCCTGCCAGCCGCTTGGCCTTGGCGAGCGCGGCGGCCGCGCCGGTCGGGTTGGAGTTGAAGGTGTCGTCGACGACCCACACGCCGCCGGGGGTCTTGTTGGCCTCGGCGCGGTGGGGCGTGCCGGGGATCGACGCCAGCCGCTGGGTGATCGTCTCGATCGGCACCTCGACGGCGAGGGCGAGGCCGACGGCGATCGCGACGTTGATCGGGTGGCCGACCTCGTCGGGGAGGTCGACGGCGTACGTCTGGTTGTTGATGGTCAGCCGGCCGTCGGCGACCACGACCTCGGCGGCGGTGCCCGGCACGGCCGAGCAGGCGATGACGCGCTTGCTGGCGCGGAGGTTCTCGGCGATGAGGGCGAGCTCGGGTACGTCGATGTTGAGCACCACGGTCGCGGCCTTCGGCAGGATCTCCGACTTGGCCTTCACGATCGTCTCGCGCGACTTCATCCGCTCCAGGTGGGCCTCGCCGATCGTGGTGATGGCGGCGACCTCGGGCGGGAAGATCTCGGTCAGCTCGGCGATCTCGCCGGGACCGTAGGTGCCCATCTCGGCCACGAAGATGTCGGTGCCGGGCTGGAGGCGGTCGTTGACGGCGCGGGAGAGGCCCATGGCGTTGTTGAAGCTCGCCGGCGAGGCCAGCGTCGACCAGCGGCCCTGCATGAGGTGGGTGGCGTAGTTCTTCGTCGAGGTCTTGCCGTAGGAGCCGGTGATCGCGACGATCCTCGGGTTGACCTTCTTGATCGTGGCGGCGGCCTGGACCTGCCACTTCTTCGCCATCGTCTTCTCGACCGGCCACATGATCGCCAGCGCCGCCTCGGCGAGCGGGACCGCGAGGATCGGGAGAAGGCCGGCGGCGGCTGGCGCCGCCAGCGCGATCACGACGGTGACGATCGCGTGCAGCACGAACAGCACACCGGCCAGGCGCTTGACGCGGTCGGTCCACACCAGCCGCTTGGCACCGCTGAAGCTCATCCCGGCCGGCCAGCCGATGAACAGCAGCGCGCCCACGAGCGCCCCGTAGGGCAGCACGAACGCGGCCAGACAGACCACGACCACCGCGGCGAGCAGGATCGCCTCGACCGGGCGGGCCTTGATCCAGATCCACTCGATCGCGAACAGCCGCATCGGCTCGTAGTGCTCACGCTGAGCGACCCGCAGCCAGCGGTAGTAGGAGATCAGGGTCAGCGCGGAGGTGACCAGGACGATCCACATGCTTCTTCTTCAGCCCCTCAGATTCAAAACGTACGCAGTTCGTCGATCGAGCCTCGAAGGCTCTTGACCAGCCCGGCATCGAGCAGGTGCGCCGAGCCGGACACGATCTCCAGGGTCGCGTTGTCCCCCAGGATCTCCATGGCCTCACCGGGCATCCAGACCGGTGCGGCGGTGTCGTTCTCACCCCAGATCAGGCGGACCGGAAGGTCCTTCGGGATGGCCGCGAGCTGGTCGGTGTAATCGTCGTTGACGGCCTTCACGAGCACCTCGCGCATCACCCCCTTGGCGTTGCGGTAGTCCTCTGAGCCGTACGTCTCCCGCAGCTGCTCCATCTTCGACTCCGAGATGAGCTTCTTCGAGTACGCCCAGCGCCCGACCCGGTAGGCAAGCTTGGGCTTCCCACCAGCCTTGGGACGGAAGAGCGGGACGCCGGTGAGCACCACCCCACGGATGAGCTCGGGATGCGCAGCCGCGAGATGGACGGAGACCCGGCCACCGAAGGAGTGCCCGACGAGGACAGGTCGGTCGAGGCCTCGCAGGATCTCGGCGAGCCACTCGGCGTACGCTCTCGTCCCCCATCCCTCCTCAGGGGCAGGCGTGGCACCGAAGCCGGGCTGGTCGAGCGCGAGCGCGTCCAGGCCCTCGAGCGTCGAGCCCCAGTCGCTGCGGTTGCGCGCCCAGCCGTGCAGCGCCACGACGGTGGCAGCATCCTTGCCGTGCTTCTCACCGAAGGCACGTCCATCCAGCAGGGTCGTCAACACGGCCGCAACCTTATCCGGGACCATGCCCTGACCCGTAACCGCGCGGCGCGTGGGGCTCAGTTGTCGAGGGAGCAATAGGGTCGAACACATGGATCACAAGCCCGCCACGATCGCCGTCCACGCCGGGCGGCCGGCCCACGAGCCCGACCAGCCGCTCAACGTACCGATCACGATGGCCTCGACCTATGTGGCCGGCGGGGACAAGGAGTACGGGCGCTACACCAACGACGCGTGGGTGGCGTTCGAGGAGGCGCTCGGGAAGCTGGAGGGCGGGCGGGCGCTGTCGTTCGCGTCCGGGCTCGCGGCGATCGCGACGCTGCTCGACCTGGTCAACGACTCCGTGGTCGTGGCCACCGAGCAGAGCTATCTGGGGACCATCGGTCAGCTGGCCGACCTCGAGGGGCGCGGCCGGCTGACCGCGCGCCTCGCGGACTTCTCCGACACCGCCGCGGTCGTGAAGCTGCTCGAGAAGCTCGACGGCGAGGTCGCACTGGTCTGGGTCGAGACGCCGACCAACCCCGGGATGCAGCTGGCCGACCTGCCGGCCGTCATCGCCGCGGCGCACAAGGCCGGGGCGCGGGTCGTGGTCGACAACACCTTCGCCACTCCCCTGCTCCAGCAGCCGCTCGCGCTCGGCGCGGACATCGTCATCCACTCGGCCACCAAGTTCATCGCCGGCCACTCCGACGTCGTCATGGGCGCGGTCGTCGTCTCCGACGACACGCTGTGGGATGTGCTCAAGGCCCGTCGCGACCTACTCGGGGCGATCCCCGGACCGTTCGAGGCGTGGCTGGCGCTTCGCGGGCTCCGTACGCTGCACCTGCGCGTCGAGCGCTCCGCCGCCAACGCGGCGACCCTCGCGGAGCGCCTGGCCGCGCACCCGGCGGTCGCGGAGGTCCGCTACCCCGGGTTCGGCGGCATGCTCGCGGCCGTCCTTCCCACCGCCGAGCAGGCCGACCTGCTGACCCACTCGACCTCGCTGTGGGTCCATGCGACCTCCCTCGGCGGCGTCGAGTCCACCTTCGAGCGCCGTCGCCGCTGGAAGACCGAGTCGTCGACGGTGCCCGAGGGGCTCGTGCGGATGTCGGTCGGGATCGAGGACGTCGACGACCTCTGGGCCGACCTCCTCCAGGCACTCGACCGCATCGGGAGCTAGTCGGTCGGGGCCACCGGGCTCACCACCAGAGCCGACCCGCCGCCGCGTCGCCACGGCTCGGCGGTCGAGGTCAGCAGGCCGTCGGGGCCGATCTCGATCGCGGTGGCCGCGCCGAGCTCAGCGGTCGGGGCGAAGCTGTGCCCCAGCGATGTCAACGGCCCTCCGTAGGCTTCGATGAACGCCGGCTCGGCACCCGTGCTCGCTCCGTTGCGCTGCGAGACCCGCGGCGCCGCCATCGCCTCGGGCAGGGTCCGGTCGCGCGCGTACCGCTCGACGAGGATCTGGAGCACCGTGGTGATGATCGTCGAGCCGCCCGGTGACCCGACCGCCAGCACGGGCCGGCCCTCGGAGAGGACGATCGTGGGTGCCATCGAGCTGCGCGGGCGCTTGTCGGGCTCGATCCGGTTGGGGTCGTCGGCCCGGTAGGTCGTCGAGAAGTCGGTCAGCTCGTTGTTGAGGATGAAGCCGCGGCCGGGCACGGTGATCCCCGATCCGCCGGTCTGCTCGATGGTCAGGGTGTATTCGACGACGTTGCCCCAACGGTCGACCACGGTCAGGTTGGTGGTCTCGAGGTTCTCGGTGTCCCTCGCGGTCTCGCCCGCGCCTGCCGCGCCGTCGCAGACCCCGTCGAAGTCGTACGCATCCCCGGCGGCCACCGGCTTCGGCCGGGCCGCCGCGGGGTCGATCCCGCAGGCCCGCTCGGCGGCGAAGGTGTCGTCGAGAAGTGCCTCGACGGGTACGTCGACGTGGTCGGGGTCGCCGAGGTAGGCGCCCCGGTCGGCGAAGGCGATCGCGCTCGCCTCGAGCAGGTGGTGGTAGGCCTCGGTATTGCTCATCCCGGCCAGCTCGTAGCGCTCCAGGATGTTGAGCGCCTCACCCACCGAGGTGCCTCCCGAGGACGGCGGCGCCATCCCGTAGACCTCCAGGTCCCGGTAGGTCGAGCGGGTCGGCTCGCGATCGGGGGCGGTGTAGGCGTCGAGGTCCTCGGTGGTCACCCAGCCGGCCGGAACCGGCAGGTCGGTGTCGTCGGTCTTCGGCGGCTCGGCGACCGTCTTGGCGATCTGCGCGGCCAGCGGGCCGCGGTAGAAGGCCTTCACGCCCTTGCGGCCGAGCAGGTCGTAGGTGGCGGCGAGGTCGGGGTTGCGGAACCGGCTCCCGACCTCGGGCGCCGATCCTCCGGGAAGGAATAGTTCCGCTGTGGAATCGATCGCTGCGAAACGTTCCGCGTTGTCGACTGTCTGCTGGCGGAAGGTCTCGTCGACGACGAACCCCTGACGGGCCAGTCGCGCGGCCGGCGCGAGCGACTGGGCGAGCGAGCGCGTCCCCCACTTTCGAAGCGCCTTGTCCCAGGTCAGCGGGGTGCCGGGCACGCCGACCGAGGCTCCGCTGGTGACCATGTCGGGGAAGAACGGGTACTCATTCCCGGTCTCGGGGTCGATGAACGCGTCGTGCGGCATCGCGGCCGGCGCCTTCTCCCGCCCGTCGATCGTCTCGACCTCACCGGTGCGCGCGGAGTAGTGCACGAAGAAGCCGCCCCCGCCGATCCCGGCCGAGTAGGGCTCGGTCACGCCGAGCGCCGCAGCCGCCGCGACCGCGGCGTCGACCGCGTTTCCACCTGTGCGCAGCACCTCGAGCCCGACCCGGCTCGCGTCGGCGTCGACGCTCGCCACCGCGCCGCCGTACCCGACCGCGGTGGGCATCTTCGGTGGTGGTGCCGGCCTGCCGTCCGGAGCGACGGCCGCCCCGGCGTACGGGACCAGGGTGGCCAGCGCGAGCGCACCTCCGGTCAGTGTGGCGACAACTGCAGAGCGGCGTCCGAGCATGGCGGTCTCCCAGAGATTGACGGCCCGTCGAACGTACTACTTCGCCGCCGACCTCGAATTACGTTCTGAAATTCCTTAATTAGTAAGGGTTGCTTACAAACAAACTGCCTGCCACCATCGAATGGCGATTCGGGCGCCTGGTGCCCGAGCCAGCCATCACCTCGGAGGTGTCACCATGCATGTCGCCTTGCCCCGTTCCCCACGGAGATCACGCCGGATCATCGGCCTGCTCGTCGGCTCACTCGCCGGAGCACTCGCCCTCACCGGCACGCTCGTCCTCACCAGCACTCCATCCAGCGCATCGCTGAAGACAGCCGCCGCGGAGCCGACCGCGATCAACGGCTACCGCAACGTCGGCTACTTCGTGCAGTGGGGCGTCTACGGCCGCGCCTTCAAGCTCAAGCAGCTGGAGACGTCCGGGGTCGCGAACGACCTCACCCACCTCAACTACGCCTTCGGCAACATCCACCACCAGACGCTGACGTGCTTCGAGGCCAACAAGGCCCAGGGCGAGGGGCCCAACGGCTCCGACGGCGCCGGTGACGCCTACGCCGACTACGGGATGTCGTACGCCGCGGACGCGTCCGTCTCCGGAACCGCCGACAGCTGGGACCAGCCCCTGGCCGGCTCCTTCAACCAGCTCAAGCAGCTCAAGGCGAAGCACCCCGACCTGAAGGTCCTGCTCTCGCTGGGCGGCTGGACCTGGTCGAAGAACTTCTCCCTCGCCGCGGCGACCCCGGAGTCGCGACGCAAGTTCGTCTCCTCCTGCGTCGACCTCTACATCAAGGGCAACCTGCCGGTCATCGACGGCCGCGGTGGCGCCGGATCGGCCGCGGGCGTCTTCGACGGCTTCGACATCGACTGGGAGTGGCCGGGATCGCCCAACGGCAACACCGGCAACCATGTCGACCCGGTCAACGACCGCGCCAACTTCAAGGCGCTCCTGGCCGAGTTCCGCTCCCAGCTGGACGCCCTCGGCTCGACCACGGGCAAGGACTACCAGCTCTCGGCGTTCCTTCCGGCCAACCCGCAAGACATCGAGGCGGGCGGCTGGAACGACCCGGCGATCTTCGACTCCCTCGACTTCGGCAACATCCAGGGCTATGACCTGTGGGGCGCCTGGGACCCGACGCTGACCGGCCACCAGGGCAACCTCTACCCCGACCCCGCCGACCCCCGCCCCGACGGCAAGCGGTTCAGCGTGGACGAGTCGGTCAGCGAGTACCTCGACGCCGGCGTCTCACCGGCCCAGCTCGGCCTGGGCATGGCGGCGTACGGCCGCGGCTGGCAGGGAGCCAGCTCGGCCAACGCGTGGGGTCCGGCGACCGCCGCGGCACCAGGGACGTACGAGGCGGGCAACGAGGACTACGACAAGCTCAAGTCCCGCGGCACCGACCACTACGACGCCGCGGTCGGCGCCGCGTGGCGCTACGACGGCAACCAGTGGTGGAGCTACGACAACACCCGGACGATCGCGCAGAAGGCCTCCTACGCCATCTCCAAGGGCCTCGGCGGAGGCATGTGGTGGGAGCTGTCCGGTGACCGTCAGGGCGAGCTGGTCGGCACCTTCGCCGACGCGATGCGCAACGGCACCGGCGGCCCGGTCGAGGAGCCGGACCCGACCGACCCGCCGACCGAGGAGCCCACGGACCCGCCGACCGACCCGCCGACGGACCCGCCGGCCGCAGCCGCATGGTCGGCCAGCACGGTGTACGTCGCCGGTGACCGCGTCACCTACGGCGGTCACCTGTGGGAGGCCAAGTGGTGGACCCAGGGCAACACCCCCGGCACCGAGGAGTGGGGCCCCTGGAAGGACCTCGGCACCGCCTGAGCCTTCGTCAAGGTATGCAGACAAAGGCCCGCTTCCCGCGCGGAGTTCCGCGCGGGAAGCGGGCCTTCGCCTGCATACCTTGACGAAGGGACCTACTCGGTCTCCGCCTTCGTCGGCCGCTCGAGCATCTCGTCCATGATCTCGCTGACGGTCTTGGCGCCGGAGACGACGTCGTCGACGTACTGCGCCAGCGGCACGTCGACCCCGACCTTCGCGGCCAGCTCGCGCAGCGAGTGCGACGACTTGGCGCCCTCGGCGACCTGGTGGCTGGAGGCGAGGATGTCAGCGGTGGTCATGCCCTTGCCGAGCTTCTCCCCGAACGTACGGTTGCGAGACAGCGGCGAGGAGCAGGTCGCGGCCAGGTCACCGAGGCCGGCCAGACCCATGAGGGTCATCGGGTTGGCGCCGAGCTGCATCGCCAGCCGCGCGGTCTCGGCGAGGCCACGGGTGATCAGCGACGCCTGGGTGTTGTCGCCGAAACCCATCCCGGCGGCCATCCCGGTCGAGATCGCGACCACGTTCTTGTAGGCCCCGCCGATCTCGCAGCCGACCACGTCGGTCGAGGTGTAGGGACGGAACGCCGGCGAGTGCACACGCGCCTGGATCGCCTTGGCGACCTCCTCGTCGGCGCACGCCACCACTCCGGCGGCGGGCTCGCGACGGATGATCTCCTTGGACAGGTTGGGGCCGCTGACCACCGCGATCCGCTCCGGTCCCGCACCCGTGACATGGGCGATCACCTCGCTCATCCGCTCGAGGGTGCCGAGCTCGACACCCTTCATCAGCGAGACCAGCGGTACGTCCTGGGGCAGGAACGGCGCCCAGTCGGTGAGGTTGGCGCGCAGCGTCTGCGAGGGCGCCGCGAGGACGACCAGCTCGGCCCCGTACGCCGCCTTCTCCATGTCGTGGGTCGCGCTGATGTTGTGCGGCAGCTCGGTGCCCGGGTGGTAGTCGGGGTTCTCGTGGGTGTCGTTGATCGCCGCGGCGACCTCCTCACGGCGCGCCCACATGGTCACGTCGTTGCCGGCGTCGGCGAGGATGACCGAGAACGCGGTGCCCCACGAGCCCGCTCCGAAGACCGCTACCTTGCCCGATGCTCCGCTCATTTGGTGTTCCTCTTCTTGTCGGGGTTCCCGGTCTCGTTCACGCCGGCCTTCTTCGGGTCGAAGAGCTCGCTGGGCGGCTCCTCCTCCCGGATGTCGGCCACCAGGCCGACGATCGCCTTCATGATCCGGTCGGTCGCCTGGTTGACGACCGCCGAGGTGTGCTCCTGGACCTCGAGATCCTTCAGGTCGACCGGGTCACCGATCTTCATCTGGATCATCTTGCGGCCGATCAGGTGCGGCTTGACGGAGTAGGCCGGAAGCAGGTCCTGGGCGCCCCACTGTCCCACCGGGTAGACCGGGGCACCGGTCGCGAGCGCGATCCGGGCCGCACCGGACTTGCCGCGCATCGGCCAGCCGTTCGGGTCCTTGGTGATCGAGCCCTCGACGTAGACGACCACGATGCTGCCGGCATTGACCGCCTTGACGGCCTCGTCGAACGCGGACGCACCTGCCTTCCGGTCGACCGGGATCTGACCGGCCGCGCGCAGATACTTGCCCAGCGCGCCCTTGAACAGGCTCGCCTTCCCCAGGTAGCTCGGCCGACGGCCGTAGTCCCAGACGATGTGCGCGGCGGTGAACGGGTCGATCTCGGAGACATGGTTGAGCGCGATCACCGCTCCCCCGCTCTCCGGGATCTTCTCGCCGCCCTCCCACTGGTGCTTGGTGGTCGCGAGAAGGACGGGCTTCACGATGCCGACGGCCACGACCCACGGCCAGCCGAGCTTGTCCTCCTGGAACTTCCGGTACTTTCCCACGCAGGGCAGGCTACCGGGCCGTCTCCGCGTGGTTGTGAGATACCTGTCAGGATCTACCTCGATGCCTGTACCTGCACCCGGTTACGTCGTACTGCTGCCCGTCAAGCCTCCGGCGCGCGGCAAGTCCCGGCTGGTCGGAATCGAGTCGCACGAACGGGCCGATCTCGCCCGGTCGTTCGCCCTCGACACCGCCGAGTCGTGTCTGGCCGCCGCGGGCGTCGGCGCCGTGCTGGTGATCACCGACGACTCCTACTTCGCCGCCGACGTCGCCCGTCTCGGCGCTGCCGTCATCCCCGACGGGGTCAGCGGGGACCTCAACGAGACCCTCGTGCAAGGAGCGCTCGAAGCCCGGCGCCGCTGGCCGGGGCTCCGCCCTGCTGCCCTGTGCGGGGACCTGCCGGCTCTCCGCTCCGCCGACCTCGACGCGGCGCTGAGCGCCGCGGACGGGTTCGGGGCCGCGTACGTCGAGGACGCGGCCGGCGGGGGCACCACGCTCTACACCGCGCCCCACGACCGGTTCCGGCCCGCGTTCGGGCCCGGCTCAGCCGCCGCCCACCGCGACGGCGGCGCCCATCCGCTGGAGGGCGACCTCGACTCGCTTCGCCACGACGTCGACACCCTCGAGGACCTCGAGACCGTACGCAGCCTGGGGCTCGGGCCGCGTACGACTCTCGCGTCGGTGCGCGTCGGGAGTCTCGGCTAGGACTCGGCGGGCGGCGTCTCGGGCCCGGTGGTCGGGCTGGTCGACGTCTCGCTCGCGGGCGCCTTCTTCGCCGCCGGAGCCTTCTTGGCGGCCGTGGTCTTCTTGGCGGCCGTGGTCTTCTTCGCGGCCGTGGTCTTCTTCGCGGCCGTCGTCTTCTTCGCCGCGGTCGTCTTCGCCGCGGTCGTCTTCTTCGCAGCAGTCTTCTTCGCAGCAGTCTTCTTCGCGGCGGTCGTCGCCGGGGCGGTCGTCGCCGGGGCGTCCGCGGCGGCGGTCTCCTTCGCCGCAGTGGCCGCGCCTGCGGTGGCCTTCTTCGCCGCCGGAGCCTTCTTGGCTGTCGTCTTCTTGGCGGTGGTCTGCTTCGCCGCCGGAGCCTTCTTCGCCGTCGTCTTCTTCGCCGCGGTCGTCTTCGTCGCGGTGCTCTTCTTGGCCGTGGTCTTCTTGGCCGTGGTCTTCTTCGCCGCCACGGGCTTCTCGACCGGGGTCGTCTCGACCTTGTCGGCGGTCGGCTCGGGCTTCACGACCGGCTCGGGGGTCGGCTCGGCGGGCCGCTCCACGACCGGCTCGGCGGCCTTGGCCGGCGCCTTGCGCCCTGGCCGCGGGACCTTGACCTTCGGAACGGCGGGGACCTTGAGCTTGCCGGACACCACGTCGGCGACCAGCTTCCCGGCCGTCTCCCGCACCGTGCCGACTACTCTTCCGGCCTGTTTGCCTGCATCAGCTACTCGTTTTCTCACCACACGATCGACCTTAGGCCATCTCCGGGACTTCCGAACATACCGACGGCATGTGAAAACGGACTGTTCACCTGATCTCTCCTGATTCCGGCGCCTCGACGTGGTTACCGTGGAGAGACTCGGGGCACGTCCGCAGCATTGCATCGACGTCGCAGCCTTCGGGAGACAGGACGAGGAAGGTACGACCATCACCGACGTGCACATCGACGAGGAGCAGCCCACGGTGGCGCTCGAGGAGCCGCAGACCATGGCGAGGCACAGCCGCGCCGGGATCGTGTTCTCGGCCTGCATCGTCCTCGCCCTGATCGCCTCCGTGGCCTGGCTGGCCGTCCACACGACCCGGCTCGCCGAAGGGCGCACCGGCGCCAACGTCCCCACGCCCGCGCCGCCGGCCCCCACGGTCCGCAACAGCGAGCCGGCGGTCCCGGCGACGTACGCGGACCTGCCCGTCGGCCCCGCGACGACCCTGCCCTTCGTCGACCGGGCCGGCCGGCTCCAGCTCGGCGCGAAGCCGCAGAAGGTCTTCGGCTCCCAGATGAGCGTGGCCGCGTGGACGGTGCTGATGTACGAGCGTGCGGACAAGCCCGGTCCGGTGTGGATCGCGCGGCGCGGGTCGACCATCCAGGTCCCCGGCCTGTGGACCCAGCCGGTCCTGAGCAAGGACGGCAACCAGCTCTACGCGCTCCAGCAGACCGGCGACGCCGCCTCCGCACTCGTCGCCGTGGACACCACGACCGGCGAGGAGACCGACCGGCTCGCGCTCGAGGGCACCCCTGTCGCCACCGCGGTGCTGGGCACCGACCGCACCCGCGCCTACTTCCGCACCGGCATCGTGCCCGCCCCGCCGGCGGTGCCCGGCAACTACGGCGAGCTCACCGTCTCCCGGCCGCCGGTGACCGCCTGGGATCCCGGCGAGGCCACCCAGCGGATCTCGCTGCCGCTCGGCTACCAGCAGCTGATCCCGCTGCGGCGCGGCGTACTCCTCCACAACCCCAGCGAGTGGGAGGCCCGCTTCGCCGCCATCGAGGCGGACGGCAGCCTCACCCAGCCCGGCGTCCACGCACCCCTGCCCGGATCGGTCGCGGACTCCCCCGACGGCTCGATCGTCGCCATCGCCCGCAACCCCAGCGATCCCGGGATGATCAGCTACGGCGCCGAGCGCGGCATCGCGGTCAACATGAGCACCTCCGAGCACATCGACCTGCGCGTACCCGACTCCGTCGAGAAGGTCCGCGTCGCCGGCTTCGAGTCCGACCGCAGCGTCGTCCTCTACACCGCCACCACCACCGACTCCTGGTACCTCCGCTGCTGGGTCGACACCGGCTCCTGCGACCGCGTCACCGGCTCCCAGCGTGCCGCCGACGGCCAGATCCGCATCCCCTGACCAGCCGAAAAAGCAGTTGTGGGGGGGGGGGGGGGGGGGCGGGCCCCCCCCCCACCCCCCCCCGGGGGGGGGGGGGGGGCGGGGGGGGGGGCCGGGGGGGGGGGGGGGGGGGGGGGGGGCGGGGGGGGGGGCGCGGGGGGGGGGGGGGGGGGGGGGGGGGGGGGGCGGGGGGGGGGCGCGGCCGGCCCGGGGGGGGGGGC
>NZ_JBIWNX010000003.1:0-54580 GCF_044767415.1 Nocardioides sp. NPDC101246
TCCCCCCCCGGCCCCCACCCCGTGCCCAACCCACCAACACCCCCAAAACCCCCGCCACAAAACCCCCCCCCCCCCCCCCCGCCGGGGCCCCCCCCCCCCCCCCCCCCCCCCCGGCTGCGGCGTTGCCGGTGGTGGGATCAGGCGATGGAGGTGTCGTCGATCAGGAAGCTGGTCCCGAGGGAGGAGTCCTCGGTGCCGGTGAACGTCAGCGTGACGGTGCTGCCCGCGAAGGACCCGAGCGAGAACGACTTCAGCGAGTACGACGAGCTCGCATTCAGGTTCGAGTACGTCGCCAGCGTCGTCGACCCGACCTTGACGGTCAGCTTGTCATAGGCCGTCGAGGTGGTCGTCTCGTTGGTGATCACCCGCAGGTAGAACGACAGGGTCTTGCCGGTCGTGGGCAGGGTGACCGACTGCGACAGCGTGTCGGTGCGAGCGGAGCCGTAGCCGTTCAGCCACGCCTTGTAGGAGCCCGAACGGGCCGGGGCGCTGCTCGAGCTGTCGATCACACCCGAGGAGGCGCTCCAGCCGGTCGCACCCGACTCGAAGCCCGGGTTGGTCAGCAGGTTGCCCGTGGTCGGCGGGTCCGTCGGGTCGGTGCCACCGCTCCACAGCGAGTAGAGGAGGCGGTTGGGTGAACCGGTCCCCGGCGAGGTGACCACACCGGTGGTGGCGTTGGCGTTGATCGCCGAGGCGACGGCGGAGGCCGACGCCGTCGGGTTCGCCTGCAGGTAGAGCGCGGCCACACCGGCGACGTGCGGGGTCGCCATCGACGTACCGGAGATCGTGTTGGTCGCCGTGTTCGAGGTGTACCACGCCGAGGTGATCGAGGAGCCCGGGGCGAACAGGTCGACGCACGAGCCGATGTTGGAGAAGCTCGACCGGGCGTCGGTGTTGGTCGTCGAGCCGACGGTCAGGGCTCCGGCCACCCGGGCGGGCGAGCCGTTGCACGCGTTCGCGCCGGAGTCGTTGCCCGCGGCCACGGCGTAGGTGACGCCGTCAGCCATCGAGCTGGTGACCGCGGAGTCGAGGGTCGAGGAGACCCCGCCACCGAGCGACATGTTGGCGACCGCCGGACCGGAGGTGTGGTTGGAGGTCACCCAGTTCACACCCGCGATCACTCCGGCGGTCGTGCCGGACCCGGAGGCGTCGAGCACGCGGACGGGCACCAGGGTGACGTTCTTGGCGACGCCGTAGGTCGACCCGCCGACGGTGCCGGCGACGTGGGTGCCGTGGCCGTTCTCGTCCTCGGTGCTGGACCCGATCGCGGTGTAGCCCGAGGTCACCCGGCCACCGAAGTCCGCGTGCGTGGAGCGGATCCCGGTGTCGATGATGTACGCCTTCACACCCGAGCCGGTGTAGTCGTAGTGGTAGTTCGAGTTCAGCGGCAGGTTGCGCTGGTCGATCCGGTTGAGCCCCCAGGTGGGGTTGGCCTGGTCGCCGCTGGCCTTCACGACCTGGTTGGCCTCGACGTAGTCCACGTCGGGATTGCTGCGGAGCGCGTCGAGCGCGTCGGCGTCGAGCGTGGCGGAGAAGCCGGTGATCGCCTTGTCGTAGGCGTACTTCACCGAGCCACCCTTCTCCTTGGCGAGCGCCCGGGCGTCGGCGGCGTTGGCCTTGGCGGCCGCACCGTTGCCCTTCATCACCACGATGTAGGAGTTGTCGATGGCCGTCGACTTCTCGGCACCGATCAGCGGTGCCGGACTGTCGGCTGCGCCGGCGGGACCGGACATGGCCAAGATGGTGGTGGCGGCGCCGACGGCGGTGACCGTCGCTGCTGCCAGTGCGCCGAGACGCTGGGTTCTGTGGGGTCGGTTCACGATTACTGCTCCCGTCGTCAAGCAGCCTCGGGTTGAGTGCTGCAAGGGGTAACAGATGCCCTGTGGGGCAACCGGGACGGAACGTAATCGAGTTTACTGACGATGAAACGCGACATCTTTTCGCACTGCAGCAACCTGCAGGCGATCGCGCGAACGGAGGTCCTGAAGTGGTCCGGACCGGTCCAGACCGGTGCGACGCGAACGGGCCGAGATGCCGAGCAGCAGACCGACCGCCAGCAGCGCCGCGATCATCGAGGATCCGCCGTAGGAGATCAGCGGCAGCGGCACCCCGGTCACCGGCATGATGCCCAGGCACATCCCGATGTTCTGGAAGCTCTGGATGCCGAGCCAGCACACGATCCCGGCCGCCGCCACCCGCCCGAAGAGGTCGTCGGTGCGCGCCGCGATCCGCAGGCCGCGCCACAGCACGACACCGATCAGCCCGATCACCAGCAGCGAGCCGACCAGCCCGAGCTCCTCCCCCACGACCGTGAAGATGAAGTCGGTGTGCTGCTCGGGGACGAAGCCCGCACGGGCCTGCGATCCCTGGAACAGGCCCTGCCCGAAGATGCCGCCGTCGCCGATCGCGATCCGCGCCTGCTGGACGTTGTAGCCGGCCCCGCGAGGATCCAGCGACGGATCGGTGAACGCCATGAACCGGTTGATCTGGTACTGCTTCAGCACCCCGGTCGCGACCACCGTCGTGGCAGCCGCCACGCCGGTCAACGCCAGCAGCGCCAGCCATCGCCGCGGTGTCCCCGCGGCCGCCAGCACGCAGAAGACCGTCACCCCCAGCACCAGCGTGGTGCCGAGGTCGGGCTGGAGCAGGACCAGGGCGATCGGCACCGCCGCGACCAGGATCATCGCGACCACGTCGCCCAGCGACACCCGTGCCCGCCAGCGGCCCTCGCTGCGCTCGGCCAGGACCAGCGCCATCGCGATGACCACGGCCAGCTTGGCCAGCTCCGAGGGCTGGACCTGCACCGGCCCGAGATTCACCCACGACTTCGACCCGTTGACCGTCGAGCCCATCACGAGCACCAGCACCAGCCCGACCACCGCGGCCAGATAGACCACGGGCGTCAGCAGCCGGACCCAGCGGTGGTTGGTCGCGACCACGCCCACCATCATCACCAGCCCGGCGGCCACGTTGATCGCCTGTTTGCGCAGGTAGGCGGTGGTGTCGCCACCGGTGATCGCGTCACGGTGGATGGTCGCGGACCAGACCAGCAACACCGACAGCGACACCAGGACCAGGACCGCACCGAGAAGGATCAGGTCGATGCGGCGTACGAAGGCCATCACGTCGTTCTTCATGACTCGGTCTCCTCCGCTCAGTCCTTGGGAGCGGCGATCGAGCCGTCGGCACCGAAGGCCGGCAGGTTCTTCGGCGGGTCGATGCCCGTGATCATGGCCTTGTTGGGCCGGACCTCGACACCGCCCTCCTCGATCCCGTAGAGCGACTCCCACAGCTTGCGTACGGCATCACCGACCGATCCCGAGCCGGTGCCACCTTGGGAGATGGTCATGATGACGACGTACTTCTTGTTGTACGAGGCGACCCATCCGGTCGTCTGCTTGCCGGTGACCTCGGCGGTGCCGGTCTTGCCGCGCACCTTAACCTCGTCGAGCGGGAACCCGCCGAACTTCCACGCCAGCGAGCCGCTGCGCGGGGTGCCGAGGAGCGCCTCGTTGACGTAGTCGATGCTCTTGGCCGACATCTTGACCTTGCCGACGACCTTCGGGTCGATCTTCTCGACCACGGTGCCGTCGCCGCTGACGACCGCCTTGCCGATCCGGGGCTCGTAGAGGGTGCCGCCGTTGGCGAGGGACGAATAGGCCCGGGCCAGCTGGATCGGGGTGACCATGGTGTCGCCCTGGCCGACGGAGAAGTTCACCGCGTCGCCGGTGCGGTAGTAGTTGCCCTCGATGCAGAACTCGTGGGCGAACAACTGCAGGAACGCGGTCGGCGCATTGTCCTTCTCGTCCATCCGGCAGTAGTAGCCCTTCATGGCCTCGTAGTACTCGGCCTTCCACTTCCGGTCCGCGATCCGGCCCGACGACTCACCGGGCAGGTCGATGCCGGTGCGCTTGCCGAAGCCGAACGCCTTGGCCGTCTCCACCAGCGGGTCCCTGGCCTTGACGTTGGCAGGGTTGGAGCCGTACTTCTGCCAGTAGTTGACCCCGATCTGGTAGAAGAACGTGTTGCAGGAGACCTCGAGCGCCTTGGCGAAGTCGATGAAACCGTAGGCGCCCGACTCGTAGTTCTTGAACCAGCGGTTGCCGACCTGGAGTCCGCTGGAGCAGTTGAGCCTGGTGTCTCGGCTGTATCCGTTGTTGAGCGCACCCACCGTCATGAACGGCTTCCAGGTCGACCCGGGCGCGAACTGACCCTGGGTCGCCCGCGGCAGCAGCGGGTAGCCCGCCTTCTCGGAGTAGAGCCGGTCCAGCTGCTTCTGGGTGATCCCGCCGACCCACTCCTCCGGGTCGTACGTCGGCTGGCTGGCCATCGCGACCAGCCGGCCGGTCTGTGCCTCCATGACCACGACAGAGCCGGAGTCTGCCTCGTAGTTGCGGCCGGTGATCTTGTCGAAGGTGCCGCGGGCGGTCTCGATCGACTCGGCCAGCAGCTTCTCGGCGCGGCCCTGCACCTTGGCGTCGATGCTGGTCACCAGCGTGTCGCCGGGCTGGGAGGCGACCGAGTCGCCGCGCCCGATCTCACGGCCGACCGAGTCGACGGTGACGGTGTCGTAGCCGGGCATCCCGCGCAGCCACTGGTCGTACTCCTTCTCGACGCCGGAGCGACCCACCATCGAGGTGATGTTGAGCGACTCGTCGCCGCGCTCCTTGGCGTTGTCGTTCTCGTCCTCGGTGATCGGGGAGAGATAGCCCAGCACTCCGGCGGCGTTGATACCGAAGGGGCTGGGGTAGGAGCGCAGCGTCTGCTTCTCCGCGACCACCCCGGGGAAGTCCTCCGGCTGCTCGAGGATGCGCAGCGCGGTCGACTCGGAGACGTCGGTGGCGATCGGGACCGGCTGGTAGCGGGTGCCGGACCAGCTGGCGATCGCCTCGTTCTGCTTCTTCGGGGACACGTCGACGGCCTTGGCGACGCGCTTCATCAGCGTCACCTTGTCGTCGTCGTCGAGGCCGTCGAGCACGCCCTGATCGAGGCTGACCACCCAGGCGGAGCGGTTGGTCACGATCGGCCGGCCCTGGGCGTCGACGATGATGCCGCGCACCGGCTGGCGCACGATCTCGCGCTTGGACTGCGAGGCCGCGGCCGCCTGATAGGCGTCGCCGTGGCGTACCTGCAGGTAGAAGAGCCTGACCCCGAGCGTGGCCAGCAGCGAGAAGACGAGCGCCTGGATCACGATCAGCCGCAGCCGGCTGACCTGCGCGGTGGAGAGTCGACTCGCCGCCATCTCAGGAGTCCCCCTTGCCGATCAGCCACAGCAGCGCCGGGATCAGCAACGGCGCCAGCAGCAGGTCGTAGCCCACGCTGATCGCCACGGTCGGCAGCAGCGTCAGCGGCGCCTCGCCGAGGATCAGGCCGCTGACCGCGAAGATGCTGACGCCGATGAACGCGCAGGTGGCCACCGTGGCCATCACGGTCATCGCGTTGGGACGGCCCTGGCCGCCGTGGCTGCGGCTCTCGCCGATGCTGCCTTCGCGGACGCGTCCGGCGACGTAGCCGACGATCAGCAGCGCGAGGGCCCACCGGCCCGCGGTGTGGTCGGCGGGCGGCGCCAGATCGAGCAGTACGCCGGCGGCGAACCCGGTCACCAGACCGGCCTGCCCGCCGCGGGAGAGCGCGACCGCGAGCACGACCAGGAGCGCGAGGTCGGGGGTGATCCCGCGGATCGCGAAGGCCGGGGCCACGCTCAGCTGGAGGACGACGGCGATCACGACCAGCATGCCGACCAGGACGTTGCGCAGCACCGGTGCGGCGCTCGGGGCGCGGCCTTCCACCTGGCTCATCGCAGCTCCCCTTCCGGCGTGATCACGGCGCGGTCGCTCATGGTGCCGTTGGGCACCACCACCCCGACGACGTCGAGCGAGCCGAAGTCGACGTACGGCTTGATCCGGGCCGTCTGCGAGGAGTCGCGCACGCTCTCGAAGGTGTCGGTCACCTCGCCGATCGGCAGCCCGGAGACGTACGGAGCGGCCCGGCCGTCACCCCAGGTGATCACCGTGTCGCCCTTGAGCGGGGCGGTGGACCGGTCGACGAGGTCGAGGGTCAGCAGACCGGAGCCGGCGACCACACCGGAGCCCCGGACCATGCCGACCTGGCCCGACTTCTTGCCACTGCGGTCCTCCCCGCCGACGCGACCGCCGACGACCGAGGCGGCGTCGACGATCAGCAGGACCGTCGCCGAGGTCTTGGTGACCCGCAGTACCCGGCCGACCAGGCCGTCGCCGGTCACCACCGACATGTCGGACCTGATCCCGGCGGCGCTGCCGGCATCGATGGTGACGGTGCGGCGGAAGGTCTGGGCGGGGCCGTAGGCGGTGACGCGCGCCGGCACCATGGAGTAGCCGAGATCCTCGGCGGCGCGGGTGATCGACTCGTACTCGGCGAGCTTGGCCCGGCCGTAGTCGGTGACCTCGACCTGACGGCGCAGCGTGGAGTTCTCGGCCTCGAGCTTCGCGACCCGGTCGCGCAGGTCGTCGCGGGTGTCGAACCACTCCGGGATGTCGGTGAACGGACGGGCGACCAGGGCAGCGCCGGTCTCGAGCGGGGAGACCACCTCGCCGACCGCGGCCCGGGCCGGCTCCAGGACGGGGGTCTGGTCGAGCGTCGCCAGCGTCGCGCAGCACAGGATGAGCGCGATCAGCCAGGAGCGCTTCGGGCCCCCGCCGCCGGGCTTGGTCTCGAGGCTGCCGCGGCGGTTGAGCCTCTCCCGCGGCGTACGGACCTTGGGTTTGGGGCCTTTGCGTTGTTCCAGCCCTTTGCGCAGACGTTCGCTGGGGCGGGGGCTCAGCAACGACACGTCACCATCTCCTGTTCTCGTTCACCAGGACGGGGCGGAGCACGTCGTAGTCCTCCACGCAGCGGCCGGCGCCCATCGCGACCGAGGTCAGCGGGGACTCGGCGACGTGGACGGGCATGCCGGTCTCGTGGCGCAGGCGCTCGTCGAGCCCGCGCAGGAGGGCACCGCCGCCGGTCAGCACGATGCCGCGGTCCATGATGTCGCCGGCGAGCTCGGGTGGCGTCTGGTCGAGGGTGGACCGGACCGCGTCGAAGATGTCGTGCAGCGGCTCCTCGATCGCCTTGCGCACCTCGGCACTCGAGACGGTCACGGTGCGCGGCAGGCCGCTGACCAGGTCGCGTCCCCTGATCTCGGCCTCGGGCTCGTTGGGCAGCGGCCAGACCGAGCCGAGCGTCATCTTGACCTCCTCGGCGGTGCGCTCGCCCAGGAGCAGCGCGTGCTCCTTCTTCAGCCAGGTCATGATCGAGTTGTCGAGCTGGTGGCCGGCAGTCCTGATCGACTGCGAGGTGACGATGCCGCCGAGGCTGATCACCGCGACCTCGGTGGTGCCGCCGCCGATGTCGACGACCATGTTGCCGGTCGGCATGTGCACCGGGAGCCCGGCGCCGATCGCGGCCGCCATCGGCTCCTCGATGATGTTCACCATCCGGGCGCCGGACTGGTAGCCGGCCTCCTTCACCGCGCGGATCTCGACCGCGGTGATCCCGGACGGGACGCAGATGACCATCCGCGGCTTGGCGAAGTAGCGGCGGCGGTGGACCTGCTGGATGAAGTAGCGAAGCATCTGCTCGGTGGCCTCGAAGTCGGCGATCACGCCGTCCTTCAGCGGCCGCAGCGCGACGATGTCGTCAGGCGTACGTCCCAGCATCTTCTTGGCCTCATGGCCGACGGCGACCATCTCGCCGGTGTTCTTGTTGAGCGCGACCACACTCGGCTCATCGACAAGGACACCCTTGCCGCGAACGTAGACGAGTGTGTTTGCGGTGCCGAGGTCCACCGCCATGTCACGTCCAATGATGCTCGCCATACGTCCTCGCGTTCCCGGGGCGCCGCGTCGGGGATCTGTGCTGCAGGATACGGGCCTCCCGACGAGGCTACGAAGGTCCGAGCCTCAATCCGGAGAGGCTCGCCGAAACCGCAACGATACGGGGTACGTCCGCGGCGTCGAAGCCGGGGATACCTGGTTTCGGACACCGTCGAAAGACCGTGAAAACGAGAGATCGCGCCGGTGGTTCACCGGCGCGATCGGTCAGCGGATCCGCGCTTCGCGCGGCCCCTTGCTCGACGTCTCAGGCACCGAACCAGAGCTTGATCTCGCGGTCGGCCGACTCGGGCGAGTCGGAGCCGTGCACGAGGTTCTCGCGGTTGGAGAGGGACAGGTCGCCGCGGATGGTGCCCGGGGCGGCCTTACGGCCGTCGGTGGCCCCGTTGAGCGCACGGACGACCTCGATCGCCTCGTCGCCCTCGAGGACGGCGGCGACGAGCGGGCCGGAGGTGACGAAGTCACGCAGCGGCGGGTACCACGGCTGCTCGACGTGCTCGGCGTAGTGCTCGTCGGCCGTGCCCGCGTCGATGGTGCGGTGCTCCAGCTTCACGATCGAGAGGCCCTTGGCCTCGTAGCGGGACAGGATCTCCCCCACCAGGCCCCGGCGGACGGCGTCGGGCTTCAGGATCACGAACGTGCGCTGCGTCATGGGCTGAGCGTATCGGGGCGGGCCGGCCCGGGCACGTTCGGGCCGGTCGCGGCCGTGCCTCGTCGGCCTTGTTGAAACCATGTCGGTGGGATGCGGCAGGATTGCGTTCCGTGACGACAACCCCATCAGCTCCGACGCTCGCAGACTCGATGGCCGCCATCCCGGCCCGCATCGCCGAAGATCTCGGGGTGCGCCCGGCGCAGGTGACCGCCGCTGTCGCCCTGCTCGACGAGGGCTCGACGGTGCCGTTCATCGCGCGCTACCGCAAGGAGGTGACCGGCGGCCTCGACGACGCCCAGCTGCGTACGTTGGAGGAGCGTCTCGGCTACCTGCGCGACCTGGAGGAGCGGCGTGCGGCCGTGCTCGCCGAGATCGCGAAGCAGGACAAGCTCACCCCCGAGCTGCAGGCCTCGATCCTCGCCGCCGACACCAAGGCGCGGCTGGAGGACATCTACCTGCCGTTCAAGCCGAAGCGGCGCACCAAGGCGATGATCGCCCGCGAGAACGGGCTCGAGCCGCTGGCCGACGGGCTGATGGCCGACCCGTCCCAGGACCCGGTCGCTCTCGCCGAGGGTTTCCTCGGGGAGAACGTGGCCGACACGAAGGCCGCGCTCGACGGCGCCCGGGCGATCCTGGTCGAGCGGTTCGGCGAGGACGCCGACCTGATCGGCACGCTGCGCGAGCGGATGTGGAAGCAGGGTCGCCTGGTGACCCGCGTCCGCGAGGGCCGCGAGAACGACCCGGCGGCGGCGAAGTTCTCCGACTACTTCGAGTTCTCCGAGGCGTACGCATCGCTGCCCTCGCACCGCACCCTGGCCGTCCTGCGCGCGGAGAAGGAGGAGGTGCTCGACCTCACCCTGTCCCCCTACGTCGAGGAGCCGGAGCCCGGGGTCGCCACCGACTACGAGCGCTCGATCGCTGCCCGTTTCGAGATCACCGACTCCGGCCGTCCGGCGGACAAGTGGCTGGCCGAGACGGTGCGGTGGGCGTGGCGTACGCGGATCCTCTTCCGTCTCGAGCTCGACATGCGCACCCGGATCCGCACCGCCGCCGAGGAGGCCGCGATCGCGGTCTTCGCCGACAACCTGCGCGACCTGCTGCTGGCCGCGCCGGCCGGTACGCGGGCGACGATGGGCCTGGACCCCGGCATCCGCACGGGCGTGAAGGTGGCCGTCGTGGACGCCACCGGGAAGGTGGTCGACACCTCGACGGTCTACCCGCACGAGCCGCGGCGTGACTGGGACGGATCGCTGGCGACCCTGGCGAAGCTGGCCAAGAAGCACTCCGTCGACCTGATCGCGATCGGCAACGGCACCGCCTCGCGCGAGACCGACAAGCTCGCCGCCGACCTGCTGAAGCTGCTGCCGGACCTGAAGATGACCAAGGTGATGGTCTCCGAGGCCGGCGCCTCGGTCTACTCGGCCTCGGCGTACGCCTCCTCCGAGCTTCCCGAGCTCGACGTGTCGCTGCGTGGGGCGGTGTCGATCGCGCGCCGTCTCCAGGACCCGCTGGCCGAGCTGGTCAAGATCGAGCCGAAGTCGATCGGGGTCGGGCAGTACCAGCACGACCTGCCCGAGTACGGACTCTCCAAGTCCTTGGACGCGGTCGTCGAGGACTGCGTGAACGGCGTCGGCGTCGACCTCAACACCGCCTCGGCTCCGCTCCTGCGCCGGGTCTCGGGGATCACCGAGTCGCTCGCCTCGGCGATCGTCGCGCACCGGGACGCCAACGGCCCGTTCCGGACCCGCCGCGAGCTCACCAAGGTGGCGCGGCTCGGCCCGAAGGCGTTCGAGCAGGCGGCCGGGTTCCTCCGGATCCGTGGCGGCGACGACCCGCTCGACATGTCCGGTGTCCACCCGGAGGCCTATCCGGTGGTCAACCGCATCCTGGACAAGGCGTCGGCGGACATCGGGTCGCTGATCGGCAACACCTCGACGCTGAAGTCGCTGAAAGCGTCGGAGTTCGTCGACGAGCAGTTCGGTCTGCCGACGGTCACCGACATCCTCTCCGAGCTCGAGAAGCCCGGCCGCGACCCGCGTCCGGAGTTCCGCACGGCCACCTTCTCCGAGTCGGTGCACGTGATCGCCGACCTGCGTCCCGGCATGGTCCTGGAGGGCACCGTCACCAACGTGGCCGCCTTCGGCGCCTTCATCGACATCGGGGTCCACCAGGACGGCCTGGTCCACATCTCCGCGATGTCGGACAAGTTCGTCGAGGACCCGCGCGACGTGGTCCGCTCCGGTGACGTCGTGCGCGTCAAGGTCCTGGAGGTCGACGAGGCCCGCAAGCGGATCTCGCTCACGCTCCGGCTCAACGACGACGCTCCCGCGGGTGCGGGTGCTGCGGGCGCCAAGGGCGAGGCCGGCGGTCGCCGCGGCGGTCGCCCCGGCGGTGGCCAGCGTGGCGGCCAGGGCAGTGGTCAGGGCAAGGGCGGGCCCAAGGGTGGCGGCAACCGTGGCGGGCAGAACAACCGCCCCGCTCCCGCCAACAGCGCCATGGCCGACGCGCTGCGGCGCGCCGGGCTCAGCTGACCCTCGCCGAGTACGCAGTTGTTGCGGCCGAATCCGTAGTTGTGTAGATCGAATCTGCGGTTGTGGGCGACGAAAGTGGAGTTTCGTCGCCCACAACCGCGTTCTCGGCCCGCAACAACTGCGGACTCGCGCTCCACAACTACCGATTCGCGGGGCTCTGGGCGGCTCCGAGCCCGGCGGCGCGACGTACGACATCCTCCGGGGCCGGACCGGTCGCGTCCTCAGACGTGACCGGGGCGCCTGCGACGCGGTGGATCGGGATCACGCCCGCCCAGGTTCCGGCCTCGATGTCCTCGGGGTCGTCGACCGGCCCCTCGGCGCGGGCCTTCATCGAAGCCTCGGCGAGCGGGAGAGCGAGTACGGCGGTCGCGGCGAGCTCCTTGCGGGTCGCCGGACGCAGGGTCTCCCAGCGTCCGGGGATCATCTGGTCGACGACCAGCGCCAGGGCGTGCTCGCGCTCCTCCGGGTCCTCGACCAGGCGGGCGCGGCCGATGATCACCGCCGAGCGGTAGTTCATCGAGTGGTGGAACCCGCTGCGCGCCGCGACCAGGCCGTCGAGCTCGGTGATCGTGACGCACACGTCGCGCTCCAGCGCCCGGGCGAGCCAACCGGCGGCGACCGAGCCGTGCAGGTAGAGCGACCCGCCCGCGTCCGGGCCGTCGAGATCGAAGCCGTACGCGGTGGGCAGGACGACCGGGTGGGCGTCCTCGCCCGACCCGACGGTGACGCCCAGGTGGGCGATGAGCGCCTCACCGAGGAAGGTGTGCAGGCGCTCGCGGTCGGGGACGGCGCGGTTCTTCCCGCGGCTGACACTGGTGCGTGGAGTGGGTGACAATGTCGTGCTCATGGCACCATCCTGGTAGCGAAGTGGCCTGCACGCACGGGCCAATTCTGACCTACTCCGACAGGCCATTCGACCGATGCTCCCCGTGACCCTTGACCGCATCTGCGGCGAGCCGCTCCCCGCCCAGCTCGCCGGTCAGGTGCGCACCCTGGTCCTCTCCGGCACCCTCGGGACCGGCGACCGGCTGCCCTCCAGCCGCGCGCTCGCCGCCGATCTGGGCGTCTCGCGCGCGGTGACCGAGCAGGCCTACGACCAGCTCACCGCCGAAGGGTGGCTCGAGGCGCGCCGCGGATCCGGGACGTACGTCGCCACGACCCACCCGAGGGGAGTGACGCCTCGGCCGACGCGCGTGACCTCTGGGCCGACCGGGGTGACGCCTCGGCCGACGGGAGCGACGTCTCGGCAGACGGGGGCATCCTCCCGGCTGGATACCGGCACGCCGTTCTTCGATCCGCGGCTGGAGCCGGGGTGGCGGCGGGCGTGGCGGGAGGTCTCGGCGGCCGCTCCGCCGCGCGGCTACGACGATCCGCGGGGGCTGCTCGAGCTGCGCGAGGCGCTGGCGGCGAGGCTCGGGCGCACCCGTGGCCTCGACCTCCACCCGGACGAGATCATCGTGACCGCGGGCACCACCGACGGGCTCCGTGCGCTCCTCCCCGAGCTGCGCCACGGGCCGGTGGCGGTCGAGGATCCGGGATACCGGGCGGCGGCCGAGACGGTGCTCACCTACGGTCGCGAGGTCATCGACCTGCCGGCCGTGGAGAGGGTCACAGACCTGGGGCCCGCAGTCGCGGCGTACGTCACTCCGGCTCATCAGCACCCGCTCGGGCGCGTCATGCCGGCGGCCGACCGGCTGGCGCTGCTCGAGGCGGCCAGACGGGCGGACGCGGTCGTGATCGAGGACGACTACGACTCGGAGTTCCGCTACGACGTCGCGCCGGTGCCGGCGATGGCCAGACTGGATCGCGGCCGGGTGGTCTATCTCGGCACCGCGGCGAAGTCGGTGGTACCGACGCTGCGCCTGGGCTGGCTGGTCGCACCACCCGACCTGCACGAGCTGATCCTGCGCCGCCGCACGATCACCCACGCCGGCGCCGCCTGGCCCTCGCAGCGCGCACTCCTGACGCTGCTGCGCGACGGCTGGCTCGACCGGGCCGTACGGTCCGCCCGCCGCGTCTACGCCGAGCGTGCCCCGAGGGTGGCCGAGGCGATGAGTCCCTACGCCACGCTCGCCGGCCCGCTCGCCGGGATGTACTCGACCTGGCTGCTGCCCGAGACGGACGCGCTCCGAGCCCGCGACGCCGCCCGGGCCGCCGGCTTCGAGATCAACCTGCTCTCCACCTACGCCCGCACCAGCGGCCTGACCGGGCTGGTGATCGGGTTCGGCGGCGTGAGCGACGCGGAGCTCGATCAGGCGCTCGCCGCGATCACCGGCGTACTCAGCGACCGCTAGCGTCGTCCTCGATCAGGTCGAAGAGGTTCTCGAGGCTGTCCGGGTCGTCCTCGCCTCCGCCGACGGCCCACCCGGAGCTGGTCCGTCGCAGCTGCGCGCCGACGAGCCGGCACGACTCCCCTGCCTTGTGCGCGTAGTGGGCCGTACGCGTCCGCGGCCGCCGCAGCACCAGCGCGTTGCCGCACGCCGGGCACAGTGCCCAGTCGGTGGCCGTCTCGTCGTCCGTCGCCATCTGCAGCTCGTCGCGCTCCTCCACGGCAGCCAACCTACCTGGGCTCGGCCTCTTCCCCGGCCTCTTCCTCGGCCTCTTCTTCTGCGGTGATCCGGTCGAACGCCTCGAAGGCCGCGGCACGCTCGCTCTCGATCTTGCGACCGAGGATGTCGGCCATGCCCCACAGCACCGCGAAGATCACGCCGACGACGAACATGATCGGGATCAGGAAGCCCATCCCGATCGCGACGACCTGCAGCACCCAGCCGACCCAGTAGGCCCACGGGCGGCGCAGCATGCCGGCGACCAGGATGCAGGCCACGAAGAACCCGAGGCCCAGCGGAAGCGCCAGCCCGGCGGAGACCCCGCCGATCGAGATCATCACGGGTGCGGCCAGCGCGACCGCGAGTCCCTCCATCGAGATGATCGCGGCGCACATCCCTCGCCGCGGCGACTTCTCCCGCTCACTCGCCATCTGCGTCCGCCTCCAGATAGGCCTCCAGCTCGGGGTCGGTGGTCGGCACGACCTTCGCGGTCGCCGCGGAGACACCGGAGGAGCCACGGGCGCCCAGCAGCGTACGCGCCTCTCCGGCGGTCACCACCGAACCGGTCACGAGCACCGCACCCTCGGAGATCGAGCCGGTCTCGGCGGACTCGGACAGGGCGAGCGCGGCGTCGATGGCGTCGGCGAGGCGGGGCACCACCGAGACGCGCTCCTCGCCGTAGAGGTCGACGGCGACCTTGGCGAGCTCGACGGCGGGCAGAGCGCGCTCGGTCGAGTTCTGGGTGATGACGAGGTGCTCGAGCGCGGGCTCGAACGCGGCCAGCAGGCCCTCGACGTCCTTGTCCCCCATCACGCCGATCACACCGACGACGCTCGAGAAGGAGAACGAGTCCTCCAGGGCGGCCACGGTGGCCGAGGCACCTGCCGGGTTGTGGGCGGCGTCGATCAGGATCGTCGGGGACGAGCGCACGATCTCCAGGCGCGCCGGCGAGTCGACCTTGGCGAACGCGTCGCGCACGACCTCGTCGGCCAGGACGGTCTCGCCGAGGAAGGCCTCGACCGCGGCAAGGGCCGCCGCCGCATTCTGCGCCTGGTGGGCGCCGTAGAGCGGCAGGAAGAGGTCCTCGTACGTCCCCCGCAGCCCCCGCAGCGTGAGGATCTGTCCACCCACCGCCGGGGTGCGGGACACGACCGCGAAGTCGGTGCCCTCCCACAGCAGCCGGGCGCCGACCTCGGCGGCGTGCTGGTCCAGCACGGCGGCGACGTCGACGGACTGCTCGGCGATCACGGCGATCGCACCGGGCTTGATGATCCCGGCCTTCTCGCGGGCGATCGCGACCGGGGTGTCACCGAGGTACTTCGCATGGTCGACCGCGATCGGCGTCACCACGGCGACGTCGGCGTCGGCGACGTTGGTCGCGTCCCAGCCGCCGCCCAGGCCGACCTCGACCACGGCCACGTCGACCGGCGCCTCGGCGAACTTGGCGTACGCCATCGCGACCATCGTCTCGAAGAACGACAGCGGGTGCGGCTGGTCCTCGTCGACCATGCCCAGGTAGTGGGCGACGTCGTTGAACGCGGCCACGAACTCGTCGTCGTCCAACGGCGAACCGTCGACCGAGATCCGCTCGTTGATCCGCTCGACGTGCGGCGAGGTGAACCGCCCGACTCGCAGGTCGAGCGACCGAAGCAGCGTGTCGATCATCCGGGAGGTGGAGGTCTTGCCGTTGGTGCCGGTCAGCTGGATGATCCGGAACGCGTCCTGCGGGTCGCCGAGAATCTCGAGCAGGGCACGGATCCGGTCCAGCGACGGCTCCAGGCGGGTCTCGGGCCAGCGCGACTGCAGCGCTTCCCAGACCTCTTCGATCGTGGCCGCCAAGCGCGGCGCGGGAGTCTCACTCATCAGCCCGAGTCTAAGGCGTGGTCCCTTCCCAGCGAATCGCCGGACCGACTACCCTCCCCCTCATCTCGGACTGACACCCCATCCCCCACCAAGGTCCCCCATTCATGCGTACGCTCCGGGCTGCTCTCGCGGTCTCGCTCCTGGCCGTCGCCTACGTCCTGGCTGCCTTCGCACTGGTCGGTCGGCAGGTGGCCCCGCGACGCCGCCCCCGGACCCCCAAGGATCCCGGTGGGCTCGTCCTCACCGAGCAGGACCAGCCGGGACTGTGGGCGGAGGTACTCCAGCTGGCCGCCGCCGCGGGGACCCGCGCTCCCGACGAGATCCGCCTGGTGCCGGACGCCAACGCCGCGGTCAGCGAGGAGACCAGCCTGCTCGGCCTGCGGACCGGGACCAGGCGGATGTTCCTCGGCGTACCCCTCCTCCAGGGCCTCTCCCGCAACCAGCTCCACGCGGTGCTCGCCCACGAGCTCGGTCACCACAGCACCACCCACACCCGGCTCGGCGCCCTCATCCACCGCAGCCGGCTGGCGATCGCCGAGGTCGCCGCGAGCCTGTCGAACCCGCTGGTGAAGCGGCCGTTCCGGACGTACGCCCGCCTCTTCTTCTCCCTCACCGGCCCCATCGCGCGGGCCCACGAGGTCGACGCCGACCGGCTCAGCGCGCAGGTCGCCGGGCCGCGGACCGCCGCGATCGCGCTGCGCACCCTCCCCGCGCTCGATGCCGCCTGGCGCATCTACCTGGAGCAGTACGTCGAGGCCGGCACCCACTACGGCCTGCGGCCCACCCGCTTCTTCGACAACTTCACGAACCTGATGAGCGACCCCGAGCGGCTCGAGGAGCTCGCCAGGATCAGCGCGGCGCCGCCGGAGGCGAAGACGTCCGCGTACGACTCGCACCCGCCGCTCTCCGAGCGGATCGAGCGGCTGGAAGCGATGTCCGACGACCCGGACGAGGGCGCCGCGGAGGACAAGTCCGGCAACGCCACCAGCATCCTGCGCTACCCGTCACAGAACTTCCTCGCCCTCGAGGACAAGACGTTCGCCGGCTCCGGCCTGACCCCGGCCCCGATGGCCGAGATCGTCACCGTCGCCGGTGCCCGCGCCGCCGCGATCAACGCCGAGGCCCTGCTGAACGCGATGCAGGAGAACCAGGTCCTGCCGGCCACGGTCCGCGGCGCCCTCGACAAGATCGCCTCAGGCGACCTCGACGCGCTCCTGGACCTGGTCGAGGTCGAGACCGCTCCCGAGCAGGCCGGCGAGGCGAAGCGGAAGGTCATCGCCCGGCTTCTCGGCGCCGCCATCGCCCATGAGCTGGTCGGCGAGGACAAGGCCCGCTACGAGCTCAGCTGGGCCGGCCCGTGGCGACTGGTCGACATCGCCGGCCAGGAGGTCGACCCCGAGGACCTCGCCTACGAGGCCCTCGGCTCCCCCGGCTTCGCCGCCGCCCTGCGCGCCTGGGTGCACCAGCTCGACGCGAAGGTCGACCCGAAGCCCGACAGCGAGGCCGGCCCGGCGCCGACCCAGCCCGACGGCTACATCGGCGCCCTCGCCCCGATCTCCGGCGACGGCTTCCGTACGCTGCTGGTCACCGATGCCGGTCTCATGCTGCTCAAGCCCTCCGGCTCCGACCGCCTCGCCACCGGGCTGGCCTCGGTGACCGCCGGCTCCCCCGGCCGCAAGCTGATCCAGCGCGCCCTGGACAGGTCACCGGCCGAGCTGGCCGCCACCGCCAACGCCGCCTATGTCCCCTGGGACCAGATCCGCGCCCTCCACCTCAAGCAGAGCAGCAGCGGCCGCCGCTCCGCCGACATCACGACCGCCGCCGGCAAGGGCTGGTCCCTGCGCTGGACCGACGCCGCCGAGGCCGAAGGCCACATCTGGCCCGCCGTCGACCACTACCTCGGCCGCCGCTTCACCGTCGACTGACCCGCCGAGTCGGCTCATCCTGACCCCGAACCCCGCCGAGTCGGCTCGTTGTAACGAGCCGACTCGGCGGGGAATCTGGTCAGTTCGAGCCGACTCGGCGGGTCAGTCGAGGATCGTGTGGTTGGCCATGTCGACGACGGGGCGGTAGCCGATCTTGGCGTAGACGTGGTTGGAGACGGGGTTGTCGGCGTCGGTGAACAGGCACAGCCGCGTGCCGTCGGCGCCGAGGAGGCGTGAGGCCTCGGCGGTGACGGCGGTGCCGTAGCCATGACCCCGCTGCTCCTTCGGCGTGTAGACCGGCGCGATCCGGACGACGCCGTGAGCCGGCGGGGTCGCGCCGACCAGGGACACGACCTCACCCTCGACCTCCCACAGCAGCAGGAACTCCTCGATCCGGCGCCGCACCTCGTCCTCGCCGACGGCGGCGTGCTCGTGGGCGTAGGCCTTGTTCGAGGACTGCTCCCGGGCCGCGTGCCCGAAGTCGGCCAGCCACTCCCGGCACAGCTCGAGGTCCTCGTACGTCGCCGGGCGGGCGTGCCCGGGCACACCGGACGGGATCATCAGCGTGCCGAGCTCGTGCAGACGCGACGCCATCGCGACGCTCACCCGCCCGCCCGCGAGCCGCGCGGTCTCCTCGGCCACCGTCCGGGCCGCCGGAAGCGCGCCGTTGGCCCCACCTGCGTACTCGCCCCTCGCGTGCAGCGCCCGCGCCAGCTCGAGCGCCGCCGGCTCGGGCATCGGGCAGACGTAGAGCGGGTAGGGCTCGAAGTTGGCCGTCCGCATCGCCGCTCCCACGACGCGGTCACCGTCGCGGGCGACCGCGAACCAGCGATACGGCCCCTCCTGCTCCACCCGGGTCGCCTTCTCCGCGTTGGTGGCGACCACGTTGGCGGTCACCGGCTCCGCGGCGAGATAGTCCTTCGCGACGGCGAGGAACTCGGCTGGGTCGGTGAAGAAGTCGATGGTGCCCATGACCGAAGCATGGCGAGGGCATGACACCGGTCTCAACCGGGTTTCGCGCCAGCAACCGCGCGCCCATAGGATTTGGTCCCATGACTGAGACCACGCCCACGCAGACCGCACCGGAGACGACTACGCCCGCTGAGCAGCGCGTAGTCGCCGTACCGGACAAGCCGGTCCTCGAGGGCCTGGAGGCCAAGTGGGCCGAGCAGTGGAAGAACGACAAGACCTACGCCTTCGACCGCACCCAGCCGCGCGAGAACGTCTACTCGATCGACACCCCGCCGCCGACCGTCTCCGGCAGCCTGCACGTCGGCCACGTCTTCTCCTACACCCACCCCGACCTGGTCGCCCGCTTCCAGCGGATGAACGGCAAGTCGGTCTTCTACCCGATCGGCTGGGACGACAACGGTCTTCCCACCGAGCGACGGGTCCAGAACTACTTCGGCGTCCGCTGCGACCCGAGCCTGCCGTACGACCCCGACTTCACCCCGCCGGAGAAGCCGGACCCGAAGCGCCAGATCTCGATCAGCCGGCCCAACTTCGTCGAGCTGTGCAACCAGCTGGTCGTCGAGGACGAGAAGGTCTTCGAGGACCTGTGGCGCACGCTGGGTCTCTCCTTCGACTGGGACCAGCAGTACACGACGATCGGCAAGGTCTCCCAGACCGCTTCTCAGCGGGCGTTCCTGCGCAACCTCGCCCGCGGCGAGGCCTACCTGCAGGAGGCGCCGACCCTGTGGGACGTCACCTTCCAGACCGCCGTCGCCCAGGCCGAGCTCGAGGCCAAGGACTACCCCGGCTTCTTCCACCGCGTCGCCTTCCACCGCCCTGACGGCACCCAGGTCCACATCGAGACCACCCGACCGGAGCTGATCCCGAGCGTCGTCGCGCTGATCGCGCACCCCGACGACGACCGCTACAAGGACCTGTTCGGCAAGACCGTCACCTCGCCGATCTTCGGCGTCGAGATCCCCGTCCTGGCCCACGAGGCCGCGGAGATGGACAAGGGCGCCGGCATCGCGATGTGCTGCACCTGGGGCGACCTCACCGACGTCCAGTGGTGGCGTGAGCTCAACCTCCCCGCCCGTGCCCTGATCGGCCGCGACGGCCGCTTCTCCCGCGAGACCCCGGAGTGGATCACCACGCCGGCCGGCACCGAGGCGTACGAGGAGCTCAAGGGCAAGACCGTCCACTCGGCCCGCGAGGCCGTCGTCGCGATGATCCGCGACTCCGGTGACCTCGAGGGCGAGCCGAAGAAGACCCAGCGGATGGCCAACTTCTACGAGCGTGGCGACAAGCCGCTCGAGATCGTCGCCAGCCGGCAGTGGTACATCACCAACGGTGGCCGCAACCCCGAGCTGCGTGAGCAGCTGCTGGCCCGCGGCGGCGACCTGACCTGGCTGCCCGAGCACATGCGCCACCGCTACGACAACTGGGTCGGCGGCCTCAACGGCGACTGGCTGATCTCCCGCCAGCGCTTCTTCGGCATCCCGTTCCCGGTCTGGTACGCACTCGACGCCGAGGGCAACCCCGACTACGACAAGCCGCTGCTGCCCGGCGAGGACCAGCTCCCGATCGACCCGTCGACCGACGTCCCGGCCGGCTACGAGGAGGCGCAGCGCGGCAAGCCCGGCGGCTTCCAGGGCGACCCGGACGTCATGGACACCTGGGCGACCTCGTCGCTGACCCCGCAGATCGCGGGCGGCTGGGAGGCCGACCCCGACCTGTTCAGCCGGGTCTACCCGATGGACCTGTGCACCCAGAGCCACGAGATCATCCGCACCTGGCTCTTCGGCCGCATCGTCCGCGCCCACCTCGAGGACGGCACCGTCCCGTGGAGCCACGCGATGATCGCCGGCTGGATCCTCGACCCCGACCGCAAGAAGATGTCGAAGTCGAAGGGCAACGTCGTCGTCCCGACCGAGATCCTCGAGAAGTTCGGTGCCGACGCGGTTCGCTGGCGTGCCGCGCTGACCCGGCCGGGCATGGACTCGCCGTTCGACGAGACCCAGATGAAGGTCGGTCGCCGCCTGGCGATGAAGATCCTCAACGCCTCCAAGTTCGTCCTCGGCAACGTCGGCGCGTCCACGCTGAACCCGGTCGCGATCACCCAGCCGGTCGACTGCGCCCTGATGGCCCGCCTCAAGGAGACGATCACCAAGGCCACCGACGCGTTCACCGCCTACGACTACTCCACGGCGCTGGAGACCTCGGAGAAGTTCTTCTGGGAGTTCTGCGACGACTACCTCGAGCTCGTCAAGGAGCGTGCCTACGACGAGGACGGCGGTCTCGCCACCGAGTCCGCGCGCGCGACGCTGGCCACGGCTCTCCACGTCCAGCTGCGCCTGCTGGCCCCCTTCCTCCCGTACGTCACCGAGGAGGTCTGGTCGTGGTGGCAGACCGGTTCCATCCACACCTCCTCGTGGCCGCGTGAGCTCGAGCTCGGCACCGCTGCCGCCGCCGACCCGGCGGCGCTCGACGCCGTCGCGGCGACCTTGACCGGGATCCGCGGTGCGAAGTCGACCGCGAAGGTGAAGATGCGTCACCCGCTGGCCAAGGCCGAGGTCACCGGCCCGGCCAAGCTGGTCAAGGACGCCGAGGCCGCCGCGCCGGACCTCAAGCGGGTCGGCAACATCGTCGGCGACCTCTTCTTCACCGTCGACGAGAACGCCACGGAAATCTCCGTCACCGCTGAGCTGGCAGAGGTCCCCGAGGCCTGAGCCCCGGGCCGAAACAGCCCGACGACCGAGCAGGCCCCGGACCGCGATGCGGTTCCGGGGCCTGCTTCGTCCCTCACTCCAGCCGAGCGCCCGGGGGGACTCGCTCGGCCGGTTCACTCTGGCGTGGTGCAGTCGCCATCGGAGTGATCCCTACTGCACCGACTTCTCGGCACAAGTCTGGTCGTCCTTGCTGCCTCGCTTCGGCTCCTGCTCCGGCTCCGGTGCTTCGGTCGTCCCAGCGTTGGACTGCTCGGTGTCGGACGGCTCAGCGGATTCGGTGGTGGCCTCGGGTTCGGCTGCGGGCGACGACCCTACCGGTGTCTTCGGCTCAGCGCACGCCTCATCACACTCGGGCGTGGCCTCGGACTCGGGAGCCTCGTCCGCTCCGGGCAGCGTCTTCACGTCCTCAGCGATCGCGGCGGTGAGCTCGCAGGCGTCCTGGATGACCTGTTCGGCCTCGGACTCGTGCTTGGTCGACTCCGCCTCGGGGTCCTCCGTCTTCGCCGTCTCCTCGTCGGATTCCCGGTCGGCCTTGGGCTCTTCCAGCGGAAGGTCCTCGACCGGGATGCCGGCGTCGGCGGCGATCAGCTGCCGCAGGAACATCGGCACGGCCTCGTCGACGGGGCGGGCGTCCTCCTCGGCCACGAACGGCCACAGCAGCGGCGCCATGATGCCCGGGATCGGTCCCACGGACGGGACCAGCGTCGGCGGCTTGCCGTGGCCCTCGTCCTCGCCGGGGTCGGCGGGCGTCGTCGGATCCGCGGAGGGCGGCGCGTCGGGCTGCTCGGCGGGCGCGGACGGTGCCTTGTCCGGCTTCTCGTCCTCGCGCCTCTTCGGCGGGGCCGGGTCCTCCCGGTCGCTCTCCCGGTCCGCATCGGTCGTGGTGCTGGGAATCGTCGACACCCCGGAGACGTCGGGAGACGGCGCCGGAGGGATCACGGTGAAGTCGGCCTGGCCCGAGAGCGTACGCGGCACCCGGTGCAGCGCGGAGACGTCCGGGCTGAGGGTCTGGATGACCACGAGCAGGCCGATGAGCACTACGGCGGCGTAGGCCATCACCGGGCCCCTCTGGAACCTCACGTGCCCACTTCCCTACCGAGTGACGGAGCTGGAAAGGTACAGATGCTCATCAGTGCGTATTGTGTCCGACCGTCCGGGCCAATACCGACCCGGACGGCGAAAATGACCCAAACGGGCTACGCGGACTTCTTCTTGGTTTCCTTCTCGCGAGGAACCAGGGTCGGCATCTCGCCGTCGTCGACCACCTCGCGGGTCACGATCACCTTGCCGACGTCGCCACGAGAGGGCACGTCGTACATCACGAAGAGGAGGACCTCCTCGATGATCGCCCGCAGGCCTCGGGCACCGGTGCCACGCTCGAGGGCCTTGTCGGCGATGGCGGTGACCGCTTCCTCGGTGAACTCGAGGTCGACGCCGTCGAGGTCGAAGAGCTTCTGGTACTGCTTCACCAGCGCGTTGCGCGGCTCGGTCAGGATCTGGACCAGCGCGGCCTGGTCGAGCTTCTCGACGCTCGCGATCAGCGGCAGGCGACCGATGAACTCCGGGATCAGCCCGAACTTGGTGAGGTCCTCGGGACGCACCAGCTTCAGCAGGTCCTCGGACTCCTTCTCGGCCTTGCCGCGCACCTCGGCGGTGAAGCCGAGGGTCTTCTTGCCGACCCGCTGCTCGATGATGTGCTCCAGACCGGCGAACGCGCCACCCACCACGAAGAGGATGTTGGTGGTGTCGATCTGGATGAACTCCTGGTGCGGGTGCTTGCGGCCGCCCTGCGGCGGCACCGAGGCGGTGGTGCCCTCGATGATCTTCAGCAGCGCCTGCTGCACGCCCTCACCGGAGACGTCGCGCGTGATCGAGGGGTTCTCCGCCTTGCGGGCCACCTTGTCGATCTCGTCGATGTAGATGATGCCGGTCTCGGCCTTCTTGACGTCGTAGTCGGCGGCCTGGATCAGCTTGAGGAGGATGTTCTCGACGTCCTCGCCGACGTAGCCCGCCTCGGTCAGCGCGGTGGCGTCCGCGATCGCGAACGGGACGTTGAGCATCCGAGCCAGGGTCTGCGCCAGGTAGGTCTTGCCGCAGCCGGTCGGGCCGATCACCAAGATGTTGGACTTGGCGACCTCGACCTGCTCCTCCTTGGCGTGCTTGCCGGGACCCTGCGGGCCGCCGGGCTGCAGGCCGGCCTGGACGCGCTTGTAGTGGTTGTAGACCGCCACCGCGAGCGACTTCTTCGCCTGCTCCTGGCCGATGACGTAGGAGTTGAGGAAGTCGAAGATCTCCTTCGGCTTGGGGAGGTCCGCGATCTCGACCTCGGAGCCCTCGTTGAGCTCCTCCTCGATGATCTCGTTGCAGAGATCGATGCACTCGTCGCAGATGTAGACGCCGGGACCCGCGATGAGCTTCTTGACCTGCTTCTGGCTCTTCCCGCAGAAGGAGCACTTCAGCAGGTCACCTCCGTCGCCGATGCGTGCCACGAGTGGCCTTCCTTCCCCGACTTGTGCTGCTAGGTCCGAATAGTTACTGACGGTACCCCGCGCCGCGCCCTCAGTGTGGGAGCGGCACGGGGCCCGAAGGTCAAACGAGCTGCGGCGTCTTGAGCGACTCGAGCACCGAGTCGATCAGGCCGTACTCGACCGCCTGGGCGGCGGTGAGGATCTTGTCGCGCTCGATGTCGTGGCTGACCTCGTCCATCGACTTGCCGCTGTGGTCGGCGATCATCTTCTCGAGCAGCTCACGCATCCGCAGGATCTCGTTGGCCTGGATCTCGATGTCGGAGGTCTGGCCGAAGGTGCCCTCGGTGTAGGGCTGGTGGATCAGGATGCGGCTGTTGGGCAGCGCCATCCGCTTGCCGTGCGCGCCCGCGCCGAGCAGGATCGCGGCAGCCGAAGCGGCCTGACCGATGCAGACGGTCTGCACGTCCGGCTTGATGAACTGCATCGTGTCGTAGATCGCGGTGCAGGCCGTGAACGAGCCACCGGGGCTGTTGATGTAGATCGAGATGTCCTGGTCCGGGTTCATCGACTGCAGGCAGAGCAGCTGGGCGATGACCGCGTTGGCGACATCGTCGCTGATCGGGGTGCCCAGGTAGATGATCCGGTCCTCGAAGAGCTTGGCGTAGGGGTCGATCCGGCGGACGCCGTAGGACGTACGCTCCTCCCACTGCGGGATGTAGTAGTTCATGTCTTCAGTCCTTCTTGTGAGCGGGGCGGCCCTCGTCGGAGGCTTCCTTGGCACTCCGGATGACCTGGTCGACCAGGCCGTAGTCGAGAGCTTCGGCGGCGGTGAACCAGCGGTCGCGGTCGGCGTCCGTGGTGACCTGCTCGACGCTCTGGCCGGTGTGCTCGCTGATCAGATCGAGCAGCACCTTCTTGATGTGCAGCGACTGCTGGGCCTGGATCTTGATGTCGGAGGCCGAGCCACCCATGCCCGAGGAGGGCTGGTGCATCATGATCCGCGCGTGCGGCAGCGCGTAGCGCTTGCCCTTCGCGCCGGCGCACAGCAGGAACTGGCCCATCGAGGCGGCCAGGCCCATGCCGACGGTCGCGACGTCGTTGGGGATGTAGTTCATCGTGTCGTAGATGGCCATACCGGCATCCACCGAGCCACCGGGCGAGTTGATGTGAAGGAAGATGTCGGCCTCGGGGTCCTCCGCGGACAGCAGCAGGAGCTGCGCGCAGATCGCGTTGGCGTTCTGGTCGCGGACCTCGGAGCCGAGGAAGACGATGCGCTCCCGCAGCAGTCGGTTGTAGATGTTGTCGTCGAGAAGGCTCAGACCGCCGCCGTTGCCGCCCAGGCTCGGGGAGAGCCCTGGGGCACCGGCATGAGCGTCAGCCGCGCTGGAGTCGATGTTCACAGGATCGACACTAGCCGCCACATCCAGTTGTTCCACGGCTGGTGTGCCATTGTTCGCCGACGGCAGAACTATTGGCGATCGCGTCGCGATCCGGGCGGCGCCGCGATTGCGACGGCTACGCCAGCCAGCGCAGCAGGGCGTCGTGGACCGCCGGATGGTTCGACAGCGGCGTCTCGGCGGTCGAGAGAGCGAAGCGCTCCGCCGTCGGGAACAGGTCGCGCACCCGCCGCGTCCGCAGCGGCGTCTTGTGCCGCCACCACAGCATCTCCCCGAAGAGTCGACCCACCCGGTTGGGGCGCGAGGTCGCCTTGTCGGTGACCAGCAGATAGTCGACATCAGGTCGCGGCGGGAGCATCGCCTCGTCGGCCCCGACGACCGCGATCCCGGCGAGGTGCTCGTCGATCTGCTTGCCGACCCCACCCGAGATCGGGGCGGAGGTGACCGCATAGGGAGTCGTGCCGAGGGCGATCAGCTCGGAGACGTACGTCGTCCAGGGCCGCGCGCCGGAGGTGGCCACCCCGAGCGCGTTGCGGGCGATCAGACCACCACCGGCGTAGCCGACCAGGACGATGCGCGGCGAGCCGGCAGGATCGATGTGCGGCTCCGCCACCAGAGCGTCGACGCACTCCTGGATCCGGCTGCTGAGCGCCACCGCGGCGGGCACCGACCTGCTGCCGGCCGACGCGTGCATGTGCAGCGGCATCCAGCCGAGCAGCTCGGCGAGCCGGTCGGCGTACGTCGCCCCGGTCGCCTGCGAGCCCTCGTCCCAGACGGTCTCGCTCTTGCCCGCCGGCGGGATCAGGACCAGGATCCGAGGGCTCGTCCCGACGTGCCGCTGGGCGGCGGCCCACTCCTTCGGGCTGACCGTGCGGCCCTGGTGCCGGACCGTGACGGCGGGTCCGGAGTCGGTGTTGACGACGCCGCGGACGATCGGCGTCGCGAGTGCGAACGGGGCCGCGAACGGACGTCGAGCGAAGGCCGTGATGCGCCAGGCGAGCTTCGCCAGACCGACGAGGCCGGCCACCTTGCCCTGACCGCGGTCGAGCAGCTCCTCGGCGTCGGGGTCCACCGGGGCGTCCTCGACGTTGAGGACCACGGCGCGGACGGTCTCAGGGCTGGGGGTCACGCTGGCAGCGTAGGGCCTCCGCGCCGCCGACAGGATCAGCTATGGCCGCTGTTCGGCCCGCCTGTGTCTCAGATCACACCGCGACGACCACATTCAGTCCGTTTGCGTTCACTCGCACGTATGGTGTCTGTGATGCTGTTGTTACTGGTGTTGCGTGACGGCAGCGGTCTTCACGGGTTACCGTCGGATGGGGAAGGGGGTGTCGGACGTGAGCGAGGAGAAAGAATCGCACTGCCTGTCGTGCGGCGATGCGCTGCTGCCGGGGGCCGTCTACTGCATCGGCTGCGGCACCCCGCTCCTGGCTCCCCCGGAGCGGCACCGTCCGCTCTTCGTGGACGAGCTCGGTGAGGGGGCGACCACGGGCCGCAGCACGCGCGGGTACTTCTTCGACGAGGCCGCCTCGCCACCGCCGGCGCGACGGAGGGGTCGCACCGCCCCGATCCTGGTGATGATCGTGGTGCTGGTGCTCATCGCCGGCGTGCTCGGGTTCATCTTCGGCAAGGACGGGATCGGACCCGTGCAGTCGGAGGCGGAGCCGGAGCCTTCGGCCAGCCCCACGAGCGAGCCGTCGAGCGAGCCCTCCGTGGACCCGGACGCCCCGCCCGAGCGCCAGCTGCTCCGCATCTCCCGCCTCGACACCGAGGCGGCCACCAAGCTCATCGGCACCTGGATCCCGCAGCTCGCGGCGGTCGGCGCCGGGGACGGCGGCGACACCGACTGGGACCAGGCGCTCACCCGCTACCAGAGGATCAAGACCGCCCACCCCGAGGCGCTGCTCCTCGACACCGGCGAGTGGCCGAGCTCGTACGTGAAGCCGGGGATGTACGCCGTCGTGGTGCCCCATCCCAGCGACACCTCCAGCCCCGCGCTGGAGTGGTGCGTCGAGCAGGGACTCTCGAAGACCGACTGTGCGGCCAAGCACCTGGAGGTCTCGGGCGATCCGACGGACAACTTCGACGCCCAGTAGCGCCGACTCACCCGAAAACGACAGCGCCCCCGCCGTGAGGCAGGGGCGCTGTGACGTACGTCAGAGGGTGATCAGGCGTCGGCCTTCTCGGTCTCCTCGGGGGCCTCGGCCTCAGCCTCGGGCTCGTCCTCGCCGATGGTGCCGTCGGGGCGGAGGTTCTTCAGCTCGACGTGGTTGCCGGACTCGTCGGTGACCTTGGCGGCCTCGACGAGCTGGGCCAGCGCCTTGCCGCGCAGGATCTCCTGGACCAGCTCGGGCACGTGGTTGTGCTCGAGCATGTGGTTGACGAACTCCTGCGGGTCCTGACCGGACTGCTGCGCACGGCGCATCATGTGCTCGGTCAGCTCCTGCTGCTCGACCCCGATCTCCTTCTCCTTGGCGATCTGGTCGAGGATCAGCTGAGCGGCGACGGCGTCACGAACGCGGCGCTCGAGGTCGGCCTCGAACTCCTCGATCGTCTGCTCCTCGTCCTCGAGGTACTTCTCGAAGGTGAGGCCGGCGAAGCCGAGCTGCTGCTCGATGCCCTCGCGGCGCGCGTTGAGCTCGTCGGTGACGATGCTCTCCGGCAGCGGGATCTCGATCTGCTCCAGGAGCGCCTCGAGGACGGCGTCACGGGCGGCAGCGGCCTGCTCGAGGCGCTTGCCGTTGCCGAGGCGGCCGCGGACGTCCTCCTCGAGCTCCTTGACGGTGTCGAACTCGCTGGCGAGCTGGGCGAAGTCGTCGTCGTAGGCGGGGAGCTCCTGCTCCTGCACCTGGTTGACGGTGACGTTGACGTCGACCTCCTGGCCGATCAGCTCACCGCCGACGAGGGTGCTCTTGAAGTCGGTGGACTCGCTGGCGGACAGACCGACGATGGCCTCGTCGAGGCCGTCGAGCATGCCGCCCTTGCCGACCTGGTAGCTCATCCCGACGGCCTCGGCGCCCTCGACGTCCTCGCCGTCCTTGGTCGCCTTGAGGTCGATGACCACGAAGTCGCCGTCGGCGGCGGCGCGCTCGACGTCCTTGAGGGTGCCGAAGCGCTCGCGCATCGCCTGGATCTGCTCCTCGACGTCAGCGTCGGTGAGCTCGATGTCGTCGACCTTCGCCTCGATGCCCTCGTAGTCGGGCAGCGTGATCTCGGGCTTGATGTCGACCTCGGCGGTGAACTCCAGGGTCTCGTTGTCCTCGAGCTTGGTGACCTCGATCTCGGGCTGCGCGAGCGGCTCGAGCGAGTTCTCCTGGAGGGCTTCGAAGTACATCTGCGGGAGGACGTTGTTGACCGCCTCGGAGAGCACCGCACCGCGGCCGACCTGCTTGTCGATCACCTGGGGCGGGACCTTGCCCCGGCGGAAGCCGGGGACGTTGATCTGCTTGGCGATCTGCTTGTACGCCGCGTCGAGGCTCGGCTTGAGCTCCTCGAAGGGCACCTCGACGGTCAGCTTGGCCCGGGTCGGGCTCAACGTCTCGACGGCGCTCTTCACAGGGTGTCTCCTGTCGTTTGTTTCTGAGAATGATGTCGCGTGCAGGGCTATGAAATGTCGGGGCGACAGGACTCGAACCTGCGGTCTCCTGCTCCCAAAGCAGGCGCGCTAGCCACTACGCTACGCCCCGTCAAGGGCCCCTCCCCAATCAGCGGGAATGGCACTTGGAGCGGATGACGGGAATCGAACCCGCGTAATCAGTTTGGAAGACTGAGGCTCTACCATTGAGCTACATCCGCGCACGCGAGAGCCAGCGCCCTCGTGCGACCTGCGAAATCCTGCCATAGATCTGGCTCACACCTGTAACCGGCTCCCCTACCGGCCGGTTCGCGGGGTCTGCCGGGTCACCTTCGCCCGACCGCGACGAGCGCGCGATCGTCGGAGCTGGCGCTCAGTCCCTCGAGCAGACGGCGCGCTCCCCCACCGCGGCCGGTGACCGCGAGGTGGTCGGCGGTGGCGACCAGATTGCCGATGCCGTGCTCGAGGTCGACGCCTCGCGCCTCCACGACGCCGTCGGTGTAGAGCATCACCATGTCGCCCACCCCGAGCACGCCCTCGCAGGCGTCGAACTCGACGTCGTCGATGAGCCCCAGCACCGGGCCGTTGCTCTCGGCCTCCTCCCAGCGGCCGGTGGCGGCGCGGCGCAGGAGGGCGGGCGGGTGACCGGCCGAGCGGATCTCGTACGCACCGTTGGTCAGGTCGATCGAGAGGTAGACCGCGGTCGCGAAGCCCTCCTGCCAGTCCTGGCGGATCAGGTAGCGGTTGGCGGCGGGCAGGAACTCCTCCGGCGGGAGCGCGCCGAGGAGACCACCGAACGCGCCAGAGAGCTGCAGCGCCCGAGTGCCGGCCCGCACCCCTTTCCCGGAGACGTCGACGACGACCACCTCGAGCCGGTTGTCCACCCTCACGGCGACCACGAGGTCACCGGCGAACTGGGTGCCGCCGGCCGGCATCACGGCGGAGTCGGCGAGCCATCCGTTGGGCATCGGCGGGATCGAGCCCTGGTCGAGCTTGCGGGTCAGGTCGCGGAGCAGGACCTCGTTGTTCAGCCCACCCACCCCGAGATCGCTGCGTCGCTCTCCGACGAACAGCAGGATGAAGCCGAGCATGAAGTGGACACCGATGGCGACGGCGTCCCTGTCTGAGAGCGTGAGCCGACTGGCCGCAACGACGATCATCACCATCACGAAGACGACGAACCAGCTCAGCGTACGCGGCCCGAGAAACACCGCGCCGAGCAAGAGCGGGACAGTCAGGACCGCCACCGGGACCACCTGCAGCCAGCCCGTCTGAGCCGCCGCGAGGACCGTCAGGACGACCGTGAGCGGGCCGAGCCACAGCACCGCTCGCAGCTCCGGGTCACGGAGTCTGCGGCGAAGGGAGTTGCTTCGCAGGCGGTCCGCGAAGGCATGGCTCGACATGGCCTCACTCTAGGTCTCGAGGTGGGGGCTGCGTGGTCGTTCTCGCAGGCCGGAGAGTAGTGCGGGCTACTTCTTTACGGTCGTCCGGGGCCGGTAGGTGGGCTGGCACTTCGGGCACCAGAACAGGTTGCGCTGCTGCAGCTCGGTGGTGCGTACGCTCGTGCCGCACACCAGGCACGGCTGGCCGTGGCGGCGGTAGACGTAGACCTCGCCGCCGTGGTCGTCCTTGCGCGGCGGACGGCCCATCGCCTCGGGGGTGTGCTCGTCGCGGACGGTGTCGATGCGGTTCCTCTGCACGCCGAGCTTCATGAGCTCGACCAGGTCGTCCCAGATGGCGTCCCACTGCTGCCTGCGCAGGGTGTTGCCCGGGCGCATCGGGTCGATCCGGTGCCGGAAGAGCACCTCGGCCCGATAGACGTTGCCCACCCCGGCCAGGACGGACTGGTCCATCAGCAGCGCGCCGATGGTCGTGCGGCTCCGGCTGATCCGCAGCCACGCCCGACCCGGGTCGGCGTCGTCGCGCAGCGGGTCCGGGCCGAGCTTCGCGACCACCGCGTCGCGCTGGGCCGCGGTGACCAGGTTGCACGTGTTGGCGCCGCGCAGGTCTGCGTACGTCTCGCTGCCGGTCAGGCGGAGCCTGACCTGGCCGACGGGCAGCGGCGGTTCGGCGACGTACGGCTTGAGGTCGAGCTTGCCGTAGAGGCCGAGGTGGATGTGGACGAACTGCTCCCCCGGGAACTCCAGGAACAGCTGCTTGCCCCATGCCTCGGCACCGGTGAGAACCTGAGCGTCCAGGAGCGCGGCGGAGTCGGCGAACCGGCCCTGCGGACTGCTGACCCGGACCTGCTGGCCGGCGAACGCCTCGCTCAGATCGAGTGCGAGACGGTGGAGGGTGTGCCCCTCGGGCATCCCCGGATCAGTCCTGGTCCTCGGCGGGCCCCAGGCCCTTGGCCGAGTCGGGAAGCGGCGGACGTACGCCGTCCGCGTCGTAGGCGTGGAGCTGGTCGATGCGGCGGACGTGCCGCTCGTCCTGGCTGAACGGCTCGGCCAGGAAGATCTCGACGAACTTCGTCATGTCCTCGAGGCTGTGCATCCGACCACCGACGGCGACCACCTGGGCGTTGTTGTGGTCACGGGCGAGCTTGGCGGTCTCCTCGCTCCACGCGAGCGCGCAGCGGATGCCGGTCACCTTGTTGGCCGCCATCTGCTCGCCGTTGCCCGATCCGCCGATCACGACACCGAGGCTGTCCAGCCCCTGCTCACGCTCACGAGCCACGCCCTCGGCCGCCCGGATGCAGAAGACCGGGTAGTCGTCGAGAGCGTCGTAGACGAACGGGCCGTGGTCGACAGGCTCGTAGCCGAGCTCGGTCAGACGGTTGATCAGGTGGGACTTCAGTTCGAGACCGGCGTGGTCACAGCCGATGTGGACGCGCATGCCTCCATCCTCTCCCACGGCTGCTGGATCTTCGGATTCGGTGGCCGTAAACCACCCGCACGAACACCCCGTCCACCGATAGATTGCCCGACCGTGGACCAGTGGAAGACGATGGACGACATCCTCGCGGCGCGCACCAGGTTCGAGACGGCCATCGACGGCTGGGCTCCCCCGGCCGCCCACGGCGTGGGTCTGCGGCCCTCGGCCGCCCCCGACCACCAGCCCGAGCACTTCCCGCTGGTCAACGCCTACGGCCACCGCCTCCCGGCGGTCGTGATCGCGACGGTCGTCGGCCACACCGCCGGGACGGCGGCGTACCGGCTGACGCGGGAGGAGCTCGAGCGGGCGATCGAGCTGATCTCCCCGGCGGGGGCCTACCTCGATTACGACCATCCCAACCTGGGGAGCTGGCGCGACCGGATCCTGCCGGCGCTGACCGAGGATCCGGAGGCCGAGGTGGTGGCGGTGTTCATCGGCGAGGAGCCGGAGGAGTCCCCCGACCCCGCGATCGACGCCTTCCGGGCGGCGTTCCCCGACCAGGCCGTCGCGATCGCGGCCGCGACGGCAGGTGCGGAGGTCGTCAGAAAGATGTACGGCACCGACCTGAGCCACTTCGACAAGTCGCCCACAGACTTCGCGACCGAGGCGGACCTCGCCTCGGAGAGGGCGATCCGGGAGACGATCGCGACGTACCGGCCCGAGGACGCGTTCGAGGGCGAGGAGACCGGGCGCAGCGGCGACAGCGAGCGGAGATGGCTCGTCGACCCGCTCTGCGGGACGCTCAACTATGCCGCCCAGACCCCGCTCGCCGCGGTGAACGTCGCGCTCATGACCCCCGACGGCGTGCTGACGGCGGTCTCCGCGGATCCGATCAGCGAAGAGATCTTCTGGACCGACGCCACCTCCGCCTGGTTGCGCCAGGGCGGCGGCGACACCGTCCTGACCCCCAGCCCACGCACCCGGCTCGTCGACATCCAGTGCGACGGCCCGCTCGACCGGCCGTTCGTCGGCGGACAGCTCGTCGCCGACCCACGCCTACGGGCCCACTTCGGCCCGCGCGTGATGTCCTCGACCCTGGCGGTGGCCTGGGTCGCGGCCGGCCGGCGGGCGGCGTACGTCACCGACGGTCACCTGGAGGGAAGCGTCCACTTCACGGCCGGCATCGCGCTGTGCCAGGCCGCCGGCTGCGTCGTCACCGACCTCAACGGCGACCCGATCCACACCGGTCGCGGGATGATCGCCGCGGCCGACGCGGCCACCCACCAGCTGCTGCTGGATCTGGTCCGCCCGCACCTGGCGGCCGCGGACGGACCCTGAGCTCGGCTCAGCGCTGCATCAGCGCATCCATCGCGACCGCGAGCGCAGCGGCGACCCGGAAGTCGACGCGCGGGTCGTGGACGGTGACCGTGTACTTGTCACGGAAGGCGAAGCGGCGCTCGATCGAGATCAACGGCTGGCCCTGCGAGGACACGTAGTCGAAGTGGATCGGGAGGAAGTCGAGCTCGGTGAAGCGACGCAGGATGGCGACCACCTGGTTGCGCTCCTGACCGGTTCCGGCATAGCCGGGGCACTCGACCTGGAACGTCGAGCGCAGCAGGCTCTTGCCGAAGTCCTTGCGGAAGAAGCCGAGCGAGGCACCGCTCGGGTCGGTGACGTCGTAGCCGGCGTTGAGGTCCATCACCGCCCGCGCCTTGAAGGCGAAGACCGCCTGCGACTTCGACTCGTCGGCGTAGAACGTCACCTGCTCCTTGAACGCCAGCCGCTTCTGCTGCGCGAAGGCGAGCACCTGCCCCTCCGAGCCGTCGGCGTTGGCGGCCTGGGCGACGTACTTGTTGGCGAAGGGCGTCACCTTCTGGCGGAGGAAGAAGCGGGGGACGTGGTAGGGCTGCTGCGTCATGCGCGCAACCTATCGGTCGTCAGCGGCGGCGCGCGACGAGATAGGCCTGCGGCGTCCGCTCCCAGTTCTCGGCGGAACGCACCACGGTCGCGGTGACCTCGAAACCCGCCTCCTCGAGCAGGGCGCTGGTCGCCTCGACCGGGAGCCGGTAGCCGTCGAAGGTGACGTCGTGGCCGTAGGCGCCGATGTGGCGTACGTGCTCGTCCCCGACCTGGAACGCGGTCACGAACCGGCCGCCGCGGCGGGTGACCCGGGCGAGCTCGGCGATGACGTCGGGCCGGCGCGCGGGCGGGGTGTGGATGAGGGAGTACCACGCCAGCACCCCGGCGAGCTCACCGTCGCGGAGCGGGAGGCGGGCCATGTCGCCGACCTCGAACCGGAGCGTCGGATGCCGCTCCTTGGCCTGCGCGATCATGCCGGTCGACAGGTCGACCCCGAAGACGTCGAGCCCCCGCTCGGCCAGATAGGCCGTCACCCGGCCGGGCCCGCAGCCGATGTCGCCGACGAGCCCGCCACCGTCCCTGCGTACGTAGGCGACGAACGTGTCGAGGACACCGGCGTCGAACGAGGTCTCGGTGACCGTCGGGTCGACGATCTCGGCGTACGCCTTGGAGACCGTGTCGTAGGCAGCCCGGACCTCGGTGACGTCGTAGGGCTCCGTCACGGGCGTCCCCGCAGGCTGTGCTGGTTCGGGCTGTGCTGGTGCAAGAAGGCAGCGGTCATCGCCATCACCGACTCCGCGGCCGGGAAGGTCTGGCCGTGGCGCCAGAAACCGTGGATCTGGCCGACGGCACGGAAGGCGACCACCTCGACGCCGAGGTCGGCCAGCCGGAGCGCGAGGTCCTCGTTCTCGTCGGTGAGGATGTCGCCCTCGGCGCTGACGATCAGCGTCGGCGGCAGGCTGCGAAGCTCCTCGTCGGAGGCGAGGTAGGGGCCGAGGTCGGGGTTGCGGAGATCGGCGTCGGTGGCGGCGTACTGCTTCCAGTACCACGCCGCCTCCTCCTTCCAGCCATCCTCCATCGCATAGCCCGGGGTGCTCATCGACGGGTCGAGGAACGGGTAGACCAGCACCATCGCGCCGAAGACGCCCGGGTTGCGCAGCGCCGCGACGAGGGCGAGGTTGCCGCCGGCGCTGTCGCCGTGGACGTACGCCGGCAGGGTGCTCAGCAGCGGGTCGTTGCCCAGCCACTTGAGGACCGTGTCGACGTCGTCGGGAGCCGCGGGATAGGGATGCTCCGGAGGTCTGCGGTAGTCGACCGACAGCACCCGCAGCCCGCTCCGGTTGGCCAGCCGCCGGCACGCGGCGTCGTGGACTTCGACGTCGTTGAAGACGAAGCCACCGCCGTGGAGATGGACGATCACCCCCTCGCGTACGTCCTCGGGGGTGTAGAGCCGGCACGGAACCCCGTCGGCGTCGATCCCGGCGACCTCCGCGACCTCCTCCTTCGCCTCGGCCGCGGCCAGCTTGCGGGCCTGGTCGCGCTGAGCGGCGACATCGACCTCCCACACCGGCGGCGAGGCCTCCTCGGCAGCGACGGCACGGCGGGCGGCAGGGAAGAGTCGAACCATGCCAGAAGATTCCCACACGAGTGGCCGTGGTGCATGCTGATGCGCATGACAGTGGCGGGGGTCATGGGGACCTCGATCTACATCATCGACCTGCTGATCAAGATCATCGCGCTCGGTGTCGTGCCGAAGAACCGGCGTCCGGGGACCGCGATGGCCTGGCTGCTGGCGATCTTCATCGTCCCGGGGCTCGGCCTGATCGGCTACCTGCTGCTAGGCCAGACGCGGCTCGACCGGCGGCGTCACGAGCGGCAGCGGGCGCTCAACGACGAGGTGACCAGGTACGTCGACGGCCTACCGAGGCCGCCGCACCCGGACTCGATCACACAGGTCGACGCGACCACTATCGAGCTCAACGAACGGCTCGGCTCGCTGCCTGCGACGACCGGGAACAAGGTCGAGCTCATCGCCGACTACGGCGCCTCGATCGAGGCGATGACCGCGGCGGTGGACCAGGCCAAGAACTTCGTGCACGTGCAGTTCTACATCACCGCCTGCGACCACGTCACCGAGCCGTTCTTCGACGCTCTCGACCGGGCGACCGCGCGTGGTGTGCGCGTGCGCCTCCTCCTCGACCACCTGGGCTCGCGCGGCATCCCGGTCTGGCGGCAGCTGGTGAGACGCCTCAACGCCTCCGAGATCGACTGGCACCCGCTGCTGCCGATCAACCCGCTGCGTGGCCAGATCCGCAGGCCCGACCTGCGCAACCACCGCAAGCTCCTGGTCGTCGACGGTCGGGTCGCGGTCACCGGGTCGCAGAACCTCATCGAGCCCGGCTACAACAAGCCGAAGAACCACAAGGCGGGCCGCGAGTGGGTCGAGCTGACCGCTCTGATCGAAGGTCCGCTGGTCTCGGCGCTCAACGTCATGTTCGCCAGCGACTGGGACACCGAGACCGGAGAGCTGCTCAGATCCGAGCTCGCCGTCTCCGCGTCGGTGGCGACGGCAGGCACGCGGGTCGGCGACGTCACCGGCCAGATCGTGCCGAGCGGGCCCGGTATCGACGCCGAGAACAACCTGCGCGCCTTCACCTCGCTGATCTACGCGGCCAAGGAGCGGCTCTCGATCACCAGCCCCTACTTCGTGCCCGACGAGTCGCTCCTCTACGCCGTCACGACCGCCGCCCAGCGCGGCGTCGCGGTGGAGCTGTTCGTCAGCGAGGGCAAGGACCAGTTCATGGTCTACCACGCCCAGCGCTCCTACTACGAGGCACTGCTCCGGGCCGGGGTCCGCATCTACCTCTACCCCAAGCCCGCCGTCCTGCACTCCAAGCACTTCAGCATCGACGACGAGGTCGCCGTGCTCGGCTCGAGCAACATGGACATGCGTTCCTTCGCCCTCAACTACGAGGTCTCGCTGATGCTCTTCGACGGCGACCCGGTCACCCAGATGCGGAAGGTCGAGGACAGCTACCGGGCCATGTCGCGCGAGCTGCTGCTCGAGGAGTGGCTCGCGCGGCCGAAGGTCGCGGCGTACGTCGACAACGTGCTGCGGCTCACCGCCGCACTCCAGTGAGCCCGAGGAGCGCGGCGGCTCCCGTGAAGAATTCGGCGGCGGGTTCGCCGGAGGCTCCCTAGACTCCCGCCGTGGACCTTCGAGCACGCGCTGCGACGCTCGCGGTCCTGGCCTTCCTGGGCTTCGTCGCCGCCGGATGCGCGGATCTTCCCGGGAGCGCCGGGCCCTCCCCCGCACCGTCGCATCCTCCGTACGACCCCACCCCGGCCGACTTCGAGGCGGTCGAGGACCTGCTCGCCGAGCGCGCGACGGCGGCCCTGCAGGGCGACGAGGCGGCCTTCCTCGCCACCGTCGACCCGCGCGACGACAAGCTCGTCGACCAGCAGCAGACGATCTTCACCAACCTCCAGCAGCTTCCGCTGAAGTCGCTCGCCTACCAGGTGAAGACCCTCGACCGCACCCCGGACGAGGTCCGCAACGACGGGGTCCTCTTCGCTCCGCAGGTCACCGAGGTGGCCCAGCTCGAGGAGGCCCACCGGGCACCTGTCGCCAACGCGACGGACATGACCTTCGTACGCCACGACGGTGACTGGGTGATCGGACGGGACCGCGCCGCACCCGAGGACAGGTACAGCCGGCCGTGGTTCGGCGGTCCGGTCACGGCGGCGAGCGGGCGGTCGGTCCTCGTCGTCACCGAGCGCGACGGACCCACCGGTGCCGCCGCGCTCCTCGACCGCGTCTCGACGGCGCGCGCCGAGATCAAGGAAGCCCTCGAATCCGTGTGGCGCGGCGAGGAGCGCGAGCCGGCGCTGCTCGTCGACGCGACGTACAACGGCCATCCGCCCGGGGACACCTTCGAGGGCGACGACGGCGCCGCCGCGGTGACCTACTGGGTCGACGCCTCCGGGTCCAGGTCGGGCTTCGCCGGCGCCGTCATCAAGGACAACCCCGAGGCGTCCAACCGGCTGGCCACCGACGACCACACGCTGCGCCACGAGCTGAGCCATGTCTACGGTCCGGCGCTGGTGCCCACCTGGGTCAACGAAGGTCTCGCCGAATACCTCTCCGGCTGCAAGGACAACATCTGCGGCGAGGACGAGCAGCGCGACAAGCTGCTCGCGCACGAGCGAGCGATCCCGGGCGACGGGGAGTGGGGCGAGGACGGGTCGATCGACTACGCCCTCTCCCACGCGGCGGTCTCGTGGCTGATCGACGAGAACGGTGGGCTGGAGAGGTTCCTGGAGTTCTGCAACGACTTCTACCTGCACCTGCCGAGCGGTAGCGACGACTTCCACGACGGGACCGACAAGGCCCTGCAGGAGTCGTACGGCATCACCCAGGAGCAGCTGGTCGAGGGCACCTGGGCCTGGTTCGAGCGGCTGCGCTCGGATTGATCGGTCGGCTCACGTCGGGTCGGTGAGCCCGGCCGTGGCCGCCCGGAACGACGAGCCGTGCAGGAGCGGCACCACCGAGGAGCCGTCCACGTCGGAGGCGACGTCGACGTCGTCGGCGTAGCCCTTCGCGGTCAGCTCCCGGCCGCCGGCGCAGGCACGGAGCGCGTCCGGAAGATCGGCAGCACGGAAGGCGTCGCGTGCCATCGCGGCCTCGGGCGAGAGATCGCCCGCGAAGCCGGCGCTGTCGAGAGCGGCCAGGACCGCCCCGGCACCCCAGAGGTCCTCGACCGCGGGGCGGAGCGTGCCGTCCGGCCACCGCTCCCCCGACGCGATGAAGGCGACGCTCGCACCCTCGGCGCAGCGAGGAGCCAGCCACTCGGCGACCGCGGTGCGGTTGCGGAGCGAAGCGCCGAGGACCGTGGCGCCGCCGTCAGCGAGCAGGGTGCTGATCGTCGAGCCGTTGGGTGAGGGCAGCACCAGACGCCGGACTCCCTCGGCCCGGTGCAGCGACGCGGGCGAGAGCGAGGGCCGGCCCGGCACCGCGTCCTGACGTTGCACCGCTAGAACGGCATCGTGCTCACGTGCGTACGCCTCCGCGCGGTCGTCCCGCCACCGGAACGGGAACACCTCGATCCCGCGCTCGACCGCGACCGTCAGCGTCGTGGTGAACGAGAGCACGTCCACCACGACGGCGATGTCCACCGGCCCGACCGCCTTCGCGCCCACCGGCCCCCACTCGAGCCGGAACCGATAGGCGTGCTGCCGGTGCTGCGCGTCGAAGTCGGGCTGACAGTTCACGAGCCGTGAGTGTAGAAGTCAGCCAGACGTTGGATGGCTTCCGCCTTGGTCATCGCCCGCACCTCCGCCTCGGGGATGCGCGCCTCCTGGATCAGGACCCGGAGCACTCCCATCGGGATCGCCTCGCGCGGCTCCGGCATCTGGCTGCGCGAGGGGAGGTTCTTGTCCTCCACGCATGCCCAGAAATCCTCAGCGGTGACCTCGAGCTGATCCTGGAGGATGTGGCCCCAGATGCTCGGCCCGTAGTCCGTTCGGTCGACCGGATGACTGATACGGGTGTAGAGGATGCGGCCGTCGGGCACGGCGAGCTCGTAGTTGACATGATGAGTGCCGCGCTTGCCCGTGGCCCGTCGGCGCTCGATCCATCCTTCGGTGACGCAGAAGGACTGGTGGTCGACCCTCGTCGCCGGACGTCTGCGCTCGACCATGTCAGGCCAGCAGCCAGTCGCGTAGCTGCTGGTCGGAGGCCAACCCCACGATCTGCACCAGGCCCCAGTTGTCGGCGTGGTTAGGCGCGGCGTGCAGCCGGTCGACCCAGTCCTCGGCGTAGTCGCGAAGCGCGTCGACCATCTCCTCGACCGCCTCGTCGAGGGTGACACCGTCGGCAGCCACCGGCAGGCCCGGGATGAAGATCGACCACGCGTCGTTCTCTGCGACTGCGACCGCACCCGAGGGACGTACGCCGATCAGGAAGTGGACCAAGCGATCCGCGTCCACCGCCGCCACCCGGCGCGTCCCACGCGAAATGGTCGCCGGGCGGCCACCATCTGCGGCGTCGAGCATGTCCTTGAAATGCTCGCGTGCCTCGCGGGCACTCTGGTAGTCCACTGATGCACCCATTCGACCCCCTTCCACCAAGTGTGTACACAGTGTACACGCGCGCGGGGTTACCGAAGTGAACGCCGGCCAGACATGAACAAGGTCGAAGATTGCAGCCACCAGGCGACTGCAATCTTCGACCTTGTCTGAAAGCTCGCGGCGGCTCAGGCCAGCAGCTTCGCCATCTGCGGCGCGATCTCGCGCAGGGCGCGACCGCGGTGGGAGATGGCGTCCTTCTCCTCGATCGACAGCTCCGCAGACGTACGTCCGTCCTCGGTGTCGACCGCGACGAACAGGACGTCGTAGCCGAACCCGCCGTCACCACGGACCTCACGGAGGATCCGGCCGTCCATGCGGCCCTCGACCACGATCTCGCCACCGTCCCAGACGAACGCGATCGCGCAGGCGAAATGGGCGCCGCGGCGCTCGTCGGGGACGTCGGAGACCTGAGCCAGGAGGAGCTCATTGTTGCGCGCGTCCGACTTGGGCGGGCCACCCCAGCGTGCCGAGAGCACCCCGGGCATCCCGTTGAGCGCGTCGACGCAGAGCCCCGAGTCGTCGGCGACGGTCGGCAGGCCGGTGGCCTTGAACCCGGCCCTGGCCTTGATCAGCGCATTGCCCTCGAAGTCAGGCGCGTCCTCCACCGGCTCGTCGTAGTGGGCGACGTCGTCGAGGCCGACGACCGAGACCCCAGGCACCAGCGGCGAGAGGATCCGGAACATCTCCTCCAGCTTCTTGGCGTTGCGCGAGGCGACGTGGACCTTCGGCTCAGCCGGCAAGTGCGGCCTCCTGCAGCTTGGTCAGGTCGGCGCAGCCCTTCTCGCCCAGCGCCAGCAGCGCGTCGAGCTCGGCGCGATCGAAGGCGACGCCCTCGGCGGTGCCCTGCACCTCGACGAACTTGCCCTCGCCGGTCATCACGATGTTCATGTCGGTCTCGGCGCGGACGTCCTCCTCGTAGGGGAGGTCGAGGCGCGGCACACCGTCGATGATCCCGACCGAGATCGCCGCGACGGACCCGGTCAGCGCCTTGGAGACACCCAGCGAGGCGACCGCGTCGGCCAGCGCGACGTAGGCGCCGGTGATGGCCGCGGTGCGCGTGCCGCCGTCGGCCTGCAGTACGTCGCAGTCGATGTTGATGGTGTTCTCGCCGAGCGCCTTGTAGTCGATGACGGCGCGCAGCGAGCGCCCGACCAGCCGGGAGATCTCGTGGGTACGTCCGCCGATCTTGCCCTTCACCGACTCGCGGGAGGAGCGCTCTTGGGTGGAGGCGGGGAGCATGGCGTACTCCGCCGTCACCCAGCCCAGCCCGGAGCCCTTGCGCCAGCGCGGCACGCCCTCGGAGGCCGAGGCGGCGCACAGGACCCGGGTCTTGCCGAACTCGATGAGGACGGAACCGGCCGCGTGGTCGAGCCAGTTGCGGGTGATCTTGATGGGGCGCAGCTCGTCGTCGGCGCGCCCGTCAGCTCGTGTGGTCACGGGACCACCCTATGCAACCGGCGTCCGCTCCGGTCGAGCCGGTCGCGCCCAGGCCCGGCGCACCACCCAGGGCCCCAGATCCCGCGCGCGCCGCCCCATCCACGGCACTCCCTCACCGGCCATCCAGGCCAGGTCCTGCCGCCAGGTGGTCGGCAGGCCGCCGGCCGGCTCCAGCGACGGAGGCTCGAAGGTGAAGCCGTACGTCACCAGCTGCTCGCCGAACGCACGCGCCATCCGCCGGTGGCCGAGCTCGGAGGGATGCAGCCGGTCGGCGGCCCAGAACCTCCGCTCGTGCAGGTCGGGCACCGCACCCAGGTCGAGCCGCAGACCCCCGTAGGTGGCATGGACCTCGTCCCAGATGGCGTTGAGATCAGCGGTCCGCCGCTGGATCGACCGCTTCATCCAGCCCGGCATCGGCCACATCACCGAGTGGTCGTGGAAGCGCGCCGTCATCAGCAGCGCGCCCTGACCCGCGAGCGCGTCGGCGCAGGTCATCAGGTCGTCCCGGAGCCTGGCGGTGTCCCAGGCCGAGCGCATCACGTCGTTGACCCCGACGATCAGCGAGGCCACGTCGGGCCGGTGCGCCACGGCATCAGCGAGCTGCTGCTCGACCACCACGGTCGACGTCGCACCGATCACCGCGGTGTTGCGATACGAGATGTAGTACGTCTGGCCCAGAGCCTCGGCGAGCAGCCGGGCCCATCCTCGCCAACCCTCGATGACCGGGTCGCCGAGGCCAACGGTGGCGCTGTCGCCCAGCGCCGCGTAACGCAGGTAGTTGCCCACGGCTCACAACGATGACGGGGGCGGGTGCCGAAGCACCCACCCCCGCGTGTCGTGTCGCGAACAGTCCGATGAACTACTTCAGCTCGGACTTGAGGACCCGCATCGTGCCGAGCACCAGCGGCAGCCCGACCCACAGCGCGATCGAGGTGGCCAGCCGGGCGATCCCGAGCGCTCCGTCCTCGACGGCGACTCCGGCCGCCTGCATCTCGTTGCCGGCGATGAAGGGCATCATCGCGACCTGCATCGAGATCCACGGGAAGACGTCCTGCGCCCAGTCGAAGATGAAGTAGAGGGCGCTGAAGACGGACGCCTCCAGGATCAGCGTGTAGCCGTAGTAGATGACCAGAGCCGCCGGGGTGTTGAGCAGCAGCATCGCGAACCCGAAGCCCATGAGCAGGTAGAGGATCTGCGTCGCCAGGGTCCACGCGAGCGCCTCACCGGTCACGTTCCAGCTCGGGTCCGATCCGGCGATCGCCGCTCCCGCCACCGTCCCGAGCGCACCGATGCCGACCGCGATGGCCATGGTCACGATGCCGAGGACGAAGACCGCCACGAGCTTCGCGAAGACGACCTTGAGCCGGCTGGGCTCGAGGGTGAAGGTGACCATGTGGGTGCGCTGGCCCCACTCCTGGGTCACGATCATGATCGCCAGCACCGGCACCAGGAGCGAGACCGGGAACGAGAGGGCGCTCATCCAGGTCGAGGCGTCCAGCGCGGACATGTCGGACAGCGCCGTGACGAGCAGGATGATGCCCGCGACCAGGGCGATGAGCCCACCGGTGATCATCAGCATGACCCGGCCGGCGCGCGTGTCGGTCATCTTGCGCCACTCGACCATCACCAGGCGCCCGAACGGCACCTTGGAGGCCGTGGGCAGCGGGGTCGACGGCGCTACGGAAACGGCGCTCATGAGGAGACTCCTTCGGCGTGGATCTGCGCGACGTTCTCGCGCTGGGTTTCGGCGGTGAGCTGCAGGAAGATGTCCTCGAGCCCGGCACCGCCGTCACGCAGGTCGGTGAGCACGACGCTCGCCTCCAGGGCCGCCTTGCCGACCTCGGCCGGTGCGGCGGAGACGCGCATGCCGGTGCCGATCGGCTCGACGCTGTAGCCCTTGGCCTTGAGCGCGACGGTGAGCGCCTCGTTGTCCAGGGCGGTGACCAGGGACTGGCCGACGGTGCCCTGGCTGGAGAGGATCTCGTCCTTGGTGCCCTCGGCCACGATGCGGCCGTTGCCGATGAGGATCAGCTCGTCGGCGATCTGCTCCACCTCGTGCAGCAGGTGGGAGGAGAGCAGGACGGTGCCGCCGCGGTCGGCGTACTCCTTCAGCAGGCCGCGCATCCAGCGGATGCCCGCCGGGTCGAGGCCGTTGGCCGGCTCGTCCAGGATCAGCACCTTGGGGTCACCGATCAGCGCGTGCGCGATGCCGAGACGCTGCTTCATGCCCAGGGAGTAGTTCTTGATCCGGCGCTTGGCCTCCGACGGCGTCAGCGAGACCAGCTCGAGCATCTCGTCGACGCGCGACTTGGGCAGGCCCATCGTCATCGCGGCGAGAGTGAGCACCTCGCGGCCGGTGCGGCCGTCGTGCTGGGCGCTGGCGTCGAGCAGGACGCCGACGTGGCGGCCGGGATTGGGGAGGTCGGCATAGAGGCTGCCGTTGATCGTTGCCCGACCCTTGGTGGGGTTGGTCAGTCCGACCATGATGCGCATGGAGGTCGACTTGCCCGCGCCGTTCGGGCCGAGGAAGCCGGTGACTTTGCCGGCCTCGGCGGTGAACGACACGTCGTCGACCGCGGTGAAGGTCCCATAGACCCTCGTCAGTCCTTCGACTTTGATCATGACGTACATCCTGCCGTGCATCCGGCGCAGACTGCATCGGACATACGGATGACCTGCAACCCGACGAAAGTATGGGGCCCGCCGCGACCACGGGATCCTGTGTCGAGGACCTTCGGTGACTAGCGTGTACGCCGTGCAGCAACGTTCCCCGGACGACTATCAGCCACGCCTGAGCCTGTGGGGACACGTCTGGCGCTATCTCGCCGCGCTGGGGATCAGCGCGCTCGGGCTGAGCAGCAGCGTCGGTGGCTGGCCGGACTGGCGTCTCGCGCTCGACATCGTCCTCGGCGTCGCCAGCCTGGTCCTGGTCATCTGGCGGCGTCGCTGGCCGGTCGCGATCGTCACGATCGTCACCGTCGCCAGCGCATTCTCGATCCTCGCCGCCGGCGCGTCCGCGCTCGCCCTGGTATCGCTGGCGACCCGCCGCCGCTGGCGCGAGATCATCCCGATGTCGCTGCTCAGCTTCGTGGCCGGGATGTTCTGGCTCGCGGTGATGGACACGGCCGCCCCCTCTGGACCGACGGGGTTCGCGCTGTGGGGCATCAACGCGGGTGTCAGCGTGGCGGTCATCGCCGCGATGGTCGCGTGGGGCATGTACATCGGCTCCCGACGTGAGCTGATCGCCACCCTCCGGCTCCGTGCCGAGACCGCCGAGGCCGAGCAGGCGCTGCGCGTCTCCCAGGCCCGCGAGACCGAGCGCCGGCGGATCGCTCGCGAGATGCACGACGTGCTCGCCCACCGCATCTCACACATCTCCATGCAGGCCGGCGCGCTCGCGTTCCGCGAGGACCTCTCCGCCGACCAGGTCCGGGCCCAGGTGGGCACCATCCGCGACGGTGCCCACCATGCGCTCGAGGATCTCAGGGCGGTCCTCGGCGTGCTGCGCGGCAACGGCGAGGATCCCGAGACCGCGCCCCAGCCGACGTACGCAGATCTAGGCCGTCTCGTCGAGGAGGCTCGCTCGGGCGGCATGAACATCACCTTCGACGACGACGTCGAGGGCTCCCCACCGGAGGCGGTGGGACGCTCGATCTACCGGGTCGTGCAGGAGGGCATCACCAACGCCCGCAAGCACGCTCCGGGGGCACTGCTGCGGATCACGCTGAGCGGGTCGATCGAGCACGGCATCGAAGTCCTTCTGCGCAACCGGCTCGGCTTCGACTCCAACACGCCCGGCGCCGGGTTGGGCCTGATCGGGCTCACCGAGCGCGTCGATCTCGCGGGCGGACGGCTCGCGCACCGTACGGAAAAGGATGTCTTCATTCTCGAAGCATGGCTACCGTGGGGCCAGTGAGCAGCCCAGGGACCAGCCCAGAGACTCCGATCAAGATCAAGGTGGGGATCGTCGACGACGACCCGCTGGTGCGTTCGGCCCTCGGGCTGATGCTCGGCGGTCAGGCCGACATCGAGGTCGTCGGCGAGGCGACCGACGGCCAGGAGGCGCTCGCACTGGTGCGTACGTCCGTCCCTGACGTGGTGCTGATGGACATCCGGATGCCACGGATCAACGGGCTCGAGGCGACCCGGCGCTTGATGACCGAGTCCCGGGCGCCACGGGTGATCGTACTGACGACCTTCGGCGCCGACGAGTACGTCGTCGACGCTCTCGCCGCCGGCGCCGACGGGTTCCTGCTCAAGGACACGCCGCCGCCCGAGATCGTCGCGGCGATCCGCGCGGTCGCCTCGGGCGAGCCGATCCTCTCCCCCAAGGCCACCCGCACCCTGATCACCCGGCTCCGCGCCGAGCCGACCGGCGAGCGTGCCGCTGCGGCCAACCGCCGGCTCGAGGAGCTCACCGAGCGCGAGCACGAGGTCGCACTCGCCGTCGGTCGCGGGCTGAGCAACGCCGAGATCGCCAAGGAGCTCTACCTCTCGATCCCCACCGTCAAGGCGCACGTGTCTCGCCTGTTCGACAAGCTCGGTGCCACCAACCGGGTTCAGATCGCGATCACCGTCCACGACGCCGGGCTGGTCTGAGCCCGGCTCGACCAGCGAGCGACTCAGACCGTGTAGACAGCTCCGGTCGCCGCCAGCTCAGTCGGCCCGTCGTACGCCGAGCGCGCTTCGCGAAGGGCGTCGGCGGAGTCGTGCCAGGGCGGGACGTGGGTGACGACGAGCTTCTTCACATGCGCCTTGGTGGCGTACTCGCCGGCGTGGACGCCGGTGATGTGCACCCCGGGCGGGTTCTCGACGCCGTCGCGGAAGGCGGCCTCGCAGACGAACAGGTCGGCGTCGGTGGCGATGTCGAGCAGCGCCTCGGTCTCGGCGGTGTCGCCGCTGTAGGCGATGACCTTGCCGTGCGCCTCGATCCGGAGCCCGTACGCATCGACCGGGTGCTCCACGGCCGTCGGAATGATCCGGAAGGGACCGAGATGGATCGGCCCGGTGTAGGTCGAGAACGCGAACTCCTCGCGCATCCCGGGGCGCTTGGGCAGGTCGTACGCCTTCGCCAAGCGCCGGCCGGTGCCCTTGGGGCCGTAGACCGGGATCGGCGGCTGCGGGCCGGTCGGGTGCCACTTGCGGAGCACGTAGTAGGAGGTCATGTCGACGCAGTGGTCGGCGTGCAGGTGCGAGAGCAGGACCGCGTCGATCAGCAGCGGGTCGATGTAGCGCTGCAGGACCCCGAGCGCGCCGTTGCCCATGTCGAGGACGATCCGCCACGTACGTCCGGCATCGTCGTCGGCCTCGACGAGATAGCAGGAGGCGGGGCTGTCGGGCCCCGGATAGGAGCCCGAGCATCCGATGATGGTCAGCCGCATCCCGGAGGTCATCCCATCCCCCCGGCGAACTGCTGGGCGGCGGCGAGCTCCGGACCGAGGAAGCGGGCGCCGATCGCCTTGAACTCGGCGGGGTTGCCGGTGGTCAGGAACGTGTAGGTCGGCTCCCCACCCTCGCGCATCAGGTCGTGCTCGGCCAGGACGCGGTAGACGTCCTTCGCCGACTCCTCGGCACTGCTGACCAGCGTCACGTTGTCGCCCATCACATAGGAGATCACACCAGTCAGGAGCGGGTAGTGGGTGCACCCGAGGATCAGCGTGTCGACCCCGGCACTGGTCAGCGGGTCCAGATATTCGTGCGCGGCGGCCAGGAGATCGTCGCCGCCGGTGATGCCGGCCTCGACGAACGGGACGAACTGCGGGCACGCCCGGGTGTGCAGCTCCACGTGCGGGGCGGCGGCGAACGCGTCGTCGTAGGCCATCGACTCGGCCGTCGCGTGGGTGCAGATGACCCCGATACGGCCGGTGCGGGAGGCGGCGACGGCGCGGCGGGTCGCCGGCAGGATCACCTCGACGACGGGCAGCGGCTTGTAGCGCTCCCGGGCATCGCGCAGCATCGCGGCCGAGGCCGAGTTGCACGCGATGACCAGCGCCTTCACACCCTGCGCGACGAGATGGTCGAGGCACTCCAGGGCGTACTCGCGCACCTCGGCGATCGGCTTGGGGCCGTAGGGGGCTCGGGCGGTGTCCCCGACGTACAGGATCGACTCGTGGGCGAGCTGGTCGATCACCGAACGTGCCACGGTGAGACCACCGAACCCCGAGTCGAAGATCCCGATCGGGGCGTCGCGATCGGGCTGGGCTGAACCCAGGGACGAGGTCGAACCCAGTGACGAGACGGACTGCACGATCGTCAAGGCTAGGCCCAAACACCGCCACTTCGCAGTGCTGGGGGTCACTCGAGACATACCCGAGATCCATCTCACGTTCATGAGCGGCGTACGAAACTGTTGTTAACGTCCGGTTATGACGATTTCTCGACGGTCGCTGGTGCTGATGGTCATGATCGCCCTGCTGGGCGTCACCTTCGCTGTCGTCGAGCTGCCCGGGCGGCCCGCGCAGGCGGCGACGACGAAGCGGGTGCTGGCGATCTCCGTCGACGGTCTGAGCGTGACCGCGATCGACAGGCTGGGCCCCAAGAGGCTGCCCAACATCTACCGGCTGATGCGTGGCGGCGCCTCGACCCGCGAGGCCCGCAGCGAGTACGAGCAGAACGTCACCCTGCCCAACCACACCTCGATGGTCACCAGCCGCAGGATCACCCGTTCCGCCCACGGCCACGGGGTCACCTGGAACACCGACCGGTCGTGGATGACGGTGCAGAAGACCGCCGGACACCCGGTCTCGTCGGTCTTCAGCCAGGTCGAGCGGACCGGCCGGAGCAGCGCCCTGTTCGCCTCGAAGTCGAAGTTCGGCCTCTTCGACCGCTCCTGGCCCTCGATCGACCGGTTCGTGGTCGACGGCGACGCCGACCTGGCTGACCGGGCCGCCCGCGACCTGGCGAGCAAGAAGCGTGCCTTCACCTTCGTCCACCTCGGCTCCCCCGACCACTACGGCCACCGCGATGGCGGGATGAGCGCGGCCTACCGCGCCTCGGTGATCCGCACCGATGCCCGCATCGGTCGGCTGCTGAAGGCGATCGACTCCTCGACGACGCTGAAGCGGTCGACGTACGTCATCCTCACCGCCGACCACGGCTTCAAGGCCGGCGCCAAGGACCACAGCGCGCACCTCTACTCCAACTACCGGATCCCGTTCGTCGTGTGGGGCCCCGGGGTCGCCCGCGGCGCCTCGCTCTACCGCCTCAACCCCGACTACCGGGCGCCGGGGACGAGCCGGCCGACGTACGCCGGCAGGCAGCCGATCCGCAACGGCGACCTCGGCAACCTGGCCCTCGACCTGCTCGGCCTGGGTCCCATCCCCGGCAGCACGTTGAACTCAACTCAGTCACTAGACATTCGCTGAGCGTTCGCCTGCGGCGCCATCGGGTTCACTTAGGGTGTGCCGGTGCGTCGCCTCTTCCCTCTCCTCTCCGTCGGGATCTTCCTCGTCGTCGTGCTCGTCGTGGCCCTCACCGCCCTGCCCGACCGGGACGGCGGCAGTGGCGACGGGGGCAGCCGTGGTGACGCGAGCGGTGGTGGCGACCGCGCGGAGCGTGAGCCCACCCCGGTCGACCGGAAGGTGCTCGCGATCTCGATCGACGGGCTCAACCCGGATGCGTTGACGAAGCTGGGGCCGGCCAAGACGCCCAACATCCACCGGCTGATCGACGAAGGCGCCTCGACGCTCAACGCCCGCACCGCCTACGAGAAGAACATCACCCTGCCCAACCACACCGGCATGGTCACCAGCGACCCGATCGACCCCGACGAGGGCGGTCACGGGGTCACCTGGAACGTCGGCGACCCGGCGAGGTCCATCGCGAAGGACGAGGACTCGGTGTTCACCGTCGCCCACGAGGCCGGGCTCAGCACCGGTGTCTTCGTGACGAAGCAGAAGTTCGAGCTGTGGCAGCGGGCCTGGGAGGACGACATCGACCTCTACGTGCCGATCGACGACCACGACGAGCTGGTCCCGGAAGCCGTCGAGGACCTCGCCGAGGAGCAACGGGACCTCACCTTCGTACATCTGTCCCTGCCCGACGTCGCCGGACACGAGTTCGGCGGGATGTCGCCGGAGTACCTCGATGCCGTCGAGGAGTCCGACGCCCAGGTCGGCGAGTTCCTCGACGTCGTCGACGCCGATCCCGGGCTGGCGAAGGAGCTCGACGTCATCCTCACCGCCGACCACGGCTTCAAGCCGGGCATCACCAACCACTCCGAGAAGGTCTACGAGAACTATCGGATCCCGTTCGTCGTGTGGGGGCCGGACGCCGGCGCCGGCGCAGACCTCTACGAGCTCAACGCCGACGACTACCGCGACCCGGGCAAGAGTCGCCCCGACTACGAAGGCCCTCAGCCCGTACGCAACGCCGACCTCGGCAACCTCGCCCTGGATCTTCTCGGCCTCGGCCCCATCGAGACCAGCGACATCGGCAAGGACCAGACACTCGACGTCAAATGACGTTGTCGTAACCGTCCACGAGCACACACGCCCCTGAGGTACGTTTCGAACGTAACCTCCCCAAGGAGCGTGCGATGTCAGTCACCCGGATGGCTCGGGCAGCTTTACGCAGGGATCGTCGTGTCCGGCGGGTCACGATCATCGGCGCCGGCATCGGCGGTCTGACCCTCGCCGTCGAGCTGCGCCGCAGGGGTATCGAGGTCGAGGTGTACGAGGCCGCGGCCGATCCTCGCCCGGCCGGCGACGCCGTGCTGCTACCGGCCAACGCGACCAGGCTCCTGGAGCGCATCGGACTCGAGCCGGATCTCGGTGAGGCGGCGGCGACCGTCGACGGCTGGGTCTGGCGCGACGGCCACACCGGCGCCGCGATCGGCCGGGTGCTCTCGGCCGCGGAGTACACCGACCGCGCCGGGGCGCCCTGCTACGGCATCGGTCACGCCGACCTGCGTGCGCTCCTGGGCCAGGCCTTCGGCACCGACGGGCTCCACCTCGGCCACCGTCTGGTCGAGCTGACCGACTCCGGCGACGGACCCGTGACCTTGGAGTTCGCCGACGGCGGGTCGGTCGAGGCCGACCTGGTCATCGGCGCCGACGGCGCCGGATCGATGCTGCGCGAGCACGTCGTCGGCTACGACGACGCCCAGTTCTCCGGCTGCATCGCCTGGCGTGGGATCGTCCCGCGCTCGCGGCTCACCCTGCTCCCCGATCCTGGCCGGGTGCAGGTGTGGACGGGTGCCGACGGCCACCTGTTGCATCATCCGGTCGGTACCGGCGACCACGCGTTCCTGCTGGTCAAGCGGCAGCTCGGACCCTGGGCATCGGACTCGTGGTCCTGGCCGGCCGACCCCGACGAGCACGTGCACGCCTACGCGGGCTGGCACCCGGCCGTGGTCCAGATGATCTCCGCCGCACCGTGCTCGGAGCACTGGGCACTCTTCCACCGTCCTCCCCTGGCCACCTGGTCGCGCGGCCGTGTCACGTTGCTCGGCGACGCCGCCCACCTGATGGCGCCCCACCACAGCCAAGGTGCCGCCCAGGCGATCGAGGACGCGATCGTCCTGGCCGAGTGCCTCGCCACCGACGACGACACCGCCCGCGCCCTCGCGACCTACGAGGTACGCCGCCGCGACCGCACCCGCCGGATCCAGATCGCCTCGCTGGCCGCCGCCGACGTCCTCCACCTCCCCGACGGTCCGCGCGCTCAGGCTCGCAACAAACGGCTCGGGTCACCCGGTGCGTACGACCGCCATCTCGCCTGGATCCACGACCACGACGTGGCCGGTCCTGGCCACGAGCCGTAACCCCGAGGCCCGCTGCCGCGTTGCCCGGGAGTGAGTGCCTTCCTCGGACGCAAGGGGTTCTGGGCCCTCGGCATCTGGGCGATGTACGCATCGGCCGTCGCCGTGGCGCTGGTGCAGCTCGGCGCCGAGCCCGAGGACGGCGGCGTCTGGGCCGGGCGCCCGATGGCCCCCGGCAGCCCCGCCGCCCTCATCGCGAAGCACGACTGCTGGAGCGCCGAGGCCCCACGCGACATGACTGGCCGACTCCCCGGCCACGCCATCGTCGCCACCGGCCCCGCCCCGCGCTACGTCGACGCCCACCTCACCGGCAAGGCCCTCGACCAGGTCTTCTCCGGCGAGGACCACGGCCTCGTCGTCTACGCCTTCTGCCGCTGATCCCAGCCGCCGCGCGGGTCGAGCCGCCGGAGCCGCTAGGCGAAGGCGTGTCGAGACCAACACAGTCATTCACCGATCGGCGGTCGATCAACATTCAGTCGCGCTGAGGAGCGAAGTAATCGCCAAGCATGTCGGTGACCCAGGCTGGTTGGCGGGTGTCGCCGCGTGTGCCGAACTCGGCGAACCATGGCTTCACATCAAGGACGGGGGTGCCATCGACGGCGTCGAGGTCTTCGACGTGGAGGTCGAGCCCGTCGACCTTGAGGAGCTTGCAGCGGGAGATGCCGAGCCAGTTGCGGCGGCGCATGTTGCGGTGGCCGAGGTTGCCGACCTCGGGCCAGACGGGGTTCTCGCGGGCACGACGTAGCCCGAGGTTGAGGTCGGTCTGGTCGGTGAGGTGGAAGAAGAAGACGACCTCAAGGTGGGAGAACTCCTCCAGACCCTGGGTCGCCTCGACCGGATACAGGTCGGGGTCGAGGCGGATGATCGCCTGGGTGCCACCCCAGTAGTCGTCGGTGGGCTCCGTGCGGCCGCCGACGACGGTGGCGATGGGGGTCATGGGGATCGATTCCACGCGTGCTCCTTGGTGGTGGGGCGTTCGTTCAGGCTGTTGCGAGATAGGCTGCGGCGCGCTGGTCGAAGTCGGCGAACTCGCTGGTGGCACGTACGGGCTGCAGCACCTGCCGGACGGTGGCGGCCATGTCTCGAACTCGGCCGGACCGTACGCCGACGGTCGCGTCCAGTGCGGTCGACCAGGTTGCTCCGGCGCGGTCGAGGTGGCCGCGGGCGGCCTGGATCTCGCCGAGGTAGCCGAGGGTGACTGCGTGGGTGCGTACGAACTCCTTGCCGCGCAGTTCGACGCTGCGGGTCAGCGCGGCCTCGGCCCCGTTGAGGTCACCGCTGGCGTAGAGAGTGCGGCCGGTCTCGTGGGCCAGTGATGCCTGGGAGAAGAAGAACACTCGGCTGGGCTCTTCATCACCGCTGCTGGTAGAAGCGAGATCGTTCTCCGCGCGCAGGAGCGCAGCTTGAGCCTCAGTCCGAGTGCGGTCGTCACCTTGAGGATCGCCGACCAGGTCGGAATGCCCTCCGCGGAAGGTGCATTGTAGAGACCGTCGCGACTCAGCCCGACCCGTCGCGCGAGCTCATTCCCGCGGTCGCGGGAAGCACGCCGACAAGAAGGCCAAGGAGTTCGAGGCCGCGGGCTCATCCCCGCAGTCGCGGGGAGCACATCGCTCCGGACGGCGCATCTCCGGCCACGGTCGGCTCATCCCCGCGGACGCGGGGAGCACATGCCCGACCGGTTCGACAAGCAGGACCGGTACGGCTCATCCCCGCGGACGCGGGGAGCACGCCGTGCTACCGATGCGGGACTTGATCCGGTCCGGCTCATCCCCGCGGACGCGGGGAGCACTCGAGGTCGACCCACTCGGCGCATTCGTCGCACGGCTCATCCCCGCGGACGCGGGGAGCACATCAGGGACCACTCACGATCGGACAACTGCCTGGGCTCATCCCCGCGGACGCGGGGAGCACTTGCGCATGGCGACCGCCCGCTCGACCCCGATGGGCTCATCCCCGCGGACGCGGGGAGCACGGCCGAGAACTCAATGTAGACGAGGTTCGTCGCGGCTCATCCCCGCGGACGCGGGGAGCACGCGCGAGAGCCCGGCGACCTGACCGTTCTGCGCCGGCTCATCCCCGCGGACGCAGGGAGCACGCGGTCTGGCTGGTGGACATGTCGTGCTCCTAGTGGCTCATCCCCGCGGACGCGGGGAGCACGTCATGACTGCGCTCGACCGATTCCCGGGCGACGGCTCATCCCCGCGGACGCGGGGAGCACTCCCTGGTCAAGGGCAACGTCTTGCAGCCGTTCGGCTCATCCCCGCGGACGTGGGGAGCACACAGCGTTGGCCCGGCGCTCGGCGGTGCGGTCCGGCTCATCCCCGCGGACGCGGGGAGCACCGGCGGGGCGTGGTTGTCGATGGTGCGGGCGACCGGCTCATCCCCGCGGACGCGGGGAGCACATGTGGGTCGCGACGTGCACTCGGCCGGCTTCGGGCTCATCCCCGCGGACGCGGGGAGCACCCTGGAGACTGACGCCGCCCCCATCTTCGAGCAGGGCTCATCCCCGCGGACGCGGGGAGCACCGCCGGTCGGAACCTGGTCGTCCACGGGGACACGGCTCATCCCCGCGGACGCGGGGAGCACTGCCTGCACGGGGCGGCGATGCACTGCGGCCTGGGCTCATCCCCGCGGACGCGGGGAGCACGTCGCCACGTCGGCATCGTTCCCGTGGCCTGGCGGCTCATCCCCGCGGACGCGGGGAGCACACGTCGAGCATCTTGATCTCGTGCTCGAGGAACGGCTCATCCCCGCGGACGCGGGGAGCACTCGCCCGTGGCCGTGCAGGTCGGACGGGGTCAGGGCTCATCCCTGCGGACGCGGGGAGCACGCGGCCTCCGCGACGTTCTCCACCAGGACGGCCGGCTGATCCCCGCGGACGCGGGGAGCACCGGGGGTGGAAGGGGGTCGGTGTCGACGGTGAGGCTCATCCCGCGGACGCGGGGAGCACTTCGTCCCAGGCGTCTGGGTGGGCACGGTCGGAGGCTCATCCCCGCGGACGCGGGGAGCACGCCCACACGTTGCCGCCGTAAGGCGTGGAGTTGGGCTCATCCCCGCGGACGCGGGGAGCACGGTGTTCACACATTCGTGATAGAAACCGCCCGTGGCTCATCCCCGCGGACGCGGGGAGCACGCGAACCTGCCGTTGGCCGCACGCATGCGACCGGGCTCATCCCCGCGGACGCGGGGAGCACCCCGCCACCCCGAACGAGGTCGACGAGTGGGAGGGCTCATCCCCGCGGACGCGGGGAGCACCAGGCTATCGAGTCCTTGAACTTGCCCCACAGGGGCTCATCCCCGCGGACGCGGGGAGCACACGTACGGCTCGGACGGCTCGTTCAGGGCCTACGGCTCATCCCCGCGGACGCGGGGAGCACTCCTTGCCGCCGTTGCGCGTCCACTCGCCGTGGGGCTCATCCCCGCGGACGCGGGGAGCACCGCACAGGCGGTCGTGGCCTCTTCGGCGGTCGCGGCTCATCCCCGCGGACGCGGGGAGCACGTCAGGGAGCCGTCCGCGAGGAGGTGAACGCCGGGCTCATCCCCGCGGACGCGGGGAGCACGCCAACGTGGTCGACCTCGACGAGTGGTGGTTCGGCTCATCCCCGCGGACGCGGGGAGCACCGGGGTGGTCGAGGCCACCACGATGGCCGAGCAGGGCTCATCCCCCGCGGACGCGGGGAGCACCGGGGAATCTGGAGGGAGGAGGGGTTGCCACCCGGCTCATCCCCGCGGACGCGGGGAGCACCATCAAGCGCATCTGCTGCGGCATGGCATCAACGGCTCATCCCCGCGGACGCGGGGAGCACACGAGGCCCTTCCAGGATCCGATCCCCTCGGGCGGCTCATCCCCGCGGATGCGGGGAGCACAGGTCCATGGCGTCGCTCGTCTTCGGGTCTTCCGGCTCATCCCCGCGGACGCGGGGAGCACCGCCGTGGGCTCGCTCGCAGCCCGACGGCCCGTCGGCTCATCCCCGCGGACGCGGGGAGCACGGACGCGGGGAGCACGGACGCGGGGAGCACGGACGCGGGGAGCACGGACGCGGGGAGCACGGACGCGGGGAGCACGGACGCGGGGAGCACGGACG